>CAMAVD010000108.1 GCA_945861575.1 Akkermansia muciniphila
AAGTCTTCACCGTCGATGCGGCTACTCCGAGTAGGGTTGCTAGATCCCGCTCGTTCCTGGCCCACTTCTGTGGTCTGGCGGGGGTGTTAGTAGAGGTATTTGGCTTTTTGGTGGTTCTCATAGAAACAGGGCCCCCTTGCGCGTAACCCGATCTGGGTAGGGGGTGAAAAGATTCCTTATTAGGGGAGGGGTAGGGTGCTTAGCGAAGCTCCATTCGCGCTCATCAGCGGTCTCTCGGCTGCCACGGCACCGCATTGCCGCGCTCCCAGTAGGCGTAGGGCTCGCCTTGTCCTATCCTTGGCTACATGGGTAGCGGCATGGTGGTGAAGCTGGCTCATATCGAATCGTCGATGGTTCTAGTGTTCATCACACTGCGCGGCTGTTTAGATGCTTTGGTTGGCGTGTGAAAGCCTCGGCCACCGGTGATCGGTCCTCGAAGGTCGTCAGCGTCTTGTTGAAGATTAGGCCGACTGGCCCTGTCCACCCGCCCCTTTGCTTCGCGATCAGGAGGTCCACGGCCACTCCATGCTGAACGATGTCTTCTGGCTTGGAATGGATCAGCAAGACGATGTCGCCGTCCTGCTCGATGGATCCAGAGTCGCGAAGGTCTGACAATCGTGGCTTGCGCGCATCCTTCTCGACGTCGCGGTTTAGTTGAGCACCCGCGATGATTGGAATCTCAAGGTCCATGGCCAGCTGCTTTAGGGCCGCTGTAACCTCGGTGACGACCTCATATCGAGAAGCCTTGCGGTTGCTCGACTGCATCAGTTGAACGTAGTCGATGACCAACAGTTTCAAGCCGGTTTCAACGATCATTTGCCGCGCCTTCGCTGCAATGAGGTCCACCGTTCCTACGTTCCTGTCTTCGATGACCAGAGGGATCCTTGCTAGGGCCTTGCTGGCATCAATGAATCGGCCTTGCTCACTCTCGGAGACCAGCCCTTCCTTTAACAACGACGAGTCAACCTTTGCTTTGGAGCACGCGAGTCTCGTTAGCAATTCCTTTGCGCTCATCTCAAGGCTGAAGTGGCCAACAGACTTTCCCGTTGCCGCCACGTTCGCCGCAATCTGCATCAACAGTGCGCTCTTGCCCTGACCCGGGCGGGCACCAATGAATACAAGCTGCCCCGGCAGCAAGCCACCCAAGCGCCGGTCGATGCCCTTGAGCCCCGTGGCTACGCCCCTAAACACGCCGGGGTTCTCAATAGCCTCCTCCACCTCCCTGTTGATCTCGGCGAGGATCTGCCCGTTGCTTTTACGCACGGTGGATCCCTCTGCACGAAGCTTTAGTAGTCGGGTCTCGGCGTCAGCCTGATGCTCCAGAGCTGGCTTCGACAAGTCCCTTGCACCCTCGGCAAGTGTTTCGGCTTCGACTACTTGTTTGCGCCTCAGTGCGAAGTCTTGAAGGTCTCCAAGATACTGACTGAACGCGGCGGGGGATGGTGACTTGTCCGGCAGTAAGCTCAGGTAGAGACTTCCTCCAACCTCGCCCTCCTTCCCGACGGCAGCCACGTGCGCTGTAACGGTCGATGGGTCGATCAGCTTCCCCGCCTTGAACATCGCCTGCAACTCGACCACGAGTGCCTGATGCCTGATATCGTAGAACAACCCCGGATCGAGTCGGTGAACCAAGTTGCTATCCATGAGAGCGCAGCCAAGCGCTGCCTGCTCGGCCGGTGCATTCTGGATGGGTTCGTCTCGATTACGCATCGGATGCCCCCAGTGCTCGACGGATCTCTGACTGCCGGTCCAGGGCCGTTTGAAGCTCATCCCTCTTCTCGTTCCTCACGTCATCGGGGAGCGTGTAGCTCAACTCGTCGTTCAGCGCCCTGATGCGTTCCGGCAGCGCCTTCTCCTCCCTCTCTAACGAGATGCGTCTGCTGACGGTCATCGGTTGAGCGTTAGACCTCGGTTCTGATCGGTCTCCTCCTTCTTCTTTCTTATCAGTACTTAATTCTGGTCGCTGTTTTGAGCCATCGGTGGTCGCTGTTTTGAGCCATCGGTGGTCGCTGTTTTGAGCCGTCGGTGGTCGCTGTTTTGGTACCACCGCTCCCGCTCCATCAAGTAGCCGGTATGAATTCATTCTTCCCGATGGGTTATCAACCGTCGGCCTCGACGTCGTGACCACCCAATCAACCCAACCGCTAGCCCTGAGCTCATCCAGCCAACCCTTGATTGAGTTCCGTGAGCACCGGATCTCATCGGTGAGTGTTCGATAGCCTGGGCAGCAATTGCCAGTCTCTACGTTTTCATGGTCACGGAGGATGTGCCATAGGCGGAACGCCCCATGGCTGATCCTGTCCTTCAGAAGGGCGGAGAACGCCTCCCCTCTTGTGCGCTTGCTCGTCGTGGTCTGCACCTCGGCCGCCACCAGTGTGGTATGGTTCCGTTCACTCATAGAACAGCGTCCTTTCTCATGCGCCTGAAGGCGAAGACGAGGTTGTTGGCGTGTCGCCTGTATTCAGCTTCAACATTCAATGGATGCCGCGGCCTGTAGTCACGGGTAGGGCGAGCGTGTCGCCGTTTATGGTAGGCAGGTAAATCTTTGTTCATGGCGCAATGCGCGCTTGCGGATGAACCGCGATCTGCGATAGAAGAAGTGGGTCGTGATTCTCCTCCCGCGTTTTCGGTTCAACCGAGCGCGGGATTTTTACTTGTTGGGGTTGATAGCCGTCCTTACCAACTTGAAGATGTCCGACCTTTGAAGGCGCCTTTTCGGTCTAGCCGCCTCCGCCACGATCTTGGATTGCCTGATGGCCTCGATGTCGATGACGAGTTGGTTGAGGTCTTTGGCAAGGCTAGCCCAGTCGATGGAGGTCAAAGCACCACCGCCTTCTGCTTAGCAGCACCTTTGGGCGCTTTTTGGAATTCACCCGCCTTAGCGCGCAGGACAAACTGCTCGATGTCCTCGCGTGTCAGGTAGGAACGTCCGCTAATATTGACAGGGTGAAGCCAGCCTAAGCCAGCCCATCGCCAAAGGGTGACTGAACACCGGCCTATCTGCCGGGCCCACTCGGTGGTTGAAATTAGGTCGGTGTGTAACGGCATGGGGTCTTGAGTAAATGATTTGTTCATCTACTACGTGCGCGTTGTTGCAATTCACCGCAAGACGTGATCTATAGCGCCCCAAGCGCCGCGCAGGTGAACCTCACGTAACCTAGTGGCTTCCAATAAGATCAGACCTAACACCCTCAAAACGTCGAGCCTCTCGGATTGTTGCCGCTTGTCGCACTGGCAGATTCTTCCCCTCCGTTTTCGTTGCGATTCAGCCGCAACACCCCCTCTAAGCTCCCTCTACTCCTAAAGCCCCAAACGTCACACGTTTCGCCGCCGCCTTTGTGTGCCCCTCGGCTAAGTGCCCGTAGGTTTTGCCGATCAGAACACCCCCGTCCTGATGGCCCGCCCATCTGGCAATCGTCATGAAGTCCACACCGGCCATGACCGCATGGCTGATAAAGAAGTGCCGACAGTCATGGAACCCGAAGCCCTCGATTGAGGCGGCTGCCTTGGCTTTCCAAAGGGTTTCCTTGAAGGTCTTGGATGAGATGTCCCTTTCACCGCGCTGAGGGGATGGGAACAGCCAGTCTGAATCGGGCACCTTCCGCTTGTTCATGTCCAGGAGGATGGCTTCCAGCTTCGCGTTGAAGTCCACGGTGCGCCACTGGTGGTTTTTTGCTAGGGAGTCGGATCCGATGGTTAGGCTACCATTGGAAAAGTCCACGTCCTTCCATCGCAGGCGCAAGGCTTCATCACGGCGAGCACCAGAGAAGCACAGCAACCTCAGGTAGTCGGAGAACTGCCGGCCATTCTTCGACACCTCCATGGCCTTCCGGCAAAGGAGTTCAATCGTCTGCCACGGCACTAGGTCCCTCTTGATTGTGGACACCTTGAATGCTCGCATGCCTGCCGTTGGCATCTCCCGGATGTGGCCATCGTCCTGAGCACGCTTGAGAACGTTCCGAAGGGCGATCATGTCAAGGTTAGCGGTCCTCGGGGAAACCTTGTCCACGCTTAAGCGAAGATCCCGGAAGCGATTGAGCATCGCCTTGGTGATCTTGTTCAGCCGCACCCCGCCAATCTCCTTCGACCAACGATTGAGGCAGGTGCGCTCCTTCGAAGTGGTAGCGGCTCGCTTGAAGGCTTGGATGCGCTCTAGGTATTCGGCTGCGTAGTCACGGAAGATAGGGGTCTGACGGAGCACAGGCAAACTGCTAGTCCTCCTGGCAGACTTCAAGTCCTGCATGGCAGCCACCGCGGCAGCCACCGTAGTGGCCGGCAACTTGGTCTTGGGGTCCGTCAGTCGAACGCGCCGATCTTCGCTCCTGCCTGAGCTCGGGTCCTGGACTAGCATCCGCGCATAGTATCGACCCTCCCGAACCCATAGCCCCCGTATCGGTTGCTTGCGTCCGTCGAAGACCCGCTGGTAGGATTCCCGGACGTGAGACTGACCTTGTTGAGCATTCATCTTCGTTGCATAGCCTTTCTTGGCGCTAATTCGGCACCAAATTCGGCACCATGTCAACGAAGCTCAGTCAATCGAAACGTAAGTGGTTGATTTAGAACGGTGGCCAGTGTGGCGAAATGGCAGACGCACGGGACTTAAAATCCCGGGGCCTTAAAAAGCCGTGCGGGTTCGAGTCCCGCCACTGGCACCATCCTAATCAACGACTTATGTGTATTCGTTGACTTTTGATGACAACTCTCACCCATGAAGGCACGTGGGTGCCAAAAAAAACTCCTCGCAGGAAACCCGGCCCTGTTGTCATTAAGCTCGGAAGCGAATCGGTTACCATCTACCACGGCCGGCGGAAGGTGGAGGGACGCGTCTATCCGATCTACACGCTCATCTGCCACGGACCGGACGGAAGCCGCGTTCGACGCAACTTCTCCTCGGTCGAAGAGGCAAGATCAGAGGCTGAACGTGCGGAGAAGGTCTCGAGTTCCCGAAACGCTGCTCGAGCCGATTCCGTATGAGCCTCGACCATCCGTTCGTCCTGGATGTTCTTCCGGGTGCCGGTTATGCGGCGGAAAGTGTCGCGCTTTTGCCGGAGTTCGTTGGCATACGGTTTATCGATCGTGAACAGGCCCTCGGAGAACTTCATTTCACAGAGGTTGTTCCTTGCCACCGTTTCACTCATACGTGGCCAAAAGATGGCTGAGAGGCATCAACTCATCAAAAACATGATGATCCAGGCGCGGGCGAAGGCCCAATTGCGCTTAGCGGTGGCGGGAGAGATTCCCAACGCTTCGGATGCATCTTCGATCGACAGACCAGCGAAGTAACGGAGTTTCACCAACGCTGCTTTCTCAGGGGCTTCAGACTCCAGTTTTTCCAATGCTTCATTGACGAGCAGCAACGTGTTGTCATCACTCGTCATGGCCACGTCCACCCCGTTTAGATCGACGCGCTGCAGTCCATGCCCGTGACGTTTTCGTCCTCGTTTGCGGGCCCGGTCGATCAGAATCCGTCGCATCGCCTCGGCGGCGGCCCCCAAAAAATGCCCGCGACTTTTCCAGTGCGCGCGATCTGTTCCAACCAGCTTAAGCCAGGCCTCATGAACCAGTTCAGTGGGCTGAAGCGTCTGTCCGGGCGCTTCAATGGTCGAGTGGGGGATGATGCGGGATGGCGACGATAAGGAGGATCGGGTTTATTGCCCTTTGTTATGGGGTGGGTATGCAATCCTTGTCGTCCCATCTCCTCTTCTCTAGGCTAAGGACCTCCATGGAAGCGCCTGCTCACCAAACACTAATTTCTCGTTGTCGAATGATTATTCGAAAGGCGGGAGTCGGCCTGGGTGTCGCTGTGATCGGGTGGTTTCTGGCCCAGCTCTGGCCGGTGAAGATGAGCATGCTGGGACAGAACCCGTGGCGTCCTGCGGGGAAAGCCCGACCGCTCATCATCGCCCATGGGGGCGGACAAGGTCTGCATCCAGCGAACACTCTCCCTGCGTTTGAGCACAGTGCGGCCACGGGCTGCGACGCCATCGAGTTCGATCTCAGACTGACCCGCGACGGGGTGCTCGTGACGCATCACGACGCCAGCATCGATCGACTCAGCGACGGCACAGGCCGCGTCATTGACCAGACGTTGCAGGAATTGAAGGCCAGGAATTTCGGGGCGAGATTCTCGGATCCCGCAGGGCAGAAAACCTATCAAACCACTCCAGCCCGATTGGCGACCTTGGAGGAGCTTTTCCAGCGCTTCACAAATCTTCCCATGGTGATGGAGCTGAAAGATAAGGGGACAGACGGGGCCAGGGCCGCGACGGCCCTGGCGGAGCTCATTCGCCGCTTTCGGATGGAGCCACGCGTGATGGTGGCCAGCTTTGACGACCCGACCCTGGAAGCGTTCCGACGAGCTTCAGCCCACTCCGTACTGACCTCCGCTGCGGTCGGAGAAACCAGGAATCTTGTCATCCTGTCGCGACTTGGCCTGGATCGTCTCGCGTCTCCAGCGAGCCATGGGCTGCAGATCCCCGTGGCAAAGTATGGCTATGCGCTTGATTTTCCGCGGCTCATTCACAGCGCACATCAGCGCAACATGGCCATCCACTACTGGACCATCAATGACCCCGAAGAAATGCAGCGGCTGGTCCGGTTAGGAGCCGACGGCCTCATCACTGACCGGCCCGACGTCATGAGGGAGGCCCTCAAGAAGATGGGATATCCGGAAGTGGAAACACCGAAACACTAGCAATACCAATAACTTCCCTCCCGATACGGTCTTCTCGTCCGTAAACATCTTCGGGGCGAACTACACCCTTCGCGGCAATAGCATTGCCGTCAGCAATTACGTCGGTATCGGCAACCCGGGTGGCACAAACGTCGTGGATCTGGACCTGATTGCGGTCGGCCCCGGGGTTGGCATTACCCTGAGGAGCTTCAGCACCAGCCACAGGCTCACCGTCAGCGGAGACATCAACCTAGGTGCCCGAAACCTGACATTGGAGGGCGAGGGAGATTACATTCTCAGCGGGCGGATCAGCGGCTCAGGCGGGATTCGCAAGCTAAACACGGAAGAGTTGACCCTCTCCGGCGTCGTGGGAAACACCTATTCTGGATCGACCGTGGTAAGTTCGGGACTCCTCCGTTTGAGCAAGGCTCTGCTGCTGGGCTTTCCGGATCCCATCATCTCATCGAGGATCGCGATTCCAGGACGCCTCATCATCGGATCCGGCTCAACCGGCCCTCTCACCGACTTCGTTGTGCATACCTATGGAAACCAGATCGCGGACAGCTCGGAAGTGGAGATTCTAGGTTCAGGACAATTGGATTTGGATGGGAATAGCGACCAGATCGGCTCTCTCAGCATGCGCGGAGGAAAAGTCCTGACCCACCAGGGACGGGATCTTGGCCAGCTCATCCTTGGCGGAAACGTGGAGGTCGCGCTCGCGAGCACTCCATCCGTAATCGATGGTCAACTGAGCCTCGGTCCCAGCGGCCAGCGCTTATTTGATATCGCCCAAGGCGCAACGCTGCGAGTGGACGCGCGCATCGTAGGGCACGCGGATGTGTCACTGGTCAAGTCCAACCGAGGGAACCTCTTCCTGACCGAGTCGAATCTGTTTAGTGGCGATGTGGAACTCTTGGTGGGCGACGACCGGATCGGTTCTCTGACGTCCAACGGAGGCGCGGTGGACACGATGAACAACACCCTGATCCTGGGAGGGGATATTCTGGTGAATGCCACCAACGAGGTGTCCCGGCTGAGCGGACACCTTTCACTGGGTGGGGTGACCCGCACCATCTACACCCTGGGAGCGGCAAACACACCGGATCTGCTGATCACGGCTGAGATCCTTGACGGAGGGGCGCCTGCCGGCCTGAACAAAGTCGGGGAAGGCTCCACCTGACCGCAAACAATACCTTTACCGGAGCCTGTGGAGCCACCGAGGGCCTGCTGGTGGTTGATGGTGAGATGACTTCCAGCTTCGGGATGCAATTAAACCGTCCCTTGAACCCGTCCAACACTCCGCCCGGAATTGTGGGAGGGGCCGGGACACTGCCCAAAATATTGGGATACCCCGGAGGACTGGTCTCCCCCGGAAACGGTCCTGGCAACACCGCCATCCTGAAAGTGAAAGGGGAACTCAATCTCTCTTCCGGCGATGTGCGCATCGAAGCCAATGGCGTCACACCTGGCGAGGAGTATGATCGGATTCGCGCGAGCGGCGCTGTCGTATTGGGGAACAGTTCCCTCTATTTTACAGTCGGATTCCCGGCGACCACCAACGATAGCTTTATAGTACTCCAGAAGGACAGTCCGGGCCCCATTCAGGGGTTCTTTCTCAACACCAGCGAAGGCTCGATCTTCGGCACTTCGCCCAACACATTTCGCATCACGTATCAGGGTGGGGACGGCAATGATGTCGTCTTGCGGCGTGTCGTGATCCCTGGCAGTACGATCAGCGGGATTACTGCTACCACAGCGGAGAAGATGGAGATTCTGGGACAGGGCCAGCCTTTCGTAACTTACATCCTAGAGGCTGCGCCTCACCTAGATTTTCCCATCCCCTGGACCCCCATTGCAACCAACAGCGCCAACGATCTTGGGATCTATCAGTTCGTCGATGCTTACGCCGATCAAGGGACGCAGCTGTATCCAAAGCGATTTTACCGAGTGCTCTCCCCCTAGCAGGCCGTTGGACTTAGAATGTCTTTCTGCAAGGTGCCACCTGGGCTCTTTCTTGGGCCCGTGGCTTTCTGAGTGTCGGCCTGCTAGAACCAAAATCCAGCTGCCGGATTTTGGGGAAACTCCATCTCATCTGGAAACGCAAGTTGCTCGGTACCGATCTGACGCAAGATCTACGTCGGACAGGCTGGCAACGGCACCGCTTTGGGCTTCAGTTCGTGCCAGGATCTTCTGCTGCGGCAACCGCCACGGCCCTAAAAAAGCGCCGACCGAAGACTCCTGAAGACTCATCCACATAATGGACTGCCCCATCGATGGAAGAGGCGAACGCCAGAGTTGTCCAGTTACGCAGGTCGTTGCTCACCTCAATGCGATGCCGGGTCCCTTCGGCCGCAGCAAAACAGAGATGAACAAGTCCGCCCGGCAGCTGGATGCAGTGAGCGTATCCTGGAGGTAACGCCCAGCCGTTCTCCGAGATGACCGCTGAGGCACTACCAGGCCGACCCACCGTGTAGGGTTGTCGGTCCGGCTGGCCCAGAGGTGCGAAGAGGCGGAGCGTTACAGACTCGGATCGTTCCCACTGATCGTCAGACAGAGGAGTCACCGTGACAAAAACCCAACTGCGCCCTGCTGGAATCTCCACTGTTGGATGGATGTTTTCGTAGTCGCTACCGGCAGTCGCTGTACCGTCCATCGCGAAGTTTACTATCAGAGCACCACTGACCGGCCCGGTCCTATGAATCTGGAAAGTGGCGGTGTTCAGTTCACCAGGACTGCCGGGTTCCACAGCGTGGGCGTCCCAGGCGGTAACGGTGACGACCGGACGTTCGTTGCCGGAGGCTACGTGGATTTCCACCGGCTTTGAAATGACCGTGTTGCCCTCCGAATCCAGGGCACAAGCGTAGATCTTGTGGCCTCCCAACGCTGCTCCGCGCCAGATGAATTCGTGCTCCCGCGGCCGGCCTGGAATCACCGCGTCGCGAGTCAGGTGCTCCGACACGCCGATACGATTCGATCCGTCATAAAACTCCACACGTCGGATATCCGCCAAGGTGTCCACGGCCACCGCCAGGATGCGAATGGCCTGTCCGAATCCATAGTCATCACCGCTCTTGGGATCCCGGATTTCCAGGGTCGCGATCTCGCTCGCCCTATCATTGTCAAACATCAGGAACTCAGCCAAGGCAGCGGTCGGGTCGATGCTGTAGGCAGCCCAAGGGCTCGGGTCATCAGAAAGAGAACTCTCAAGTCGCACCACCACGCTCTCGCGTACCTCTGGCAACTTGTCGTCGACGGCCTGGATCCTAAGGCCGATGGATTCTTCTCCGGCAGGGATCACCTGAACTCTGTCCACTTTTTGATAGTCGACACCCTCCAGCGCCTCCCCTCCAAGGCTGATGTGCACAGGAAGTGGATGCGTCGTCGGTCCGGTACGCTGGATGAGGAAATAGCCCGGAGCATAGTCGGCATTGGGGATCGCTTCGCGGGTCATGATGTGCCGGACGCTCACTACCCGACGCTCCGCGGCGCCCTCGACGAAAATCTTCACGGGCGGTGATGTGATCCAATTGCCCGGCGTCAGCTCATACCGGGCCGTGATGGAATGCACTGCATACGGAATTCCTTCAGGGGCATTCTTCCACTCAAAAGTCCGTATCAATGGGTTGCATGGGATGGTCGGCCTTCCGAAGGGAAGCGGAGGCAGTTCGCCGATCCGCTTGTCGCCCGCATAGAACTGAATGCTTCCGTCGATTTCGCCTTTGACGAAGACCCCCAGCACACTGATGGGGATGGTGGCATCTGGTAGAAAACGAGCGTTCTCAGAAGGATCAAGAATGTCCAGACGGGCAGGCGGGCCTCCCTGCTCGTCTGCGATCACCACCATAGCTGCCGGACCGCGAGGAACGGTGTAGCTCGGGAGAACATCGGACGAGGTAATCGCAGGCGGAACAACCCGCGCGCTCACGACCTCAAGACCCTCGACCAGTTTATCCGTTACCGGCAAAACGTTGAGTCGCTTCTGTTGCTCACCTACGGCAAACTCCACCACGTGCGGCAAGGGACGATAGTCGGCCTCGGGGGTCGCGGTTCCTGCATAGGCCATCACGACCCGCAGAACCCGGTCAAACGGCGCAGTCCGCTGCACAACGAAGACGCCAGGGGCTATGAGAGCCAGCGGATTCGGCTCGGCCGTCTTCCACGCGGCCGCATAAACGGTGACCTCAGGAAGGCCAAGCGGGGGATCGACAATGATACCGACTTTCTCTGAAGAAACCACCGTTCCGTCCGCGCGGACGATGCCAGCTCTGAGTTCATGCTTTCCGTGTGGTGCGTCGAGCCATGTGAAAGAATGCGCGATGGGGGTCCCCGGCTCCGGCGCTACGATGAAATTTATTTCAGACACCCCGATCTGGTGATCGTCCGAATAAAAGACCAGTCGGGCCACGTAACCGTGTGGATCCACGGCTACGGCTTGAATCAGTATCGGCTTGCCCCATTCAAAGCTCGTCCCTGACGTCGGCTGGGTGATCTTCACATACTCGGAGGAAGCGAAGTCGTTGTCCTGAATCAGAATCAGAACCTTATTCGCCTTGGGATCGATGCCATAGTTGGGGATGGTATCAATCGGCGGTGCCATGAGAGCAATCTCAACGGTCTCAGTTCCCTCAATCTCAGTGTCGTCCAAGGGAGAGACGATGATCTCAATCTCCTTGGCACCAGCGGGGAGCGTCACTGACCCTTCGAGTGGCTGATAGTCCTTGCCCGGCGTGGCGGTTCCGCCCGTCTCGAAGAACAGCAACAACGACTCTGAAAGATCGCCCGATCGGACGGCTGCAAACCGGCCTGGCGCTAGCTTGCTGGTGAGGGAAGGTTCTGTGGTCTGCTCCTGGATTAACCGCAAACTAACGGTCGGCAAAACCGTGGTGAACTGTGCCCTGAGGGATCCCACTGCGGCAGCAGTCCAAAGAACACATGAAAGAAGGAACAAACTCCAGCGATGCAGACGACGACATGCGGAGAAGTGCATATACCCGTCCCATACCACAACATCCCCGCAAAGTGAAGGGCATACATTGCCTCGTCGCACGGGAGCGCCGAACGTTTGGTCGGCGTCGATTTCACTAGAGGCTACTTCCCCACGCAATAGAGGAACTCCTGTCGGGGATCGCCTTTGACGGCGATGCGGAGGTAGAGCCGGCTGCCGCAAAGAACCGGCGACGCATAGGCCTCATTGCCCAACTGATTAGTCCCGACGAGTTTGAATGCGACTGGAGTTGCCTCAAAAACGAAGGTCTTACCTCCCACGTTCGATGCGTAGATGCGATCGTTCACCATGATGGGCGACGCGAAAAAATCCCCACCCAGGCGTTCCTTCCAAAGCTCTTCCCCGGTCTCCGACTTCCAGCAAACCGCCAAGCCGGCATCCATCACCGCGAAGAGATGTCCGTCCTTGGCGATCATCGAGGGCACGTACACGCGAGCGGTATTCTGCCAAGCGATTCGGCCGGAGCCGTCGGCCTCGACCGCCACCGCGTGATTTTTGGGATAGCCACCGCTCACAAACACCCGCTTCCCATCCGTCACCGCCGTCACCACGCATTCCTCGGTGGATCCAGGAATCTCCCACAGCTTCTTCCCGGTCAGAGGATCGAAGCTCGACACGAGATTGCAGCCAGCTACCACCATCTGAGTGCGTCCGGCGACATTCAGGATCGAGGGAGTGGTGTAGTTCGCAAGCTTGGGGCGGGATTCGGTCCATACGGGCGTTCCGGAGTTACGATCGACAGCGGTGACCACTCCTCCGCCCCGGTGATCCGCTGAAACGAGCACAAGGTTGCCGTGCACCACCGGAGAGGATGCGAACCCTTGGTGGGTCACAAAGTTGCAGATCTTCTTTTGCCAGACCTGCTTGCCCTGAAGGTCCAGGCAAGTGGTATAGATCGAGCCTCCGTTGAGAAAGCTGATGAACAGTTGACCGCTATCGTGGGCCACGGTGGCCGAGGCAGCGGAGGAATGAACCTGTTTGCCAGGGTCCCCACCGGAGGGATGAACCTCCGACTGCCAGATCTGCTTTCCCGTCCCACGGTCCAAGCAGATAACAGATTGAGAGAGTTTGACGGGATCGGCGGTCGCCAGATAGATCCGGTCTCCCACCACCGTGGGCGAGCTGTGCCCGCGACCAGGAATCGAAGCCTTCCACACAATGTTCTCCGTCTCACTCCACTGAACGGGCGGATTCTGTCCGGGAGCAGCGATGCCGTCGCGGTTAGGTCCGCGCCATGCGGGCCAGTCCTGTGAAATCGCAGCGATCGCGTGAAGGTTGGTGAAGCTAAGCCAAGTGCAAACAGCCAGGGATAAGAACGTTGAGTAGTTGTAGGAGGGGAGAAGCAATGTCGGCATGCGAGTTGTTCGGGTTAACGTTCCAGATCAAAGGCTCATTGAACACACAACTCAACCTGGAGAAAAGGTGTTTCAGCACAAACGGATCTGAAAACCCTGCGGCACTCGCTTGACCTCATCCGGCGTCAGGACGACCGGCAAGTTGGTCGGCCGCTGGGGGAGAGGGATTTTACGCCTCTTCGGAGCGAACCGCATAATGATGAAATCGCATCACTTCAAGACCGTGGCAGATGTGAGTGAGGAGGCTGCGAGGTTTTTATATGCTCATGCCGACGATTTGCACCAGTGGATAGATCGCTACGATTTCATGATCGCTCAAAAAGGGCTGAGGTTCCATTTGGGAGATCAGAAGTACTCGGAATTTGAGGCCCTCTTTCTTGAGAAAACAGCACGCTATCCGAGAAAGAACAAGGCGAACAACCCCACTTGATCCAACATCTATCACGGCTTACGTGAGTCCAAACTGTGAAATGATAAACAATTGTGGGAAGGGAAGCATTTTGTCTCGACCTAGTGCTCCAATAGGTGACCCGGTGAGCTCCGCAACCCATGAGTCTCACGCCCGCTGCGCTCAAGAAGCCAAGACGCAAAGTATTTGGAGCAACCATGAAAAACCCTCTTTCATCCTCTTCCCACCTTTGCGTCTTCGCGTCTTTGCGTGAAACCCGTTCCGCCGCCAGTTTCCAGTAAGCGGGCACCCAGCTTTGAAACCTAACCGCGAATAAACGCCAATGAACGCTAATCCAAAACTCACAACCCAGGAGCCTATTTCGCATTCGCGTCTATTCGCGTCCATTCGCGGTTACATTTATGCCAGTTCGACCGCCATCCCGGTAGGCTTGGAGTCTCATCTTGACCACGAATTGGAATTAGGGCGTCTGGCAACTCTCCAAGGCTAGGGAGCCTAGGTCGAAGAGCAGACCAGACCTCAATCCATTCAGACCGATCCCCAACTCGACCACCTGTCCTGGTTCGGAAACGTCCACCTTGCTTGAAAGTTTCACCCATGTGTTGAGTTTTTCAGGGAAGGACTTCAGGTCCCGGCGTCCGGTGTAATCTTGAAAAAGAACCGTGGGGCGTGCGGCGTTGGCAAATTGGCTGCTGTAGAGAATACTGGCTTGTCCTTTGAAAAGGTAACGTCCTACAGGGAGCCGCACTCGTGCTCTCCAGGAGCCCATGCTGCTGTAGGACGTGGACTGAATCGCCACGACAGCCATAGGGGACTTACCTGCAGCGGTATTCGTTTGGAATAGCGAACAATTTCCCAGCTGCTCGTGCGCGATCCAGGTATCCAGGGGGATTTTGAACAGAGGCTTGCGGTCGGTGCCCTCCTGCACTCCTGGGGAGTCCGGTGTCAGGAGCCGGGGCTCGGAAGAGAAATACGCAAGCAGACGATCCTGCCTCTTCTGCAACCCCTCTGAGAGCTCGTGGGCGGCCGTTTCCTGTCGTTTGGCAGCTTCTGGATCCATCGACTTCAAAGCGGGCTGTATCTGGGCCTGAAGCATACGGATACGGGATTGGAGGCTAGGCACATCAAGCGCCTTGGACATGGTTTGAAAAAACGAAGCGCGAAATCTCGCACATGCCGCGTCCGTGGCGAGCATGAGACGGGGCACCTTGGTGACAAACATCGGAAGAACGGCGCTCTGAGACTGAACCCAAGTCTGATCCGTTCCGTGGGGGATGAAAACAATCCGTCCATAGGCTCGCTCGCCTGGCCTCTCCAGGTCTTGGTCGGGGATGAAGAAGCGATAGTTGTTATTCCCCATGCAGTAGCCGTCCCCGTGCCCGGCGAGGATCTCACACGCCATGAACCGGTGGAAGCGATCCACATCAATGTAAGGATCAAGGACATCGGGTCGTGGGGCGGCGGCGGCTAGGGCCAGGGTCTTCCGAAGTTCTTGGAAAGGGAAACGGATTGGGTCATCGCCCTGAGTCTTCTCAGCCGGGCCATCGATATCCACTCCATAGGCCCCTTGGTAGATGGCGGCTTGTTTCACCCCGTAGTTGCGCTTCAAGAACACCATGTCAGCACCCTCTTCGAGTTCGTAAAGACCAAGGGTTCGCCCGTTCAATTCGACCATCGCGGGGATGGCTCGAGGGCAGGGAACCCCAGCGGCATTGAACACCCAACTTGAAACGACTTGGTTTAAGCCGCTTGGGTCCTGAGTGCAGTTGTTCAGCTTGACCCTCCGCAGACCGTAGAACGTTTGGTTCTTGTCCTCTCGATCGAACCTCAGAGAGAGGGATGGCCTCCGGTTCAAAGTTTGACCACTCCGTTCACCCCCCTTGAGATGTACGCCAACGTTGAAGTAGGTGCGGGATCCGTCGGTGATCGTGGCGGGAACATAGCCTCGCGGGTTCCTCCAGAGCCGCGCAAGGTTGGTTTCGGTGATGCCAATGCGAAGCCTGCGCACGCTGTGGCCTTCGAACAACTGCTGAGAGCTGTCATCCGAGTCCGCCGCCCGAACTGCAAGAGGGAGCGAGAAGCCGAGAACCCACAGAATCACTGCTGGGGGCAGAGCGAGCAGGCACAAGTAGCGATGCGACACACGAGGCGTCCAGGCACCCTTCCGACACCCCTCGCTCTTCGTTTGTGCAAACCGGCGCATATCCAGGGAGAAGCTAACTCTGAGGATGCATCCCATCCACAAGAATCCCGCCAACAGATCCATCAATGGGGTGCATGCCCAACAAGGTGGCTTGTATCTGGTCCGGGGCGAACCCGGAACCGGGAAGACCGTCCTTAAACAGGCGCTCCTCAATCACGATCCCAAGCGCATGATCACCCCGGTCGTCAACCGGACCCTTCACACGACTTCTGCGTCAAAATCCTGGATCTGTCCTTCAACGACGCCATGCGGGAGATCTCCCGCCACTGAAATGCTCAAATACCCACTGGCGTCATATCCATGCAACGCCAGTGGGGCAATAGGAACACGACGCTTTACGACTTGTCCCGACATAGCTCGGCAGAGCGACTGCGGATGCCAACTTGGTAGAACGGTCCAGAGCCTTCGGACCTTAGTTCGGAAGAATCTGTGTCAAAAAAGTGCGTAACAACTGTGTCCCTTCGGCAAGAGTGCGTAACAGGGTCTGGTTTTGGCTGTAGGGTATGTGGCGAACTATGAAAACGAGCCCTGCTAAAGCCGCGACAGACCGACCGATCGCGAATGTCCATGCCCCCCTGGCCGAGCGCCTGAACCGTTGGCGAAGCACGCGAGGTCGAGGACAGCGGATACCTGAGGAGCTGTGGAAGGCGGCCACAACCCTGGCTCGAGTCCACGGCCTGTGCCCTACCTCCACGGCACTCAAACTCAACTATTACGATCTGCAGCGGCGCTTGGGAGGTCCGCGCCGGAAGTCCAAGTCGGCCTCTGAGCTGCCCAGGTTCGTTGAGCTGCCCACGGTGCCGTCGGCCAAGCCCGACCCAGGCACGGTGGAGTT
>CAMAVD010000109.1 GCA_945861575.1 Akkermansia muciniphila
ACCAAATTCCAACCATCGTAGAGAAACAAGCTGTCGGAGACGACACTCCCACCGGTGCAGGCCGTCAATGCAGTCCTTCGAATCATCCTCCCGAGATAGTCATACGCATAATGGATACACCGCTCCAACCCAGTCCCCGAGGCGCTAGCAAGGGCTGCTGCGGTGTGCTGCGCTCGGGTGAGGCGGTTTTCTGCATCCCACGTGTAATCCCACAGTCCATCCGACTGAAGATTCCCATCGGTATCGTATGTAAAGGACTCAGTATAAGAGGGAACCAGAATTCGAGCTCCGATCGAATCGGCCGGTGTCTTGATTCCGTCGGCCTGCACCTGGATTTGTCGAACCGTGGGTGATGTCGGCGACACGGGGATCTCCGCTCGGAAGTATTCACCCCGGCGCGCTGCGCTCACGGTGTTGATCAGATTTCCACTACTGTCGCTGGCAAGGACGCTGACGCTTCCGGAGGCTCGGGCAGACCCGACGATATCGATGGCTCGATCGGCAGCGCTGGCCGCTTGGCGACTACTGAGCTTATTGTCCGCGTTTCCCGTCGTCGGTGTTTGAGAATAGGTCTGCGTGCGGAGTCCTTGCCCTGTGGTATTTCCGCCAGAAGACGCCTTGAGGCGGTTACCGCGCGAATCGAAAAGATATCCGTATTGTTGACCTTCAACGGGAGTTCCCTCCGGCCAAGTCTTGGAGGCATCCGACACTTGCCCGAGTCGATCATATTCGTACTGCCAGGAAGATCCGTCCTCGCGGTAGGTTCGTGAACGTTGATTGAGCCGGTTGTAGGCATGGGAGAATCCCAGGGTCTTGGGAGAAATTGTCGAAACGGTAGGTGTGGTCGCTAGGCGAATTTCCTGTGGCCGAGGCATCGTGTCCCAGCTTGTTGTGCGAGTCGCAACAGCTTGGGCTGTGATGGGAAGGATCGATGAGTTGGTCAGCCAGGCGAGAGCACTTCCCACGAGCGACGAGGAAGGGAGATAACCGTAAACAGTCGCGGGGATCGACGCTGAGAGCCCCGGGCCGACATCCGCCGTCGAAGTCAGCCGCGAGCTCCCCGTTTCGTAGCCGTAGGCTTGTTCTAAGATTTTGTTCCATCCACCAGACGCGTGTTCGACGATGAGGGTAGCGCGTCGGAAGCCTTTAACCGGATCCAGGTTCCGGGTGAGGCGCAAACCGGCCAGTGGCCCTGCATCGTTGGACTCAGATTTGAGGTTGTCGGCGTTGTCGTATTCGAAGGTAACCAGATCTGCGATGGAGCCACTGCGCGTAATCGTTTTGAGACGACCTCGTCTATCGTAGGCCATGTCTGAAATGCTCGGGGTGGCGGTATCGCTGTAGGTCACGCTCTTGAGATCATTGATGTACTGATCGTAGGTGAACGTGGCAATGACTTCTGGATTGCCCCCTACGTAGCGGCTAGACCGTTTTCGGAGGCGGCCTGCATTGCTGTATTCATACTCGATCGAGTCACCCCCAGGCAGAAGCTTCGTCTTAAGAAGACCTTGGCTATTGTATTTCCATTCCGTTGGTGTGAGTGCCACGGGCGTTGTGAGTTGTCCATCCGTTCCCGTGGAGTTGTACTCCGTCAGATACCGCAAACGTCCGGCAGCATCGTAGGTTTGCTCGATCTCGAGGGTTCCGTTGGGGGACACCGTCTGGATTTCACCCCGTTTGGTATAGGTCCACCTTGTTATAGATCCGTCAGGTGCGACGGCTGTCGTTCGATTTCCGAACAAATCATAGCCATAGACCGTAACGGGCGGATCTTCCACACCTGAGGAGGGACCCGTCATACTGGTAACTAAGTCGGCGCTATTGTAAGTATATGTCACCGATCCAAGTCTGGAGTGAGTTTGCTGGAGGACGCGTCCGTGAGGGTCGTAGGAATATCCAGCAGACTCGATGAGTGCTCCTCCTTGCTTCTTACGCGCGACAGTGGTGAGTCGACCTTGACTGAAAGTGTTCTCTGTCGTCGCCCCGTCGGGATGGGTCGTGGTGGCTCTCCGCAGGTTCGTTGTCGGGAACGAGATATCGGTGCGGGTAGAGACGAGGGAATTCAGGGTCCCGTCTGCTGAAAGTTGATTGTTGACTGAGAGTCCTGTGGCAGACTCATCGACGATACCACTATACGTCATTGCCGAGCTACCGTCGGTGTCGCGCCAGGTTGCTGTCGTTCGCCGGTTAGGCGCCAAGCCATTAGGTCGTTCGATAGAAAGAGTAAACTCGCGAACTCGGTCTGCTGTGAGTGATATGCCTATAGTTGAGTCTTTTTTCAGGACGCTCTGGTTCAATCGGCCTTGTCTGTCATATGCGAACCGGCGGACCTGATTATCAGGATCTCTTAGCTCTGCGAGCTGGCCAAAGGCATTGTAATTCCAAAGCGAGACAGGCTCCGTGAGCAAGTCGCTTGGGTTACGCAGTTGTGACCGCTCAATTACAACTCGGCTGAGATTATCGAAGACGCGTTTTCGATACTCGGGGTGGGTCAAGGCTGGACTATGGATCACGCTCGCCGTCACTGCGCGACCCATGGTTCCTGAGGGTAGCCCCAGTTTGTCGATCTCCTCCACTGTGTAGGAATAGGAGGCTGGATAGGCCCCACTTCCGATCACCTGAGCTAAGGAACCGTCACGATTGTAGCTCTGGTCCACAATGGCAAGCCCATCTCGGATGATCTGTCGGGTGGTGATCCCCGTGGAGGCGTTCACGGAGATGAGATACTCGGTGATTCCACCCAGAGCATTGGTTTCTCGTTTCAGCCGACCGGCGCCATCATACCCGGCGAGATAGAGTGTAACGGGAGCCCCGCTTGTCGGCCTGCGCACGGTCTCCATAATATTGCCCGCAGCGTCCAGCCGGTTTGTTACCGTGATTCCCCATCGTTTAAAGCCAATCGGTCGGTCCAAGACATCGTAGAGCGGTTGCATGGAACTCCCGTCCTCGAACACGACATTTGTGGTGCCGCAACAACCGATCTGAGTGGTGGTGGATGGTAGCAGGGTAGAAGGCAAGGCCGGATCGCCCGACGGAGGCACACCCGCTTGATGCTTGGTCGGACGTTTGAGCGCATCCAGCCCATAGTGCAACTCGCGGTAGATCGGTGCGGATAGATTGACCACTCCATTCAGGATTTCGTAGTGATGAACGCTCTCGGAGACTGTTGCCGGATCGATAGTGCCATTGGACGAAAAGGGAATGGTGGTCAAGAAACGCTCAAAGCGGACGATCCGAACCCCGTTCTCCACCCCTTCATTTGCCCCCTCGAGAATAGTCGTCTCGCCCACATTCTTCTTCGGCTCACCGATGTCGATTGTCGTCGTCACACCGTTGGGGCTAAGTACGTAGCTATGATAGCTTCGGTTCCCATTTTCCAGATACTCTGCTCGGACTTCACCATCGAAGCGATCGGGCTGACCGCCAGGTGGCCCCGGAAGATTGAGGCGGAAGGTTTTGCGGCGCGAGGTTTGGCTCACGGACGGGAAGGCGTTGATCGTGGCAGGATCATCCTGGCTGATGGAGGGGAATGGAGCAATCTGGGATTCCGAGGAGAAACTCGCGAAGTGAAGAGTTTCGAATCTTTTACCCACCACTTGCGACTGCGAGCTTAAGTTCAATCCAATAGTTGTCGTCTCCTCCACAGTCTTCTTATCCACAAGATCCTGATACAGCTTTGAGACCCGTCGGGAATGAGCGATCGGATCACTTGAACCTGTATTTACGAAGCTTGAGGCATGCTCTATCTCCCGTCCTTTGGTGTCATATTGATATCGCTCAAAGCCGCCATTGGGGTAGGTGACCGTGACTGTTTGTGGAAATGCATAGGTATTGTTGGGCGCAGATGCATAGGCATTTTCGTAGAGCCACGAGGTCGTTAGTCCGGAAGTCTCGTTTGTCGGATCAGGAAACAGCGTGTGCTCAATAAGTTCCTCACCCCACGGAAACTGCTGATACTTATTCCGCTCTTTGGAAATCGTCGTGAGCGTCGCTCCAGCTTGGAACATGAACCTATCTTCAGTGCGAAAGAACAATGTTCCGGAGGATGAGAGAGCTGTGGAGATGCGCTCCTGCTGGATCGGAACAAGCACACCACTAGAGTCATACTCAACGATACGATCCCAGGTAGCTTGGTTATTGTTCCCTGCGGCGGCGGGTGTGAACTCGAATCGTGTGCGTCGTAAACGCACGGCCCCCTCATACTCGCTGGCATGAAGCTTCGAAAAGTCGGAGCCTGGGGACTCGATCAGAATTTTCCTATAAGGAGTAGCCCCTGAAACCAGGGTATACCCGGTAGTAGCGTTCTTAGGAATGGCGGCATCAATGGCGTTGAGCGAGAAGCATTGGATTTCATAGGATGGTTGGCCCGAGTTTGGAACAATTCGCGTCAGGGCCTGAGCCGTTCGAATTTGCTGGAAGGGAGTTCCACCAGCCCCTTGCGTGCCTTCGGGGAACACCTCCAAGTCGTATCGAGATCTTCGAGAGAGACTAAGAGCACCGGGACTGCTATTGGCTGCACCTGGAGCAGCGGATCTAAGCTCTAGAATGGATCGCTCGCGCCCTCTGGCGTCGGAGCCGAGATCAAGAGCCAAATGAATGCTGCTAAGCGAGGAAACGAGACGCGCAGGTCCACATCCGGAAGCCACCTCACAGTCACAGTCGTCCTCATCGGCGAACAAATGGAACGTGCCCGTGACATTGAGCGTAAGGGTTTTCTGAACGCTCGCAAGCCACGCATTTCTTTGATCCGTGGTCAGACCCGCTGGTGAATTGAGCCTTTGGAGACGGATAGATCCTCCCTCAGTCTCGATGTAGCCCACCGGCACATCGCTCGGATTTGTTCCACACGAGATGGGATTTCGATAGACCGGGATTGGTCCAATGACCCAAGACTCGTCGAAACTCTGACTGCCTCCCAATCCAGAAAGCGTCGTAAGTCTCCAGCCTCGCATCGTGTTGGCTGCGTCGCTAGAGTGGTTGACTTGGCCGTTGCCCATCTGGATGCCGATGCAGGATGGCTGGTCTGCCCATCCAGTCGCATCGCGGCGAACGAGGTTCACGCGAGCTATGTAGACAGGCGCATGCGAGATGTCTGTCGGCTTGTCCCCTCTGCCCGCATTCACAGTAAGCCTGATGTCGACCGTATCCGTGCCCAAGACCCCCCCTTCGAAAACCATGTACTTGGTGGCAACAATCTCCGTTCCAAAGGAACGAGCTACAAACAGGAAGCAAGAGACCAAAACCAAGGGGAGAAGTCCCCTCCTACTCCCGACAGCCCTGCGGGACTGGTTTCGTGCCGACATAATTACCAACGTAGTCACTCTCGATGGACATGCACTCATAAAATCATCTCAACAGCGTGTAAATCAGGGTTGATGAAACTCCAAGACCATCAGCCGAGTTGAAGTCTGTGCTGGGCGAGCTCCAGCCCGTTTCGTTGGCTTGCTTGATCGAGTCCCCGTTTCTATCCTCGACGTAATCTGGCACTCCGTCTCCATCGGTATCCACAGGAAGACCGCTCGGGTTAAGCGCGATGTAGTGCCAGCCAATGTCCACCTTCACACCGGCGTCTTTCGCCTGCGTGACACCGTTGACGGTGTGATGAAACAGGCCAGCGACGGAGGAGGTGACATCCCCGGTGTCGACGAGATCATTGAGTGTGTCTACCGCCCCGGGCAGGGTGTAGTAGTACTCGCCCAACCGCTCGACCAGATGGTTAAACGTCGTCACTTCCTGGTAGCTGACTTCGCCCGGCAGGCGCGTTGCTCCTGTGCGGTAGCCGTTGAAACTTGCTCCCAAACTCACCCCGGACCCGAGGGTGTTGTATAAAGCCGCTAGGTCGAAAAAATTGGCCTTGAAGTTCCAAGTGGTAACCCCGGTATTCTTCGTGAGTCCAAGCATTCCTTTTCTAAAGAAGCAGTTTCGCATATCCAAGTTGTAGTCTACCAACGCGTAAACGGTGCCTTGGTGAAACTGTAAGGCGTTATACTCGAAAAGATTATTTACCAATTGAACGGAAATCCCTGGCACAGTCGGTGAGAGACTCCACCCTCCACCTCGGATCTGACAGTCTCTAACCTCGAACGAAGATGGATTATACGTGCCGGGCGCGTTGCCGAATAAAACGATGTTTCCCTCGCCAGCTCCCAAGGAGGTCTCGGTAAAACGCAGGCGGATCGCTGGGGCCGGTTGATAGTTATTATAGACCTCAATCAGGCTCCGAGATCCGGAACTAGCACCCGCAGAGATCGGTTGTTCCTGAACCGCGTTGCACCAGACGACTCGGTTAAGTCGTGTGGGGCTCCCTTCCGAGTTGAGTGCGTAGGTGTTGCCCAGCCGTATCGCTGAACTGCCCGCCCCCGCAACCACCACTCCGTTGGTGAGAGTAAGCGCACCGGAGGGCGCAAAGTCCGTCAGGATGTAGTCCACCACAGCGTAATGATACCCATAGTCGAGGAGCCCCTGATCCCGAGGAACCGTTGGACCGAGCGCCAGGCCGGAGGCCGTCGCTCCTGAAAGGCTGGTAGGCGCATACGTTGTTCTCTGGCGAAGCTCAGCAAGAAACTGCGGGTCGACGATCGCGCTTCCGGCGTTCCGAAAAGGACTATTACCCGTCAAGTAATGCCTGCCCACACCCGCCTGGAACCCGAAGACGCCTGTGTCGTCCAACTGGATCTTCACGGACGTCCCGCTATACTTTCCAGCCGTGTTGGTGACGGAGATGAGCAGGGAGTTTTCTAGGGCGATCGCGGGGACTGTACCCTGCATAAAGTTGCTCACGCGGTGGCAGGTCAGATGCTGCCCTGCGTTCCCCCCGATCGATGAGCCATCCAACACCGTTCCCACATCGTCTATCAACACGTTCTTCAGTTGGAGCGTTGTAGCCGTGGAGCCTTTGTAAAAAGCCTTATTGCAGCTCACCACCTGAAGGTTCGTAACGACAAGGGATGCATTGTCTATCCGAACCGCCTCGTTGGCCCAGCGGATCGCCAGATCGTGCAAGGCGTAAGCAGTGAAGACGGTTGGACTCAGATTAAGTGCCGGCGATCCGTAAATCTTCGAGGTCGGAGGTCCCGCGCTTATGAACTCACCCACAGAAGTGTCCAGGCGCGAGGTGATGATGGCCTGCCGATAGGGGGAAGTCTGGCAGATGAGCGGTCCTTGGATGTTCAGCGAGCCGAGGGTATCCAACTTGATCACCGTTCCCCCCACCAGGGTGGTGGTTTGAGCAAAGCTCACGGTTGACGTCACCAGGTAGACCTGATCCCCCTCGAAGGTGAAGTTGGACTGCGGGGTGGAGAGAGTTGCGTAATCCAGGACGACCCCAGAGCGCGCACCGGCCGGGCCATGCTGGATGGAAGCCATCAGCCCTCTGGACTGGGGTCGAGACATGCCCGCGAGAAGTTCTCGCGGATGTCCGACTCGCTTGCGGGTGCGAGGCTCAACAGCAGCCCTTTGCGGGAGCTTCTCTAAGAGGGGCTTCAAGGCCTGACACTCAACAATCTCGACCAAAAAAGTCCTCCCGGATACTTCTCCATACCTCTTGGCAATGGGCACCTCAGCCGATCGATCCCCCAGGGCGAAGGCCTTGCCCTGACCGATCTCAAACTCATCGAAAGCCAATCGCACATCCTCCAATGTGCCTGCCGGGGCTGTCGCTCGTTGCTGGGGCTCGGTCCATCCAAACGTTTCTGTCCACATCTCGATCGTGGCACCTTCGGGAAATCCGAACGACCGGGGGTCAATAGGCTCTTCGATGATGATGTCCTGCTCAAGCCCACCCAGCCGACACGTGTAGCGAATGGAAGCCGCGATATCTTCTCCAAAGGCTTTGGGATACACCACCGTCTCTGGAGCTGTAAGACGTCCCTCCGTATCCTGAAGGCGTCCGAGCAAGAGGGTCTCTCCGCTGCCGGGATCGCGCATGACCAGCATGAGTGGAGTGCTCAGGAACACCCGACCCTTGGACGTCTCCAGACGCACAGACCCCACCTGGTTGAGGTTCCCTGCCAGGGTAATCTTTTGCTGCAGCTGGTCCGCGATCGCCCGTCCCTGCTCAAGGCGAAACTCAGCCTTCGAGGGCCGGTAGGCCTCGCCGTCCCAGAAGTTCAGTCCATCCCCCAACTGAACATAGCGATTGGTCAAGCTCCCTTCGCTGCCATCGGCGAGGATTACCTTTCGCGTCGACTCCACTAAGGAATGAGAAGGCCCTCGCTCCAGGGTTCGCAGCTCCTGACCCGAGGCGGACGAAGCAAGGCTGAGCAGAAGAAAAAGGTATTTCATAGCGAAGCAGTAACCAGCCCGGAAGAATAACCGTAGCCGATGGAGGGAACCAAAGTGAAGGAGTCGACCGACGAACTGCGAATCAGCGCGTGAGGGGAAGAATAAGGATGTACCCCCCCCCAACTCTGATCAACTCAAAAGTGGCGGAGGAAACGAGAAACCCGCCCTTGGAAGGGATCCCACCGAAGCAAGATTTCTTCGGAGCCATTCCCTAGTTCTAGGGATGGATTTTTCTGCCGGATGGATAGCGGCCTTGGATAAGTCCTCCACTTTCGATCCACGGCACGTTTGGTTCCAGATTCGAATCGCTCAGAGAAAACGTTCAAGGGATCCTGCTTTTGCTCCCGCACAGCACTGATCCCAAGGGCCTTCTTCTTTCTTCAAAGGCAGAGGTCCTTTTCAGGTCCGTCCTAGGGGTTCACACCCCAATCGTCTTAGCAGTTCTTTCGATGCTCGTGGCCCTAATCAAAGCCAACTCGAACTACCGACTGCACGACCGACGCCCCGGCGGCGAGAACGACGGCTAGCCGATTACGATTACGAGGTGCGCTGCAAAAATCTTCCATGCGCCCACTCTGCAAGTTCTTGATGGGGCGCTTCCTTCTTCCGTCGTCGAAGGCGACCGTTTTGCTGAGATGCGCACGATCGAAGGGCACTTGCAATGCCCCGCGTGGATCCCTAGCGTTCGCTAACTTAATATGGAAAAGGTTGTCATTATCGGGACCGGCTGCGCCGGGCTGACTGCGGCTCTCTACACGGGGCGCGCGAACTTGAAACCCCTGGTCCTCACAGGAACCATGCCTGGGGGACTTCTGACCACCACCAGCCTAGTGGAGAACTTCCCCGGATTTCCGGAAGGAGTGGACGGTTACGAACTCATGACCCGCCTGCAGAAACAGGCGGAGCGCTTCGGAGCGCGGGTCCAGTTCGGCACCGTAGACAGCGTCGATTTCTCCAGTCGCCCGTTCAAGCTCCAGGTCGATGGTGAACCGGTCCTGGCGGAATCCCTCATCATCGCCACAGGTGCAGGTCATCGCCACCTGGGCTTGGAAAGCGAGACCCTGCTTGAGAAGAAGGGCGTCACCTACTGCGCCACCTGCGATGGAGCTCTCCCCATGTTCCGCAATAAACCCCTGGTGGTGGTCGGCGGCGGCGACTCCGCCTGCGAGGAAGCCTCCTACCTCACCCGCTTCGGATCAATCGTCTATCTCATCCACCGACGTGACTCCCTCCGTGCGTCACACATCATGGCGGAACGCACGCTCGCCAACCCCAAGATCAAGCCCATCTGGGACTCTGCCGTGACCGAGGTTTTGGATGTAAAGCAGGACAAGGTCACGGGTGTAAAGGTGAAGAACCTCAAGACAGGCGCAGAGTCTACCCTCGATTGCGCGGGGGTTTTTGTGGCCATCGGGCATGTTCCCAACACTCAGCTTTTTAAGGGAATCATCACGATGGACGAGAACGGCTACATCAGGCCAGTGGAAGGGGCTAAGACCAATATCACGGGCGTCTTTGTGGCCGGGGATTGTTCCGATCACGTCTATCGTCAGGCGATCACTGCCGCAGGGATGGGCTGTGCGGCTGCTATCGATTGTGAGCGTTTTCTTTCCGGCTTGAACCAGTAGGCCATGTTCTCGCAGCTCAGCCCACACGAAGTGGATGCCCGGCTCAAAAGCTCGACACCTCCTCTTCTTTTGGATGTGCGTCAGCCGGAAGAGCATCAATTCGCTGCCCTCCCCAGCTCGGTCCTGATCCCACTGGGCGAGCTCTTCCTGCGCGCCGACGAACTCGAGGAATGGAAGAACGCAGACGTGGTGGTCTATTGCCATCACGGTATTCGGAGCCTCAACGCCATCGGGCAACTCCGGCATCTAGGCTTCCAAAAACTTCATAATCTTGCCGGAGGCATCGACCGCTGGTCCACCGAGCTGGATGCGTCCGTGCCCCGCTACTGAGGCAGAGTCGGATCGAGTTTGTATTTGGTCCACGCCCGGCTATGTGCTAGCGTCTGTAGTTCACACTACTGACGTATATGCCTCTGCCTTTAACTCGCCCTTTCCCCACTGCTTGCTGGTCGGCTCTGGCGCGGCTTTCCCGGTGGAGGACACGATGGCATGGACTCGTGATCCTTGGCTGCCTCCTCGCCTCAATCGCTCACGCCGCGGTATCGATCAATGTGTCAATCAACCGACCCGTCACCAGTTCCGGCCCTACCTGGGCCGGCTTGGGGGCCAGCCACCTCACCGATGGTCGGACCGACAGCTTTTCGCACCCCTTGGCCGGCGCAGGTACGCTGGGGTACTATTTCCAGATCGACCTTGGCCGTGCCTATCCTCTCGATCGGATCCTCATCCGAAACCGCGCAGATGGATGCTGCCCTGAACGACTGAGTCGCTATGGGGTTGAGGTGTATGGCGATCAGGGAGGCCTGCCCGGGACCTTGAACTGGAGTGCAGGCATTCGAGGCAATGGGAGCAATTCCGGAGTGAACGGCGTGGACACGATCGTTGCCACCAATCACCCGGCCGGGAACTTCCTCGGGCGCTTTGTCCGCATCGTCAACCGCAGCAATGCCGGCTACAACCCACAGCTCTCTGAAATCGAGGTCTACGCTCGTCAGCCTCCCACCATCTCTGTCTTCGCGGCGGATGAAGATGTGCTGAGCGCAGGACAATCCACCACACTCCGATGGCGGATAAACGACGCCATCTCAGCCAGCCTTTCGCCGGACGCCGGTTCGGTGGCCTTGACCAACGGATCGGTCGTCATCACGCCAGGGACGACCACCACCTACACGCTCACAGCGAGCAATCTGCAAGGCATCACGACTGCAACCCTCGCCGTGGGCGTTGACGTAAAACTGCTTCCCCCTCGCATCTCAGAGTTCCTCGCCAGCAATGCGGGTAACAGAAAGGATGAAGACGGCGACTCGCCTGATTGGATTGAGCTACAAAACCCGAACCCCTATGGTTTGCAACTGATCGGCTACTCACTCTCGGACGCTCCAAACCTTGCCAAACGTTGGGTTTTTCCAGCCGCGAAGATCCCCGCAAACGGTTATCTGGTGTTGTTCGCCTCTGGCAAGGACCGAAGAGACAGCTCCGTAGGACCGCTTCACACCGACTTCAGCCTCAACAACGCCGGGGAATACCTGGCGCTGGTCGATCGCGACGGTAAAACCCTGCTTCAGCAATTCCCGGAAACCTATCCACACCCCAGCCGGTTTCCAAGGCAGCGGGAAAACCTGAGCTACGGGTTGGACACTCTAGGAAAGGAAGTCTTTTTTCGCCCACCAACCCCAGGGGCCGCCAATGGCGAAGGCTTCCTAGGGATTGTCGAAGAGGTCGGCGTCTCGCTTGGACATGGCTATTTCAGCAACGCCGTGAGCGTCGCGCTTTCCTGCGTCACGCCCGGGGTGATACTGCGCTACACCACCAATAGCGCAGAACCCACCGCCACGACCGGCCTGCTCTACCAGGAGCCGATATCCATCACCAACACAAAGGTGCTGCGGGCGGCTGCGTTCCGTGAGGGATGGGCATCCTCCTCGATCCGGACAGAAACCTATCTCTATCTCAGCAACGTCATCACCTCGCCGCTGATGCAAACCAGCATCACGCGCAACACCAACTATGCGCGGCATATGTATTCGGCCCTAACCGAACTTCCCTCCATTTCCATCACCGCCCCGAGGGAGATCAACGACACCACTGAGGTCCGCTCCAGCTTCGAATACATCGATCCGAAAGGGGGCCCTGGGACGCAAGTGCCCTGCGGCGCACGTTTGTTCGGGGGGGCCTTCACGGCCTTCGAAAAGAAGAGCTTTCGCTTCTACTTCCGCTCCGAGCACGGCGCATCGAAACTTCGATACCCACTCTTCGACGGCTTCGACCGCGGGCTGACCGCCGTGGATGAATTCGACGAACTGGAACTTCGAAGCGGGTCACATGACATGCAGATGCGCGGCTTCTACATGTCGAACATTTGCACCGACGACACCCTCCTGGAAATGGGCCAACTGAACCCGCATGGTCGTTTCGTGCACATGTATCTAAATGGTGTTTACTGGGGCGTGTTTCACATGAGAGAGCGCTGGGGCGCTGACATGCACAGCCGCTACCTAGGCGGGCACAAAGAGGACTATGAGTCCATCAACGGCAACTGGAATGTAGGAGGCTGGGCCGACCCTGGAGAGCCCTACGACGGAGACGGCAAGGTTTGGGCGAAAATCAAAGGCTTACGGAACAACTACAGTCAAGTGAAGGACTGGCTCGATGTTCCAGAGTTCGTGGACTACATGCTGATGTGGATGTTCGGAGGCAGCGAGGACGAGTATCGCTGCGTCGGCCCTATCACACCGGGCAGTGGTTTCAAATTCTACCTCAACGACGCCGATGGGTGGTTCGCAGGCTCCTTCTACGACGCTGCGGGCGACCGCACCGGCCGTGATGCACCCGGACGCCAGGCAGGCGACGGACCCGGCAGCCTCTTCTCCACTCTGTTCAAGGAAGGGAACCCTGACTATCGAATCCTCCTGGCCGATCATATCCAGCGAGCCCTCCTCGGAGATGGCCCCCTCAGCACAGCCGCTAACCTCCGTCGGCTCAACGCCCGCTGCGAGGAACTGCGCAGGCCGTTCTACGCGGAGGCCGCCCGTTGGAATTATCTTAGTCCGGCGGAATGGCTCAGCCGGTGGAACGAAGTGAAGTCTGGGTTCCTGGCCCGCCGCACAAGTGAGGTCCTTTCCCAATGGCGCACCGCCGGCTTCTACCCTCGGATCGATGCCCCTCGAATCGCTCCCATCCAGCCCGGAGCCCCTTCCCTGCTCCGCTTCCTCACCCCCACGAACGCGACACTCTATTTCACCACGAACGGCGAGGATCCTAGGCTACCCAACGGCACTGTCTCACCCCGTGCGCTCAGCAATCAGGTGGGAACCGTCAGCGAATTGCTACTTCCTGCCGGCTCCACTTGGCGCTGGTTCACGGATGCGAAGGGGTTGGGGCGCAGCGATATCGTCCCCGGACACGCCAACTGGGGAGTGACCAACTGGAAGCATCCCGAATTCAATGACCGCGCTTGGGCGTCAGGCGGGGCCAAATTGGGTTATGGTGAGGGCGATGAGATCACCGTGATCCCTTCCCTGGAGGGCACCAACAAATTGATCACCTCCTATTTCCGCACCCAGTTCGTCGTCACGAACACAAGCTCGCTCCTCTCGGTCGTGCTGAGGCTGCGCCGCGACGACGGAGCGATCGTCTACCTGAATGGAAATGCTGCCGCACGAAGCTCAATCACGACCGGAGTGGTCTCGCCCACAACCTTTGCCGGCCTCGCAGTGGACGACGGAACAAACGTCACAATCCTCCAGGCATCGGCCGCCATGCTGGTCAATGGAACCAACATCGTCGCCGTGGAATTGCATCAAACCGCCCTGGCAGACGACGCGAGCTTTGATCTAGAGATCCACGGTATTCGAGCAGTGCCAAAGCTAGGTCCTTCCATCCTCCTAGAACGAAACACCTTGGTGAGCGCACGAACCTGGATAACCAACACCTGGTCCGCAAAGAACACCTCCTTTCTACAAGTAGAGGCAAGCGCCATCGCCGAAGGGGACGTCGTCTTCAGCGAGTTGCATTACAATCCTGCGGGTGCCGACGATAGCGAATTCATTGAACTAAGAAACGTGTCCTCGCATGCCATCAATCTGCGCGGCTGCCAGGTGACAAATGGAGTCCAGTTTCGATTTGCAAACAACCGTGATCTCCCCCTCGCCCCCGGAGACCGATTGGTGCTGGTCGCAGACCGGCACCAGTTCCTGAAACGCTACGGGCTGGGAATCGCGGTCCATGGAAGCTATTCAGGGCAGCTGGACAACGCGGGCGAGACACTGAACCTCTACGCCCCGGACGGACGCTGGATCTCGGGTGTTCGATACGACCCGCAACCCCCTTGGCCTGTGGGAGCGGATGGAGAAGGCTACTCCTTGGTGCTGGCCTACCCTCAGTTGGGATCGGGAACCCCCTTGGCATGGAGGTTGAGCACCACCACAAGTGGGACTCCCGGCAGCTCGGACAGCCTCCAATTCACGGGAAGCACAGAGTTGGATTCCGACGCCGACGGGCTCTCGGATCTTGCCGAATACATCCTGGCGACCCTTCCAGACGACGCCAAGTCCGGGGCTTCATCCTTGGAGGTCCGCTGGGACGATCTAGGCCGGTTCACCCTGTCCTTCCCCCGACGTCTCGGTGTGGACGATTATGAGCTCTCCGTCGCCTGGTCGGAGGACCTCACTCATTGGTCTCCGGCAGCACTGCTGCGCACCCTTGCTATCGGGCCGGGAGTCGCTCGAGAAACCTGGGGCGTGAACCCCGGGAACGCCTCCAGGCTGTTCCTCCGGCTAATTCTGCAGCCGACACCGTGACATCTGGCCTGCACAGCGGTCGGACCTATCGCACAGCTCGGTCATTGCGCGCGAGCTGCGCCATGCCTCGGTTGCAAAATGACGCTTTTGAGGTCGAGGCAGTCGGAATGGGTGGACGGACGCAGGGCGAGCTCGTGAGTGGATAACCTCCGGCCAATGTGTGTGTTGGGGGCGGTGGAGCCGCACAGGAAGCCCTGCAGTCCGTCACCCTACCCACTTTCAACGGGGTGACGACCGACCGCAGGCCGATTCCGGGGGGGCATTGTCTCGAGCTGGGACAGCATGGGAGGGTTAGATTCCATCGCCCAAGACGGTTCAAGCCACAGCCGCGCAACGTTTCTATCGTCTGAGAAGCCCTTGAGCCTAGTCAGCTGGAAGGCACCAGGTGCTCAGCGACATCCGTGCGATAAGCCTTCGCTGCAGGGACAACGCCAGCCAGTGCTCCCAGAAGAATCATAGCCGCAGGAGCCCAGACCATCACAGGCGCCCATGCCAGCGGATTCAACACCACTCCCGTCTGAGCGCGCACCACTCCCGCCACCCCATACATCAGCCCTAAATACATCGCCAATCCCAAGATCGCACCGATCGTTGCGATGGAAGCCGCCTCAAGCACGATGATGGAACAGACCACACGGCGCCTCGCTCCCAACGCGCGCAGGATTGCTATTTCACGACGCCGCTCGTTCATCGAATTGTAGATACTGGCTAGCACAGAGCCGGCGGCCACCAACGCAACAAGGTAGGAGACCAGCGTGAGAACACGCTCAAACCAGGCCACCTTGTCGAAGAGCTGCACCACAATTCGTCCGATCGGCCACGCCAGAGTGAGCCGGTTTCCCTGCTTATTATACATCTGCTCCATTTGATGCCCCGCCATCGCAGAATTGAGCTTCACCAGCACCGCGCTCACATCGCTTGCCGATTTAGGATCGTGTCCACTCATGGACTGAATCCCCGCCAGCGGAATCCAGATCACCCGATCTGCCGGGGTGTTCGAAGGATCAAGAATACCCACCACGACATAGGTCTCGGCGTGCCGATCGTTCTCGTTGAAAATCAGCCCATGGTAGGGATGAAAGGTGTCGCCCACTCGGAGCCCAAGGCGGCTCGCTACAAAGCTTCCCACCACCGCCTCGCGTCGTTGAGGGTCAAAGAAGCGACCACCCGGAGCAACCTGGAATCGCTGTCCCGGAAGATACTCCGCCTTGTCAAAGAGTTCGGAGAGCGTCCCTACCAAACGGTAGCCCTGGTAATTATCCCCAACGGCAATAGGCACGGCGAGCTTCACTCGAGGATCTTTACGAATGTCCTCGTAATCGGTGAACGGAAGATTTCCCGGTGAGGCTTCCAGATGGAAGATGGCATTAAGCACCAACTGAAGCTGCGACCCTCGCGCTCCCAGCACGGCGTCAAAGCCTGCGTTGACGGATGCAAAGGTGGCTTGGGCTTGGTTCTTGGTCACCCAAACCGTGATCCAAAGGCCGGTCGCCAGCGCGATGGAGACCGAGGTCACCACGGTAGAAAGCGCATGCTGGCGCAAACTTTTCCACACGATTCGCAGCACCGTCATCGGATCTCCTCCCGCACGACAGCACGATTGATGTCGTTGAAGTCTTGCACCGAGTCGAACTGCGCCAGAATTCCAGGATCGTGGCTCACCAAGAGCAGCGCCACGCCATTGGCTGAAC
>CAMAVD010000110.1 GCA_945861575.1 Akkermansia muciniphila
GTGCCCAATTCACCCGCAACTACAGCGCACCCGATGATCCTCTGGCGCGCCGTCGTCTGGCCGCCCGGGTGCGTCCCTTCCTTCTACGCCGAACGAAGAATCAAGTCGCCCGAGACCTCCCCGATCGAACGGAGGAGGATCTGCTCTGCGAGCTGGAAGGCCTTCAAAAGACTCTCTACCGCGCTGAACTCAAGCGCGCCCAACAACTTCTCCTGAAGGTCCAGACCAAGCAACAGCTCAACGAGAGCCGCTTCAACATCCTGACCAGCCTGCTCCGGTTGCGTCAGATTTGCTGCCACCCTGCGCTGGTTGACGGAGCCCTCGCCCAGGAGGAAAGCGCCAAGGTCCTGGCCCTGGTGGATCTTCTGGAACCTCTGATGGAGGAAGGGCACAAGGTGCTGGTCTTCTCCCAGTTCGTGGGCATGCTCGAGATTCTCCGCGACACCCTCAAGCTGAGAGATTGGCCGCACTTCTACCTGGCCGGGGACACGGAGGACAGAGGCAAATTGGTCAACGAGTTCCAGTCAGCAAAAGGGGCCTCTGTTTTCTTAATCTCCCTGAAAGCGGGCGGCTTCGGACTCAACCTGACCGCCGCTTCGTATGTGGTCTTGTTTGACCCCTGGTGGAATCCGGCGGTCGAGAGCCAGGCGATCGATCGGACCCATCGCATTGGTCAGACCAGCAAGGTCATCGCTTATCGTTTGCTCATGAAGGGCACGATCGAGGAAAAAATTCGAGCCCTGCAAAAGACCAAGGCCGCCCTCGCCGAGAATGTTCTCGGGGACGAAACCTTCGCGAAAAGCCTGACCCTGGACGACCTTCGATTCCTGTTGTCGGACCCAGGAGCTTAGCCTCGCAGGCTCCAGCCGGATCGATATTCAGAACGCAGCAATGCGGTGGCTTCTTTGTGACGCGTGAACCGCATCGCCTTGTCGTCCCAGAGGAGCGTTTGACCCGGGAAGCGAATGGCGATCAGGCCCAGGAGCGCGACCTGGGTGAGCGGGCCGCCATAATCGAAATTCGAACCCGCCTGACGCCCCGTCCGGATCGCTTCGGTCCAATCCCAGCCATGGCCTTTGACACGGGCGATTTTCTCCGCCGGAGCGTTTTTGCCTGAATGCTGGTCCATGAGGCTCTCTGGCAGCAGATGGCAGCCGGATCCGCCGTGGGAGCCGTGAACAATCATTCCCTTGTCACCCATGAGGATGGCCCCTGTGCCTGGAACCTTCTCGTCGGCAGGAAAGTCTTTCGGCTTGGGAATCGAGATGCTGCCATCGTGCCAGACCATTTTCACAGGGCCGCGAGCGTTCTTGGCGGGGAACTCGAAGGTGATTTTGGTGGCCGTGGGGTAAGTTAATCCATGCTGAGCTGGATTGTAGTCAGAGACCTCCGCCATCACGGAGGACGGCGCACCTAAATCCAGCGCCCAGAAGGACGGATCCACAACATGACAGAGCCAGTCGCCGATGACGCCCCCGCCGAAAGGCATCCAGCCGCGCCAGTTCCAGGGCACCCAGAGCGGGGAATACGGCCGGAACGGGACGGGCCCGAGCCAGAGATCGTAGTCGAGACCCTTCGGCACCTCATGACGTTCGCCCAACTTCTGCAGGTTCGGGATCTGGGAATAGACGTTCTTAAATGCATCGCACGCCGCATGGATGGTGTGCACCTGACCAATCGCTCCAGCCCAGACCCATTCGCAGAGTCGGCGAATGGAAGTGCTCGAGTGCCCCTGATTGCCCAACTGCGTCACCACTTTGTATTTGTGGGCGGCGGACATGAGTTTCCGAACTTCCTCAACCGAGTGGGCCAGTGGCTTCTCGCAGTAGACATGCTTGCCACGCCTCATGGCCTCCATGGAGATGACGGCATGTGTGTGGTCCGGGGTACCGATGATGACCGCGTCGATCTCCTTCCCCATCTTATCGAGCATCACCCGATAGTCCTTGAAGCGTTTCGCGCCGGGATACTTGGCGAACTCCTTGGCTGCGTAGTTTTCATCTACATCACACAGCGCCACAATATTATGCCCCAGACCGGCAATCTCGCTCACGTCGGCCCCACCCCGACTGCCAATGCCAATCCCGGCCACGTTAATCTTCCCGTTGGGCGAAAGAGGCTCAGCGCCGTGTGACAAACTTCCCGGAAGAATATTGAACAAGGCCACCCCGGCACCAGTGTGTTGGATAAACTGTCTTCGGCTAATGGGGCTAGGTCGGTTCGTATTCATAAAGTGTTCGCCGCTTTCAAGTCAGTCGGTTGAGGTGCGTATGATTTCGTACCAGCTTTTCCATTTTCCGGTCCACGTCAACCTTTCGTTTTGACACCTTTCGTTTTGAACCCCTGAGCAACGGAGGCTTTGCGTGGATGGTCGATCGCTCTCCGGCTCACGCGCAATCCCCGCCACGTGGAGGAAGTCACGCAAGCGGTCTCGAGCCCTTGAGGTCCGGTTGATCGGCTACCCGAAAAATCCCCTCCCCCCGACAATTCGAAGTGCGCCCCTCCCGGTCTCAGCCTCCGCACTGCGCCATCATGTTCCGCCGTCGGATCGCGTGTTCCGGCTTCGGAACGAAACAGGGATCAGCAGTGCCTTTTGCCATGGAAAACAGGCCTGAATCGGGCTGGCAAGGGGATTGCTTATCCGACTCGTAATCCACGATGTATCGAACAACGGACGTTAACGAAACAAACCGCGAGACAGAACCAACACCTTTATGAAATCCACCATCACCCAACTGGCCGTAGCCGCCGCCCTGGCCTGGGGAGGACTCTCCAGCGGCATTGCCCGCGAACTGGAAATCCGGCATGCCACCGAAATCGAATTCGAAACAGAACACGGACGCTACTATCAGCTCCAGAGTTCCACCAATATGGTGGACTGGCATGATGTCGAGAAACCGATCTATGGACACGGAGGCCACGAGCGACGCCTTCGCTCCACACGTCGCGACGATAATCCCGGCCACGAGTACTTCCGTATCAACCTGACAGATGCCGCCACCAACGGTTTCGCACCTTGGTCGCTCAGAGGTATCTCCGTTGAATTGGACGATGAGCCCGGCGGCGATGTGATGAAGTTCACTCTGGAGAATTCGGGTGTGGATGCTTCCGAAGGGGATTCCGATCCGTTCACCTACACCTATGTTCGTAATGGCAATAACGAGGCCAAGGCGGAATTGGTTTACGCCTCCAACAAGGTGGATCAACTGACCTTCGCGTTCACCGGCCCCGGCGTGGGAACCTGGTCGCGCGATGAATTCCGCGATGGCAAGCTGAAGGATCATGATAACGGTCCCTTCCGGATTGTTGGCATCAGCGCCACGCCCAACACCAATACCGCTTCCATCAATCCCAATGTCATCATCGCACCGCCCGTGGCGGCCCCGGCTCCGCCGTTCGCCTTGTCGAAACTGGTGTATTACTTCCAGTCCTCAGGGGTGCCGGATCGCTATGAGTTCCTGGATGACCGCAACGGCCGCGAGATCCAGGGCGTCGTGCAGGAAGGTCAGCCCACCAATGCGTTGGTGTATACTTACGCGGCGCTCAGCAGCAACACCGCTTCGTTAATACTGAGCTTTGGCTACTATGGCATGGGTGGCGATCGCTATGAATGTGATCTGACGTTCACCGATGGCTCGTCCGGACACTTCGTGCGCCGTCTCTATCGTCGAGGTGTGTTGAAGGATACGGACAGTGGTGCGTTCAGCCAGAACCTTTCATTGAACACCGGAGGCAGCCCCAATCCTCCAGGCGGCGCGACCACGCCGAGCTCCTGGCCTCCCCTCGTGACCCCCACGGCGGCTCCCGCGGCTCCCGCCTCATTGACCAGCATGACCTACTACGTCTACACCGCACAATTCCCGGACCAGTATCGGTTTGTAGCCGGGCACTACGGGTATGCGATGCCGGGGGCGTCGGCCGACGAAGAGCTGGAGGTCACCGAAGGCGGCAATGTCTACATGTATACCTACACCAATCACAGCGCGACGAACGCCACGCTGGTGATCACCTACGGGTATTACAATCTGGGGGGCGACCGCGAGGAATACGACCTCAACTATGTGGATGGATCGACGGCACTCTTCAATCGCCGCCTCTATCGTAGCGGCGTGATCTACACCAATCAGGCGGGAATCTTTAGCACCAACACCGTGCTGCCCTACGCTTACAATCCCGGCACCTCCACCAACAATCCTCCGGCCGGCGATTACAACTTCGTCATGAGCACAGGTGAATCCTTGAAATTCACCAACGCCACAGCCGGTCAGCAGATTGACGACAGCAATCCGACCGACTTCACCTATGTGCTGACAGCGACCGGCGCCAACACCGCCACATTGCGAGTGCAGTTCAAGGCCGACAAGTGGGATGATTACACCCTCACCTACGCCAGCACGACTGCAGGTTCCTTCGTCCGAAAGCAGTATGATCGCAACAGCCTGAAGGACACCGACAGTGGCACCTTCACAGCGAAAGCCAAGACTCCGTAACAAAGCACCCGCCAGAGTTACGAACACTCAGACCACCGCCGGACGAGCCACACGTCCGGCGGTCCTGCGTACGGAGGTTTAACTAGATACTCCATACTGCCCCCAGAGTTGCTCCAACCCAGCACACCGTACGTCTCCCCCCGCATGCACTCGTATCGCCAAGGTCTAATCCAAGAGATCGTTCACACGAGCAGCCCCGCTCTCCGCTCCGGATCCCGAAGGGATCACAGCCCATAGCCGGTCGGTTGAGGACCTCCGGGACGACACCACCGGTTCGCTGTTTTAGTGGAAGGATCCTGGAGGGATCCCAGGTCTCGGCAAACGATGAGCCGTATGGGGGACAGGGGTTCCCTGCCAGAATGAGAACTGCTGCGGTCAGCTTGAGGGATATCAGCGCGATCCAGACCATACCACCCAGGAGCAGAGAGTGTGTGAAAGAAGGCAAAGGCCGACTGCACAGCCAGAACAGCCAACAGCAGCAGGGCCGTGCGGTCAACGTCACCCATTGCCCCACCCGCCCGAGCGCCGGTCACAGCGGCGTCGATGAGGCTTCCGGCGAGGTACGGAAAGCAGAGGCTGAGCAAGCTGGTCAGGAAAAGCACCACCAGAGCGAAAGCAAAACGCACACGATAAGGGCGGAGATAGCTGAATAGTTCCAGTGCCTCCCGGACAGATTCCCGGTCGAGCTTTGCTTTGGGGAGTTCGACCCCTGCCTGATCATTACGTGAGTACCGCGCCATGCCGAGGACCCTAAAGCGAAACGCTTCCCACGCAAAGCATGGCTTGAATCGTGGGAACCGTTGGGAGAGACTTTGCTGGAGCATACAGGTGGTCCAATATCGGGATTCGCTTCGGTGAGCGTCCAGGCGGACTACTATATCGAGGCGAAAATGATTCCCATAAATCCACCAGCAATTCTCATTTTGAAAATACACGGTGACAAAATCATGTAGGGTAAAATCATAGGAAGCCACTTTCCGGCAAATGAGTATGATTTTACCCCTCATGATTTTGTCGGAAGATATTGGCCGGCGGCTTCTACTGATGGCCTCGGGAGCTTTCGACTATCTCCAGGCCGAATCCTGCCCTCACGGAGCCGACAAGGGTCAGATCTCTCCCTTCTTATAATGAGGCTCATCGGGAGTGAAAATGGGTGTGTTGATAGGATGGCAAGGAAGACAAAACGCCAAGGGTCGAGGTCGCCAGATGGAGTATAGGGAAGTTGGTGCTCCCAGCGTTGATCAAATAAACCACCCCGTCGGCAGCGTTCTTACCGTCGGAGTAACGAATCACCATCTGCTCCGCCCCCTGGTATTCGGTAGCGAGATTGACCAGACCATCCACGGTGATGGGGAAGGCACCCTAGGGAACAAGAAGACGCTCTGGCAGGATGCCAAAGCCGCTGGATCTTGAGGCAGCCAGTGGAGAGGGTCCGGCAGGTAGCGCACGGCATCCGCTACCGTGCCGTTAAACCGCGTGCTCCGAATCACCGGCGGCACGGACGCCGCGCCCACGTGTGAGCCCACCCCAAAGAGGCAAAGCATCAGAACAAGGAATCGTTGAAAACGAAACAGCATAGCGGCAAATGCACTGTCGCTCCAATTCTACGATAAGCCAAACGAAAGATGACAAGCCGAGGCTCAGGGAATCACCCCATATCCACCCTGCGGTCTAAGGATTACTATACGTCCATGAAGAATCCTATTCTTGTATCGGGTCTGGCGGTCTGTGCATTGGCGTTCACGTTGCTCCTGGTGGGCTGTGATAAGCAGGTCTCGAGTGAAAAATCGAACTCTGTGAGTAGCGACGGTACGGTCAAATCCAAGGAGAAGACCGTGACCAAGTCAGAGGATGGCACCGTGACCAAGACGGAAGAGTCCAAAAAGACGACCCCACCCGAAAAGCCCTAGTCAATCAAAGGGCTGGCTTCGGAAGCGCGTTCTGCCTGCCACCCGGATTTCCACATCCTGAAGGTAAGGCTTGAGTGCTGTGGTGTCGGGTTGAACCCCAAGCCCAGGCGCATCTGGGGCCCGAACGCAGCCGGTGGCGTCGGGCTCGAGCCGCATGCGGGTGAAGTCGCGACCGAGCGCCGATGGGGCAAAGGGATACTCGCAGATATCGTGGGACTCCATGCCCGCATAGGGTTGCAGCGAGGCGCTGAGAGCGAGATGGGTGGTGAAGGTGTGATTGACGTAGCGAACGCCCCGAGCCTCGGCGTGCAGCGCCACTTCGCGCGCGGTGGTGATCCCTCCGATCCGGCCTGTGTCGATCTGGATGTAGCCCACTCCGGCATGATCGATCATGTGAATGGCCTGATGTCCAGTGTGGCACCCTTCCCCACCTGCCAACGGTACAGAGCCGGACAATCGCGACAAGCTGCGATAGGCGTCCAAGGCCCCCGACACGAACGGTTCCTCCAGCCATCCCACCCGACATTCTTGAAGAACGTCCAGTCGCGCGCGCGCCGCTTCCACATCGTCGTGCCACACCGTTCCGGCGTCCACCAGCAAGACCGCTTCGGATCCAAGGCCCTCCCGCGCTGCTCGGACCTGATCCGCGTCGGCCTGCGCTGTGCTCAGCCCATAGGGCCCCCAGCCGAACTTCGCCGCCCGGAACCCAGCCCGGACCACCGCACGCGCGCGCTCCAGGGTGGACTGAGGGTCATCGCCAAAGAGTTGGGAGGCGTAAGCGATCTTGGGAAAGGCGTAACTCTGTCCGAGGAGCCGGTAGACGGGTTCGCCCTTGGCCTGACCCAGCAAGTCCCAGAGCGCGATATCAATGCCTGAAAGGGTGTGATCGGCCTGGAGCAGATCGAGGCTGGCGGCGCGGACCTTGCGGTTGATGCGGCCAATATCCTTGATGTCGTCCAGCTGCTCTCCCAGGACGGAGGCACTGACCGGCTTGCAGGCGCTGTGCGACATGGGGCAATTCCAGCTGGCAATGGACACCAAGGGCGACGCCTCGCATTCTCCCCATCCCGTATACCCACCTGCACGCACGCGCACGAGCAGCGCGTCCTGACTCCCGTCCCCAATGTCGAGCACCTCGGGGATGGCCAGATAATAGAAATCCACGGATTCGATCTTCATGTCAGATGCGTCGCCCGCGAACATTACGTTCCGGTTTGCGTCCAGGAAAGTGTGCTGCAGGAGACACATCACAATCGCTCCGGAGCGGCAGGCGTGGAAGCCAAAACTTTGGGGAAACGGTCGGTTGGAGATGGGCCATTGCCTTGGGAGGTTCCATATGTCTGCTGGGAGCTTTTTGCTGGGTTGGAATTGATCCATCACACCGTGACACGAAGCGCGCAGCCGTATGATCTCCAGCGCTCAGCGGAGATCAGCAAAATCCATTGGCACGCAGGTCTACAATTACGCTTCGAATCGGATTGCAAACCGGGAGAGTCATCGGCATTTTGGTTTGATTCCAGAGATGAGAATGCGCCGAACTTTTCTCAGTTGCGTGAGGGCCACGATTCCCTTCGGCTTTGTGTTCGCAGTGGCCCTGGCTTGCGAAGCCGAACCGGCAGATGACGTGGGATTCGCCGCGCTTCGAGCCGAGGCCAAAAAGTCCTTTTCGGAGGGAGTCACCCCATTCGTCAACACCTACTGCACGCGCTGCCACGGGCAAGACAGCCAGAAGGGCGGAATCAATTTCCAACCTGCGCTCAAGAATCCCGGCGACTCCGACTCAAGGAGGCGATGGAAGCAGGCGGTCGCCAACGTGAGGACTCACGACATGCCGCCCGAAAACGCAAAAAAGCAACCGACCGACGAGGAACGTCAACGGTTCCTGGACTCGATCGGGAAGCTCAAGTTTCTCAGCCCTAAGGATCCTGGAGTGTTTGTGATCCGGCGTTTAACCAAGGTGGAGTACGGCAACACGCTGCATGATTTGTTTGGTGTGGATCCGTCCGTGGCCCAGGACCTGCCTGACGAAGTATCCGGAGAGGGGTATTTGAACACGCTCTCCCCCCTCCAATCGGAGTTGTATCTCGGAATTGCCAATACGGTGCTGGATCGAATTCTGGCACCCGACGGAAAACCGCCGACCTCGGTGCAAAAGCGTCTCTTCGGCAAAACGACAGGGCCAGAGGCGGATTACCATGCGGAGGCCAGAAAGGTAGCCAAATCACTGGCCCGGAGTGCTTATCGTCGCCCTCCCTCGATGGCGGAGCTGGATGTCCTGTTGCAGGTCTTCGAGCTCGGCCGCGAAAGCAAGCTCACCTACCAGGCGTCCCTACGCCTGATGCTCAAAGCAATCCTGGTATCACCCCAGTTCCTCTTCATCACGCCCGCTGCCGAGGCTGAATCAGGTCGCGAGGTTGTCCCATTGGATGACTATCAACTGGCGTCGCGGCTATCGTATCTGTGCTGGGCAACCATGCCTGATGCTGAATTGTCCGACTTGGCAGATCGAGGAAGACTCCATGAGCCTGCCATCCTAAAAAGTCAGACGAAACGATTGCTCTCGGATCGCCGCTCCCGAGCCTTGTTTGACGGTTTTGGTGCGCAGTGGTTGGGGCTTGGGAGTTTGCAAAGCAAAACCTTCGACACCGCCAAATTTCCTGAGATGACCGGGGCGATGCGTTCTGCCATGTATGAAGAGGCTCGACTGTTCTTTGAAAGCATCGTACGGGAGAACCGAAGCGTTGTCGGCTTTGTGGAAAGTGATTACACCTTTCTCAACGGAACCCTGGCCCCCCTCTATGGTTTGGAAAAAAAGGTCACTGGACCGGCGATGCGCAGGGTGAGACTGAAAGATGCTAATCGAGGTGGACTATTGGGAATGCCCGGCATCCTGGCGGCCACCTCATTTCCCAATCGCACCAGCCCCGTCAAACGCGGCGCGTGGGTGCTGGAACAGATGCTGGGGGAACATGTGCCGCCGCCACCGCCGGACGTGCCTACCCTGGAAAAACAGAACCAGAAGCAGGTCGTCAATCTGACGCTACGCCAACGCACGGAACTGCACCGCGTGAATGCCGTGTGTGCGAATTGCCATAAGATTATGGATCCCATAGGATTCGGGCTGGAGAACTACAATGCCATCGGTCGTTGGCGCAATCGCGACGATACAGGAGGGGTGATTGACGCTGCGGGAGAACTTCCAGGGGGAAAACTCTTCACGTCTCCTAAGGAACTGAAAAGCATCATCGCCACAAGAAAAGCGGAGCTTGGCCGGAACCTGACGGAGAAACTGCTGGCCTACGCCTTGTGTCGCCAGCTTGAGGGCTATGACGAAATCGTGGTGGATCACCTGATGGAAACCATCGCCAAGGAGGGTTATGGCATGCAGACTCTCATCACGGAAATTGTGACCAGCTATCCATTCACTCAGAGCCGGATCCAGAAATAACGCACCCCCTCGACCCATGAATCGAAAATTCCGAATGACTCGTCGCAGCTGTCTGAAAGGGATCGGAGCTTCACTAGCATTGCCTCTTTTGGAAACCATGGGATGGGCCGATGCCGATATGGGGAAGACTTACAAACCCCCGGTGCGCCTCGGCTTCATGTATATGCCACATGGTGTCATCATGGATCAATTCTGGCCCGCGACTGAGGAGAGTTTTCTGTCATCCCCGCCGCCGGCTTTGGAATCATTGCGCCCCGTGCTCAGCCAATGTCTACTGATGAAGGGCATCTCGGGAGTTCCGATCGCTCCATTCAATGGTGCGCCGCATGCGCTTGAACTTTCGACCTGGCTCACGGCGGCACTGCCGGATGCGAACCGACGGAATCAGATCCAGATTGGGATTTCTGCCGATCAGATCGCCGCCAATTACGTAGGTTTTCTCACCTCACTGCCGTCACTGGAGCTGGCCACAATGCCGCAGACGCACAAGGAAAACCAAGAGGGACTGAACGAGGGGTATTACACACACTGCAGCTTTCGCTCGGCAACTCAGCCCGTCCCCGCAGAGATCAATCCACGCAACGTTCTAAACCGACTCTTTGGAAAATCCAAATACGCTGGCAGCAGCCTCACGTCAAGTAGGGTTTCCCAGGCGGACACACTGGATCGAAAGATGTTGGATTTGGTCATCGGAGGGGCAAAGGAGCTACGTCGGAAACTACCCCAGGGAGATCAACACAAACTGGATGAATACTTGGATAGCGTCCGCTCTGTGGAACGCCGCATTGCTGCGATGGAACATCGCCAAAAAGAAGCGGCCTTGGAGGTTGGTGGCGTCAGCGTCAGCAAGCGGAACGATTCCGACTCCCCTCCGATCGAAGTAAAAATTCCCGACGGAGACAAACGCAGCGAGTATATGCAGGTGATGTGCGACCTCAACGTGCTGGCCTTCCAGACCGACACCACCCGAGTCAGCACCTACATCGGCTCCACGCCGAACGGCGTTTCCTATCCGGAACTCGGGTTCAAAGACGAGCATCACTCCCAGACCCATCACGAAAACAAGCCGGAGCAGGTCGACAAGGTCGCCAAGATCACCGCCTTCAACATCGCGCAATTCGCCTACATGGTAAAAAAGATGCACAGCCTGCGGGAAGGCGAAGGCACCCTGCTCGACAACTGCATCATGATGTGGGGCTCCGGCCTCGAGGATGGGAATCATCACCGCCGAGACAACCTCCCCTTCATTCTCGCTGGCAAAGGCGGAGGCAGCATCAACACCGGACGCTTCCTACCCAACACGAAAGGCAATCAAGGCGACCTTCTCACCACTCTCCTTGCCTGCGCTGGCGTTCCTCTGGATCGCCCCGTTGGCATCGCGACGAAGCAGATGAAGGAGATGACGGCCAAGCTCTAGCAGCCTGGCGGACTTGCCCCCAGCGGACGAGCGCCCGACTCTCGAGCCTACTTCTGCTGAGACAACTCTCAGGAAACAGCGTGACAGGCTGATCAAGTATCTCGCGCGATTGGACCTCGATTGGAAGTCCTGCAAGCGCTAGCGACCTCGAAACGGGTTGGAAGGCTTGCGGCGGGGTTTCGAGTCCGTTGATGCGGGAGCGGATTGGAAGGGGTTCAAGCGGAAGCGAGGGGAGCTCTCCATCTCGGCTTCCGGGGCAGCCTGCAGCGGGGCGGGGGGCGGGTTGCTCGCAGGCGAAGCCGGAGGTGCTAGGGATGCATCCCCCTTACGATCTTGAGACGAGGAAGGCGTCGAAAGGGCCGCTGTTTCGTTGAAGGGATTCGGCCCTTTGGAGATTCTCGAGCGCGGAGGCAACACGCTGGTACCGACCACCACATAAACGATGGGGATGGTCAAATGCACCAAGAAGAAAAGAAGCAGCGTGGTCAGACGAATCCACCCCATGCCGAGAGCCAGGATTCCCAGTCCCATGAAGATCGCGCCGGCGAGGAGCGAGGCGGCAGCCATACGCCAGGCTCCGTCCAAAGAAAGCTCTCGGTCACTAAAGAACGCCAGGACGCGCGGGAGAGGCGCATACAGCGTGGACAAAGTCCACCAAGTCACGAGCAGGAAGCAAAACAGCGAGAACGCACCCGTTGCTGTTAACACAGTCTCCCATGCTTCCCACCACGGGACCACCTCCAACCGATTGAAGGGGATTGTCCATCCGGGGGGATAGATAAAGGTCATGCAGCCGAGGCCCGTGCAAGCGCGGACCGAGTTGGGGCCGAAACGAATTTCAAGATCCCGCACCAAGGACTGGTCCCCTGGCGACTCCAGATCTACTCGGAGCGCCAACCAATCATTCTCCGCAACCATCACGGGCGTCTGAGCAGGCAATCGCAGCTCGCCCAGTTCGATCACACCCGTCTCGGGCAACTGGAGAACGCTTCGGTGCACCACCGGAAACACTGCGGCCTGGAGGAACCAGGCAAAGGAGAGAGCGAGCACACCCGCGACAGCCAACTGAAAGGCGCAAACGCGGTTGAGAGAGGTATGAGCGAAGGCAGCCGCCCCACGCGGAGTGAGCGGCTGCCAGGGTCGGGGAAAAGCGGCGACGGCGGAGGGCGGCGGTTCGACACCCGGTTGAGTTGAGGTCTCTCCGCTTTTCGTCATGCGCTATTGGTTGGGCGGGGCATCCTCACCGGGAGGACGCGCTCCAGGAGAGCCCTGCTTTTGAGGGATGGCTACGGGCAAGGGGTAGCGCAACTTAAGGACGTCGTCCACGAGCACTTCCACATAATAGACGCCGGGAGCCTTGAACTCCACGTTGCGCAGGACGTTGACATTCGTCGCACAGGAATGCGCGTGCTGCAGAGCGAACTTCAAGTCCGTCTTCGCCACCACCGTAGTCTGGTCGGGAGCGATCAGGCGGACGCAGTCCGTGAACTGCCCCACCCCGGCGGCCCAGCGGTTGAAAACGAGGATTTGCGCCGCGGCGATCGGCGTTTCAGGGACCGGTATGAATTGCATGATCCCGATCAGGATCAGGTTGCCATTGGCTTCCTGCCGGACATCTTGGCAGACCAGAGAGGCTTGGAGATCAGGGAGTATACGATTTGGTTGCATGAGTTATTGAGTCAAAAGTGCCCTAATTGGCATCAGCCGCCAACAAACATCTCGGCAGCTCGAACAGTGTTCCGCATCAACATGGCGATGGTCATCGGCCCGACACCGCCTGGATTAGGGGTGATTAAACCCGCCACAGGCTGCACGCCTGCAAAATCCACATCACCGACAAGCTTGGTGCCATCCTTGGAGCCGACATCGGGCACACGATTCACCCCAACGTCTATCACCACAGCTCCCGGCTTCACCATCTCCGCCTTCACGAACAAAGGCACGCCCATCGCGGCAATAATCACATCGGCACGCCGACAGTGTTCTGAAACATTCCGGCTACGGGAATGGCAAAGCGTCACGGTCGCATTCGCATGCTGAGACTTCTGGCACAGGATGGAAGTCATTGGCTTGCCAACGATGTCTCCCCGTCCGAGCACCACGACCTCCGCCCCCTGGGTATTCACCTTAGAGCGGATGAGAAGCTCCAACACACCACCCGGAGTGCAGGGCACGAAGCCCGTGGGGTCCGCCAGCATGAGCTTGCCCACGTTCACCGGATGAAAGCCGTCCACGTCCTTGGTGGGGATTACTGAGGCAAAAACCCTGGCGGATTGAATATGGGCAGGCAGGGGTGCTTGCACCAAAATCCCGTGGCACTCAGCGGAGCGGTTCAGCCGATCGATTAAGGCCAGAAGCTCGGTCTCGGAGGTGGTCTCGGGCAGCACATGGGTGGTGGAGGAAATCCCCAGCCGGACGCTGGTCTTTTCCTTCATGCCCACATAAACCTTCGAGGCCGGATCTTCACCCACCCGAACGAAGGCGAGCCCTGGAACCACTCCCCTTAGCTTCAAGGCTTCCACCCTTCGGGCGGTCTCGGCGTGGACCAACTCGGCGATCGCACGTCCGTCGATGAGATTGGGAAGCGCCATCAGGGAGCCGTTTGGAGCGTTTCCACCCGGATCACGGGAATATTCGGCCAGCGCTCGTCCAATGCCTCCTCGCCCGACACAGTCACCACCTGACCACGGAACACGGAAAGGTTGATGTTGGTGGAAGTTGAATAGAGATAGTTCATCACCCGGCCATTATGCAGATTTTCGAGGATCAGCGGGGTGGGAGACTGAATGCTCCACGCTCGCCTCACGCGACCCTCACGACTCACGATGCGTTTCACGAAGGCTGTCTCCGGGATCGGACGAATGTCGATCTGGCCTGGCTCGCGAGGCAGAACCTCGGGAACGCGAGCTGGAGCCGCCGGCTTAGGAGCCTCGGCAGTCTCCACCTTCGGGGGAGCAGGCTGCGGAATCGAGGGTGCAGGGCGCAGTGCCGCAGGTGGTGCGAACACAGGACGCTGCGCAGGAACGGCGACGATACTCTCCTCAACCGGCACAGCGGCGGGAGCCGGAGGCGGACGCAGCGTGGGTCTCGGGATACGGACCACCGGGGCAGGAGCCGGAGGGGCTGCGATCGGCGCGACAACCACAGGCGCTGAAGCTGCCACGACAGTCTCCTTTGGCGCTTTGGAAGTCAGGAACTGGGCGGCAACATAGGCCACAGCCCCAGCCGGAGCCTCGATCTTCCACCAATCGCCCTTGGCTTCGAGCTTCCTGACCGAAGCCCCTCTCTCGAGCGTGCCCACGACACTGTGATTCTCGGTGGGCCCGCCCCGGAGGTTGAGTTTGGCCACCTTCACAGTGGAGGCCTTCTGATCCAAGAAGTCAGCATAGACCCAAACCGCAGCCCCGTCCGGCCACGCGATCTTGGCCCAGCGCGAAGGCTCGCCCGGGCCGATGGACTTGGGTGTCACCTCTTCGATCACCCTAACGACGTCCTTGCTCTTGAGGTGCGCGACAACCTCGCTATCAACATCAGGGCGAGCCCGAGCGTTGACCTTTTCGTGATTGATCTCGGCTGGACCCGCTCCAAGCGGGCTTGCCGAAGCGGAAATTTTGGCGGGCAGGGACTTGTGGACGGCAGGCTTCGCAGTCCCTTTGGCAGGCTTCGCGGCATGAGCCGGCTTCACCGCCTCAGCGGCGCCTGCGCTGAAGGAGCAGATCAGCAAAGAGGTCAACCAAGTGTAGGTCTTCATGTGCGAGCAAGTAGAGATTTTATCTCAGGTTCTGTCAACGTTCGCCATTTGCCCAGAGGCAGTTCGGCAAGCTTAATCGGACCAATCTGGGTGCGGATCAACCGCAACACTTCCAACTCACAACCGGCAAAGAGTCGACGCACCTCGCGGTTTTTTCCTTCAGCCAGTTCCACTCGAACCACGCTAAACCCCTCGTTTGATTCCAGCAGCCGAGCGGAAAGAGGCTTTAAAAACTCTCCTTCTGAATCGACCCCGCGGGCGACTTGGCGAACGGTCACCTGGGTGATCGGTCCCTTCACCACGACCTCGTAGACCTTCTTAACGCCGTAGCGCGGATGCGTGAGCTTGAGCGCAAACTCGCCGTCATTGGTCATAAACAGGAGCCCCTCCGACTCAAAATCGAGGCGGCCGACCGGGTAGACCGAGTTCCACTCTACCGGCAGGAGGTCCATCACGGTCCTGCGGGGCGTGGGATCCTGGCGGGCGGAGAGATAGCGCCTGGGTTTGTGCAGGGCGATGTAAAGCTTACGCTTATTACGCACCTTGGAACCATCCACCACCACTTCGTCATTGTCCGGGTGGACTTTTCTGCCTAGTTCCTGGACTATTTGACCATTCACCCTGACCCGTCCCTCGAGAATAAGCTTCTCACCAGCGCGCCGGGAGGCGACGCCGCACTCCGCCAAAAATTTTTGTAGTCTTACCAAGATGAGTGAGGGAAAAGGTGCTTTTAGAGGACTATTCTGCTGCCCAACCAGCCCTTAAAGAGACTGATCGGACGCTTCCGTGAAAAAACAGTCAGTCCAGCCACAGGGCTGGACTGACGTAATTGTCTTGGATAGTGAAAGGGCCCAAGTGGCCCGCCCACTGAGGCTTAGGCCTCGGGCTTGGTCTTACGAAGACCGGTGACTCGGTCGCCAGTCTTCCACTGGCCACGCTTCTTCAGAACCTCCACCCGCTCAAAGCGCTTCATAACGTTCCGCTTGGCGGCGGTGGTATTGGATCCACGGAGACTGCGGTGCTGTGACATAAACTCTCAATTATTGATGTTTTCGTTGCCGCCAAAAAAGCGGAGCGAATTTCT
>CAMAVD010000111.1 GCA_945861575.1 Akkermansia muciniphila
GTGTGCCTTGGAGGTGATCAACGGTATCGGCCATGGGTTGCATGAACTCCAAAGAACGATAATCCAGAAGTTACAACCCAGGAGCCTTTTTCGCATTCGCGTCTATTCGTGTCCATTCGCGGTTAGATTTATGGCCTCTTCCGGGTCTCACGCCCCTCGCTTCAACGTCGCGTTCTGGATGCTGACTCTGCCTAGGGTCATTCCTGAACTTTGCAAAACCCTCACCGACACGGAAACGAACTTTTCCACCCCATCGCTCCGTCTCGTCTATCGCCAAGGGGGCTCAGCCTGATTCCACTCTAGGTTATGTGGCTTCGGTCCGTGCTGCCAACACGACCTCCACCCCGTGACTGCGGAGCATCTCCAAATGTTCCGGACTGGCCTGGGCGTCGGTGACGACAACGTCGACCACATCCAGCGCGCACAGCTGCGACATCGACTGCCGTCCCAATTTTGTATGATCCAGGCAGAAGATCACCTTTCGCGCGGCATGGATCATGGCTCGCTGGATCTCGATCAGCAGGCCGTGCGAATTGGTGATCCCGTCCGCAGTGATCCCACCGCTGCTCATCACGGCGACATCGGCATGCATCCTCGAGAACGACTCCACTGCCAGGGGGCCTACCAGAACGCCCAGCCGGGGGTAGATCACACCGCCTGAAACCACCACCTCCACTCGATTGTTGGAGGCAAAGAGATTGGCGATAGGCAGGGAGTTCGTGATGATTTGAGGTGCCTTAGCTTCCAGGTATCGCGCCACGTGGTAAATCGTCGTGCCTGCGTCCAGGATCACGCTCTGATTGGCTTGAAGCAGCTCCGCGCAGGCACGTCCGATCGCTTCTTTCTCGCCCAGTTGATGGGTATCCCGGGCGGCAAAGGCGAACTCGTCGGACTTCGGATTGACCAGTCGCGCCCCTCCATGAGTGCGCTTCACTGATCCGCGACTTTCCAACACCTGAACGTCACGCCTTACGGTCGAGGTGGACGCATCCACCCGCTCAGAAAGCTCATCGAGCGACGCGAACTCCACCTGCTGCAGGTATTCCTCAATGCGTCTCTGTCGTTCTTCGGGAGGCATGGAATCCGTTATAATAAACTCAACATCAACGTTTTGTGTTAATGCTATCGCGAGTGCTTTTCAGTGTTTGGTAGAATGTGGAGTGTTTGTGGAAGATTTTGGAAGAGTTTGCAATCTTTTGTTGACTCTCATTTCATCTCGAGTCGTAATGAGTGGGTAATTCATGGCGGCACCATCGACAGAACTTCATCGGGCGGCGGTCGAACATATGGTTCGGCAGACGGTGTATCAGCGTTTGGGGCGGGCCCTGCCGCGCACGGCGTCGGGTCCGAATCCGCTGATTGTGAATGTGAGCGCGCGTCACTGCCATCTCACGCAGGAAGCGGTGGAAGCGCTGTTTGGGAAGGGGTATCAGCTCTCGGTTCACAAATGGCTTTATCAGGAGGGGCAATTTGCCGCGAAGGAGACGATCACATTGATTGGGCCGCGCAGCCGGGTGATTTCCAATCTTCGTATCCTGGGCCCCTGCAGGACGCTCAATCAGATCGAGCTCGCTTACACCGATTCCATCGCGCTGGGCTTCGAGATACCTTTGAAGGCTTCAGGCGATATTCAGGGTACTCCGGGGGCGATGATCATGGGGCCGAAGGGATTTTTCGAGATGGAGAATGGGGTGATCCGCGCTTTGCGGCATGCGCACATGCATCCGCAGGATGCTGATTTTTACGGTGTGAAGCATGGGGATCGGATGAGTTTGCGCATTGGTGGGCCCTGCGGCTTGTCATTGAACGAGATGCTGGTGCGGGTGGATAAGAGCTTCAAGCTGGAGGTCCACATCGACACCGATGAGGGAAATGCCTGCGATTTGAGGCCGGACACAGTGTGTGAGTTGGTGAAGTGAACGGCCCGCGACTGTGTGCCGAATCGATTTGAACTGTTAGCGACCTTTACAACTGAACAAAAGATATGAGCGAAGCCATCGGCTTGATTGAAACTAGGGGCTTTACCGGAAGCGTCGAAGCGAGTGACGCCATGGTGAAAGCGGCGAACGTCACCCTCTCCAAAACGGTAGCGATCGGGGGCGGGCTGATCACGGTGATCTGCAGGGGCGATGTTGCCAGCGTGAAAGCGGCGGTCGACGCCGGCAGCAAGGCGGCCAGCAAGGTCGGCGAGTTGGTCAGCGCTCACGTCATTGCGCGGCCTCACGAAGATCTCGTGAAGGTGTTCATTGGTGCGGCGAAGTAATTCATTTTTCAAACTCAACTCACTTTTTACATGGCTCAACAAGCAATCGGCATGATCGAAACGAAGGGGCTCTGCGCGCTGTTCGAAGCGGCGGACGCCGCCCTCAAGGCTGCGAACGTCTCCTTCACCGGCTGGGAAAAGGTTGGAAGTGGCTACGTCACTGCTTTTTTCCGGGGCGACGTCGCCAGCGTGAAGGCGGCGACCGACGCGGGCGCTGCAGCTGCCGCCCAGGTCGGGCAGGTGGTGGCGGTTCAAGTGATCCCTCGTCCGCATGAGAGTCTCGCACTGCTAGGCAAGTGGCTCCAGCAGTAGTCGCGAGGTGTTTCGGCTCAACGCGTCGCCCGCCCTATCGCCCGTGTGAAGATCCTGGTCGCCAACATCGGCAGCACGTCACTGAAGTGGCGTCTGTTTGATTGCTCGTCTGCTCCTGAGCGCCTGCTGCACAAGGGAGGCTTCGAGCGCGTGACCGACTACCCTAAGGCGATCGAGGATTGTCTGGGTGAGCTGAAGGCGGGTGGGCACATTCAGCAGGATTCCGATCTCGCGGCGGTGGGATTCAAGACCGTGGTGGCCAAGGGTGTCTCGGGATGCGTGGCCTTGACCGAGGAGGTGCTTGGGGCCATGGAGGCATTCAATGCGATCGCCCCCGCTCACAATCCTCCCTACATCACGGGGATCCGTTTGTTCGCGAAGCGCATGCCGGCCGTTCCGCTGATTGGTTTGTTCGAGACGGCCTTCTACCAATGGGCTCCTGAGGCGGGGGTTCGCTACGCGGTGCCGCAGGCGTGGTATGAGGCGGGGGTCCGTCGCTGGGGTTTCCATGGCGCCAGCCACAAGTTTATCGCCGAAAGGTCTGCGGAACTGTTGGGTCGGCCGGATGTCGCGGAGCGAGCGCGAAATCTTTATGTGGATGGAGGCGCCACGGCAGTGCAGGGCGCTCCTCTACGTGTGATCTCCTGCCATCTGGGCGGCAGTTCGAGCATCACTGGAATCCGCAATGGAGTCGCGGTTGGAAATAGCCTGGGCTTCAGCCCGCAGTCGGGCCTTCCTCACAATAACCGGGTGGGGGATCTCGATTCCTTCGCCATTCCCTTCGTCATGCGCACGCTGGGGCTGAGCATCGATGAGGTGGAGCGGCAGCTGTGCAAGGAGGGGGGCCTCAAGGGAATCAGCGGTGTCTCGAATGATATCCGCGATATCCAGACGGCCGCCGCAGGGGGAAATGCCCAGGCGAAGCTCGCCTTGGACGTCTTCTTCCATAGTGCCCGGCACTGGATAGGGGCTTACCTGCTCGAGCTCAATGGTGCCGACGCCATCGTCTTCACGGCGGGCATCGGTGAGAATCGCCCTGAGCTTCGCGCCGCGCTCTGCCAGGGCCTGGATCAGTTGGGAATTCTCCTGGATCCCGTGGCGAATGAGAAAGTGCGCGCGGTGGAAGGGGTGATCAGCTCTCCTGAATCGAGGGTGAAGCTTCTGGTGATCCCCACCAACGAAGAGTTGGTGGTGGCGCGCGAAACAAAACGACTTTTGGACCGCAAGTAAGAGTAGAACCGACAGAACTCAAGATTGAATTATGGCTCAACAAGCAATTGGAATGATTGAAACTCGTGGGTTGGTGGCGCTGGTGGAAGCGACCGATGCCATGCTCAAGGCGGCGAATGTAGAACTCGCCGGCCCCATCACTCAGGTGGGCAACGCCCTCGTGACAGCGGTGGTCGTGGGGGATGTCGCGGCTGTGAAAGCGGCGACCGACGCCGGTGCCCAGGCTGTCAAAGCCATCAAGGGCGACCTCGTCAGTGTGCATGTGATCGCGCGTCCGCACAGCGACGTCGAGCAGATCCTTCCCAAGAAGGCGGCGGCGACGAAGTAAGGTAGCCTGGGCGATCGTTTCTCGTGGGGCGCTGGTGTCCCCATGGAGCGCCGTCCGTCACTCCCGAAACCAAGCCCATGTTCCTCGCCCGAGTTGAAGGATCCGTCGTTGCCACCAAGAAGGACCCCAACATGAGCGGCCGCAAGCTGCTCTTGCTGCGGCCGCAGCTGGTGGATGATAAGGATCCCACCAAGTTCCGTCCCGGAGCCAACACGATTGTGGCCGTGGACAGCGTGGGGGCCGGGCTCGGGGAGCTTGTGATGTTTTGTCAGGGAAGCAGCGCCCGCCTTGCTCCGGGTCTCCGGGAGGCGCCCGTCGACGCCGTGATCATTGGAATTGTCGATGTGGTGGATGTCCTCGGTCGGCAGATTTACAGTGCCCGATCCTAGGGCGTCGGAAGGGCGGCGCGGCGGGATCCTCCCGCGCGGTGGGCCTGTTTTGATTCGATGTGAACCTTTGGTGTGAGACTTGAGAATGAGTGCGATTAACGAGACTTTGATTCGTGACGTGGTGGCAGAGGTGCTCGGCCGTTTGGGCCAGGGTGGCGGGGCGTCATCCGCCAAGTCGGCGCCCGCCCAAGGTTCCTGTGGTTGCAATGGGAGCGCCGCGGTGACTGGTTCGAGTTCTGCCGCGCGGGGCAAGTTTGGTGTCTTTCAGGATGCCAACGAAGCGGCCGCTGCCGCCCATGAAGCCTTTCTCCAGCTCCAAAAAGGCGGCATGGAAGCCCGGCGCAAGATTGTGGATATCGTCAAGCGCATGGCCGAGGCCAACTCGATGGAGTGGGGCCGGATCGAGCTCGAGGAAACCAAGATTGGCCGCCTGGATCACAAGATCGAAAAGCTCCAGATCATCAAGCGTGTGCCCGGGGTTGAGTGGATCCGCCCAGATGCCCTGAGCGGCGATCATGGCATCACCCACGAGGAATACACCCCGTTTGGCGTGGTGGGAGCTGTGACGCCTTCGACGCACTCCATTCCGACTCTCAGCGGCAATATCGTGAATATCATCGCGGCGGGCAATGCCGTGGTGTTCAACGCTCACCCGAGCGCCGCACGCTGCGCGGCCATGGCCGTCCGCGCTTACAATGAGGCCATCTTCCGCGAGACAGGCATCGAGAACATCGCGACGATCATCGAGAATCCCAGCTTCGACAGCTTCAAGGCGATGTGCGCCAGTGAGGCGGTGCGATTGCTCTTGGTTACCGGTGGACCTGGGGTGGTGAAAGCGGCCATGCAGACGGGCAAGCGGGCCATCTGCGCCGGTCCTGGCAATCCTCCTGTTTTGGTGGACGGCACCTCCTGCCTCAAGCGCGCGGCGGAATCCGTCATCAAGGGCGCAGGCTACGATAACAACCTTCTCTGCATTGGAGAGAAGGAGGTTTTTGTGGTCGGTGACTTCTTCGGCAAGTTCATGGACGCGTTGGACAAGGCGGGTGCGGCTCGGTTGAACGCCTCGCAGTTAGCAGCTCTGACCCAAGCAGCCTTCACCTTCAAACCTGGTCATGGCGGCGGTTGCGCCGAGCCGGTGGTGAACAAAGATTTGATCGGTAAGGACGTCGCGGTCCTTGCAAAGTATGCGGGGGCGAATGTTCCAGCCAACACGCCGGTTCTGTTTGCAGAGACCGATGCTGACCATGCCTTCGTGAAGGAAGAGCAGATGATGCCCTTCATTCCCATCGTTCGCGTCCGTGACGTCGAGGAAGGGATTCGACGATCGAAGGAGGCGGAGCACAATTATCGGCATACCGCGATCATCCATTCGCACGATATCGAAAACATCACCGCCATGGCGCGTGCGATGGATACCACGATTTTCGTGAAGAATGGGCCTTCGATGGCTGGTCTCGGTTTGGGCGGCGAGGGCTATCTGAGCTATTCGATCGCCACGCCAACCGGTGAAGGGGTGACCAATCCGAAGACCTTCACGCGCGTGCGTCGCTGTGTGATGGTGGACAATCTCCGTATCTACTGAGGTCGAAATGTATCTTGCCCGCGTCGAAGGCAGCCTGACCGCCACCCGAAAGCATCCGAGCTTTGAAGGATGGCGGTTGGTGATCTGCCAGCCGATCGGCCGCGAGGGTCGCCCCGAGGGCGTGCCGCAGATTGCGATTGATTCGCTGGGGGCGGGGATGCATCAGCGGGTGATTATTTCGAGCGACGGCTCCGCCGCGCGGATCGCCGTCGGTGATCCGAAGAGCCCGGTGCGCTGGATCATCACGGGGGTGGTGGATGAGGTTAGTCCCGGAACCACCGCACTGGAGGATTCACTGTCATGAGGCTTGGCCGCGTGATTGGGCGGGTCACGTTAAGTGTCGTGGTCCCGCAGTTGGAGGGCGCTCGATGGCTGATCATCAGCCCCTACCCGCGCGAGCATCTTCAGAATGGCCCTGTGCCGCCCGAAGGGCTGAGTGCAGATCCGAGTCTGGTGGCCTATGATTCCCTGGGCGGCGGGCTTGGGGATTCGGTGGGTTTTGTGGAAGGCCGCGAGGCCGCGCAGCCGTTTGATGTGGCGCCTCCCATCGACGCCATCACCGCCGCTCTTGTTGACACTGTTTACTACAATCCGAAGCCGGTGACCCCGGCCTCTTGAACGCACTTTTATGCCAGCCGTCATCACTGCCAAAGACATCGAGGACCTGATCGCCAAAGGCGGCGATCTGAAGAGCCTTCCTTCCGACGCCATTCTGACGCCCTCCGCAAAGGACAGCCTGCGCGAGTTCGCTGCGAAGAAGCCTGCGGCTACCTCGTCCGCTTCTGCGGTCGGTGCCTCCGCGCCCACGAAGCCGCTCAACTCCCGCAGTTCCAAAGCGGAGTTGGAGGCCTTTTTTAACTCAGATTATGCCCAGCAGCTCAAGGAGCAGCTCTGCGATATCGGCCGTCGTCTCTGGCAGCGCGAATATGTCGATGGCAACGGGGGCAATATCGCGATCAAAGTGGGCGAGGACATTGCCCTCTGCACGCCTACCCTGGTCAGCAAGGGCTTCATGAAGCCCGCCGACATGTGCTTGGTGGACTTTGAGGGGAATCAGCTGGCTGGCGTGAAGAAGCGCACCAGCGAGATCCTGATGCATCTTCAGATCATGAAGCGGCAGCCCCGGGCCGTCGCAACGGTGCACTGTCATCCCCCCTACAGCACTGGATTTGCTGTGGCAGGCGTGATGCCTCCCACCTGCATGATCCCTGAGTATGAGGTTTTCGCGTCGGTTGCTATTGCCCCTTACCGCACCCCAGGCACTCCGGAGATGGGCAAGCTGGTGGCGGATCTGGTCGATCAGCACAACACGATCTTGATGGCCAATCACGGTGTGGTTTCGTGGAGCCATCTTTCGGTGGAAGATGCCTATTTCAAGATGGAGATCCTGGAAGCCTACTGCCGCACGATCCTCGTGACGGCCCAGGTGGGGCGTCCGGCGAAGATGATGACCCCGAGCCAGCTTCAGGATCTGCTTAAGATCAAGCAGAGCCTCGGTATTCCTGACCCGCGGATCGGGCTTAAGGAATGCGAGCTCTGTGACAATGAGGAATGGCGCCCGGGTGTGAACTGCGGCGTGCCGCAGTCCACGCAAGGCGGCAACGAGGCCCGTCCGGATGCGGAAGCGGAGGCTTTGGTGAAGGCGATCACCGATCAGATTCTGGCTGGCAAACGCTAGGCTCGAATCGAACCCATGAAATCGCTCGACGCCAAGCTCGCGGAGATCCGGGGCAATCCCGCCTCGAAGGCCTTCATCCTCGCGGATGCGAAGGACGCGGACATGGCGTTTGGAGTGAAAGCGCCAGGCCCGAGAGGGTATCTCTCGGCACGCGGGTTGCGGCCAGCTCAGTTTTCTCCCGAGGTGTGGAGTCGCGACGAATTTGGTCACCGCAACCTCCCAGAATTTCTCGATATCATTCGGGAGGTCGTCCGCCAAGGGTTGGTGGATATCATGCTGATGTCGGCCTCGGTGAACGAGCAACTCTCCATCAAAGAGGGCGTTTTTCAGAAGTCGCTCGTCACACCTGCTGCGCGTGCCAATGACACCACCGACGTTTGGGCTGTGCGTCATGGCAGTTACGTTCAGCGGCCAGCCCAGCCTTTCCGCAGCGCAAGCATCGATCATATCCAGTGTGGAAAATCGGAATGCGACCGTGATTCAGGAGGGTTTCCCGGAGCCAATCTGGGGCTCTACTCCGTCACTTTCGTCAATGAGTTGGAGCAGGACCGGGCTACGCTGGAGGCCTTCAAGGCCTTTCGCGAGGAGGCCGAGCTTAAGCAGTTCCGGTATTTTCTCGAAGTCTTCGACCCGAATGTCGACAGCCATATCCCTCCGGAGAAGTTGGGCGAGTTCATCAACGACAATATCCTTCGAACCCTCGCCGGGGTCACCGAGGCAGGGCGTCCGCAGTTCCTCAAGATCGCCTATCATGGTCCTCGACTGATGGAGGAGTTGGCTCAGTATGATCCGAATCTCGTGGTGGGAATCCTAGGAGGCAGTGCGGGTACAACCTACGATGCCTTCAAGCTCATCCATGACGCCCAGAAGTATGGAGCTCGAGTTGCCTTGTTTGGTCGCAAGATCAACAACGCGGAGCATCAACTGGCTTTCATTGAGATGCTCCGTCTGATCACCGACGGGCGTGTGTCGCCCGAGGAGGCTGTGCGGGCGTATCATGGGGTGCTGCAGTCCAAGGGGATCCGTCCCAGGCTTCCTCTGGAAAAGGATCTAGAGATTACCAACCAAGCCATGAGCTACGGGGGTGGGGGAAGCCGAACGACGGTCGAGGTGAAGGGGAACCCTTTGAAGCCGACTGCGAGTGCTCCGGCAGCGACCCTCAAAGAAGCTCCGACTGTTGTCACGGGTGTGGTGCCAGCCAAGCCTCTCCTTTGGCCGATCTTGTCCGGCGGGGCGCCCGACTTTGGTCGGATGAGTTCCAAGGAACGTCAGGCCTACGATGCGGCGCGCCTTCTGCGCCGCTACGGCTAGGATAAATTCCAAGTTCTCGATTCACTTTGGGTGGGGGGTCGAGTTACAAAGCGGGCATGACACGTTCTCTCCGCATCCTTCTTGGCGTCGCGGCCGTCTCGGCAGCTTGCCTTTTTGTTGCAAACGCTGCTTCGGTCGGCACCGGTGCCCGTTTCAAGGGCCCGATTGGCCTGCAGCTCTGCAGCCTGCGTGCCGAGTTCACACGCAATGTTCCTTCCACCATCCAGAAGGTTAAGAGTATGGGCATTCGTAATGTGGAGTTGGCGGGTAGCTACAATTTGAGTACGGACTGCTTCAAGCAGATGTTGACCGACGCTGGCCTTCGAGCGATCAGCGGGCACTTTCCCTACGACCGTTACAAGAATGATCCCGAGGGAGTGGCGAAGCATGCCAAGGCTCTAAGCCTAGACTACGCCGGCTGCGCTTGGATCCCCCAGAGCTTGAAGTGCCTCGAGCAAGTTTCCTCGTAGGCTATTCCCTCGACCGAAGTGCCTGCTTGTTGGGCGGCTTTGGACGTTCGCCATGCGCTTTCGACTCTCAGCGGCACTCATGCTCTCGGGCGCAGGAAGCGTGGGGGCTCAGGTGATCTGGTCGAAACTGTTTGCCCTAGGCTTGGGGCATGAGAGCTCCTCATTGCTCCTGGTGGTAAGCGCTGTGATGACGGGTTTGGCGCTTGGCGCGCTTTGGTGGACGCCGTCACGCTTCAAGGGAAGGGTGCTGCCGGGATTGGTTTGGTTGGAGATTGTGGTGGCTCTCGGTGCCTTGATCTCCATCGGGCTGGCTCCCGAGCTTTGTCGCTGGGCGGGTGCCGCTCGGGACTCCCTCCCCGGGGTCGGTGGTTCGTGGACAGCCTTCCTCCTCCCTCTACTTGGATTGGCTCCCTTCACCGCAGCCATGGGAGCCACGCTGCCTGCCATGGAATCGGCGACAGCGCTCCTCCAGCGAGATGGACGCGTTCTGGGGTGGACCTACGCCTGGAACACTGCGGGGGCTGTCTTCGGCGGGCTGGTCGCTGCGTTCCTGCTGATGCCCACCCTTGGGTTCCCTGGATCGCTTCTCGTTCTTGCGATCTGCAATCTGGGGGCGGCGGGTTTGTTCGCCAGCCTGACACGCGAGGCGGAAACCGTTTCCGAAGCGCGTTCCGCAGCCCTGAAGCGGCGTGTGGAGCGCGGGGCAGGCGACTGTCCGCTTCCGCTCTGGCGACTGCACGGCAGTCTGTTTCTGACCGGACTTCTTGGTATCAGTCTGGAGATAGCCGGTGTGCGGGCGCTGTCCATGGTGCTTGAAAATACCGTCTATTCCTTTGCGATCGCCCTGGCTGCCTATTTGGCTGCAACCACCTTGGGGGCGGGGCTCTATCACCGTTTTTTGAGGGGGCGTCATGCCGTGGATTTGCTCGCATGGCTTTTTCCAGCCATGGCCTCTGGCGTCCTGATAGCGGCTAGTTTTCTTCCGCGCTCGCATCAGATTCATGAAGGGCTCGTGTCGCTGCTAGGGGACACTTTGGGAGCGGCTTGGGGTGCAGAGGCGCTGTTGGCGTTCGGTGTGTTTGGCCTTCCTTGCATGGCCATGGGCGCTGGTTTTTCCCATCTGGCTAGCTTGGCGCGAAGGGCCCCGGGAGGCGTTCCGGTTGCCCTCGCATGGAACTATGCGGGCGGTGCGCTGGGGGCGCCTCTGTGCGGTCTGTTTCTTCTCCCGACGCTCGGATTCAAATGGACTTTCCTCGCCCTCGCCTTGGGTTTTCTTCCCCTGATTCCCCACGTGCGGACCTGGTCCTGGCCGGTGGCGGTACTGCTGGCGGGGGTGGTCTCGCTCCTCCCCGACACGCTGCGACTGGTGGAGGTGCCGGGAGCGATGGTCTTGGACTATTCCCGCGTGGGTCCTATGGCAACCGTTTCCGTGCTCTCGGATTCGGCCGGGCACCGAAGCCTGCGGGTGAACAATCGATTCCAGATGGGTGGGACTGCGGCATCCGTTGCTCAGCGACGGCAGGCTCATCTACCGTTGCTGTTGCATCCGGGGCCAATGACGGCGCTCTTTTTGGGGCCTGGCACGGGCATCACGCCAGGGGCGGCGCTGGCCTACCCTGAACTTCAGATCGAGACGGTGGAGCTGCTCTCAGAGGTGGACGCAGTGATCGGTCGCTTTGAACCCGAGAACGCCGGGATTCGTACGAACGCACGGGTCACCAGGGTCGTGGCGGATGCACGCCGCTTCGTGCGCCAGACTCGTTCCAACTACGATGTCGTGGTCGCGGACCTCTTCCATCCGGCGCAGGATGGATCCGGTTCACTCTACACGCGCGAGCAATTCCAGCTGGTTCGAAATCGGCTGCGGAGCGGAGGGCTCTTCTGCCAGTGGCTCCCCTTGCATCAACTTGATGAAGTGTCCCTCCGGACTATTGTCGCAACGTTCCAGGAGGTTTTCTCCAACAGCGAGCTTTGGATGCTGCACTTCAACGTGGACATTCCGGTGATGGCTTTGATCGGGCGGGCGAGTTCAGAGGGAGGGCTGGATGGGGCAGATCTGGAGGCTAGGATGCGCCGGGTGGATCCGGTGGAATTGCGGGCGGCTGGGCTTCTGAATGTGGTGCAGCTACTGGGCTGCAGGGTAGCAGGCTCAGAAACGCTCCGCCTTTGGGCGCAAGGCGGAGCGATCAATCTCGACCGTTTTCCTCGTGTCTCCTTCCTCGCGCCCCGCGTGCTTCATCGTGCGGCACTTTCCGGGAGAGCGCTGACAGATCTCCTTCAACGATTCACTTCGCTGTCGCTGGCTGCGGCGGTGGTGCCAGGCGGCGCTTTCGAGACCACCGAGGTTAGCGCCTTCAAGAAGGCACGCGACCACTACCTGCTTGGGCTGGTGCAGGAGTCTGGAGCTGAGCTTGGGCAGTCCATCGATTCGTACCTCCAAGCCGTCCAGGAAAGTGTGCATTTCACGCCGGCTTACGCTCGGCTGGTGGGTGTGGTTCAAGCGATGGCACCGGCGGATCGAGCGCGTGCGAAGTTGATTTACGAGCGTTTGCTCCTGGCACGGCCGGATCAGCCGCTGGGAGCTCGGCTGCTCGCCCCGCTCTTTGAAGGGATCCCGGCTCGCCCTCAGTAGCCGCCGAACTCGGACTGCCTCAGATTCCACTCCTCATACAGATCTGCGGGGAGATCGATCAGGAAGCGGGACTGCATCTGCGGCATCTCGCCCTGTCCCTGCGCGTAGCGCAATAGGGGATAGCTCAGGTAGAGCTCGTTGCGGGATCGTGTGATTCCCACGTAGAAGAGACGTCGCTCTTCCTCCTCCCCTTCGCTGGTGTCCAGAGAGCGTCCGGAAGGGAACAATCCGTCGCAGAGCATGATGAGGAAAACGACATCGTACTCGAGCCCCTTGGATTGATGGATGGTGGAGAGGCGCACCCGATCCTCCTCCCCTTTGTTGGAGTTTCGGTCATCCGTCTCCGCAGTGGTCAGCAGGGACAGCTGTGTCAGGAAGGTGTCCAGGTCAGCGAATTGGTGGGCGAAGACACCGAGTTGTTCGACTTCTTCGGCACGATGGCGGTGGTTGTCGAAGGTCTCCTTGAGGTAGTCTGCGTAGAAGGCGTCGATCAGGATCTGGATCATCTCGCCAGGCTTGCCGACGAGGGGTTCGATCTGGGAGATGGTGGTGGTAAACTGTGCCCAGGCCCTCTCCGCCTTTTTGGGTGCCGCTTTCCCAGCTCGCTGCAGGCAGGCAGCCAGCGTGCGGCTCCTGGCATCAGCGGCTGCAGCGCCCTCTAACTCTTGCATGCGAATCTGAGCCTGGAAGGCCGCCCACAGCTTCTCAGCCGCCTTTGCGCCCACACCTGGAAACATCAGAGCGATGCGCTTGAAGGCAATCTCGTCCGATCGGTTCGCCGTCAGCTTCAGAAAGGCTGTGAGATCCTTGATATGCGCTTGCTCGAAAAACCGCATACCGCTGGTGACGAGAAAGGGGATCTGGCGTTTGGTCATTTCCAACTGCACTTCCATGACGTGGAAGTGGGAGCGGTAGAGCACCGCGATTTGCGACAGGGCTACTCCTTCCTCGTGAAGCTCCAGGATTCTCTGGCAGACGAACGCTGCCTGAACGCCGGCGTCGCTGCACGGAACGATCCCTGGCTTGGTTCCGGACTTCCGTGCCGCCGCTAGCTCCTTGGCAAACTGCTGCTTGTTGGGAGCGATGGCTGCATTCGCTAGCTGAAGGATCTCTGGGGTGCTTCGATAGTTGGTTTCGATCTTGTAGACCTTTGCGCCGGGGTAGCGTTGCGGAAACTCAAGAATGTTTCGGAAGTTGGCTCCGCGCCAGGAATAGATGCTCTGAGAGTCGTCGCCCACCACCATCAGGTTCTTATGGATGGCGGCCAGCTGGTCGATGAGGCGACCTTGGATGGTGTTGGTGTCCTGGTATTCGTCCACCAGAATGAACTGGAACTTGTGTTGCAGTCGTTGAAGCACGTCGGGGTGCTCGTTGAGCAGTCGGAGGCATTGTGTCTGCAGGTCGTCGAAGTCCATGACGTTCGACTCGCGCTTCCGTGCGGCGTAGCGCCGGGCGAGTTCCTCAATGCGTCCACCGATCGGGAGGAACTGCGGGTAGTCCCCTGCGATAGCCTCTGCCATGGAGGCGTATTTGTTCACCGCGAGAGAGAGCATGTCGACCAAGGCGTCCGCCTTGGGGAAGAGGCGGTCGGTGGTTTCAATACCAGGATCGCCGAGGCAGGCCTTGACCAAGTCTCTCGAATCCTCCCGGTCGAGGATGGTGAAGTCCTTTCTGAAACCGATCCGTTCGGCGTGGGCTCGGAGCAAGCGGGCTCCAATGGAATGGAATGTGCCGCCCCAGAGATCGCGCAGATCGGCCCCGAGCAGGTCATTGACCCGCCGCATCATTTCCTTAGAGGCCTTGTTGGTGAAGGTGAGAAGAAGAATCTGATCCGCCGGGATGCCGTGCTCGATCAGATAGGCGACTCGGTAGGTCAGGGTGCGGGTCTTGCCCGAGCCTGCACCTGCGATGACCAAGGAGGGGCCAGGTGCCGAGCTCACGGCCGCATACTGCTGCGGGTTCAGCTCCTTGGCATAGTCAATCTGGAGCTGAACCGGGGAGCGGAATGGCTGTAAGACGTAATCTCGAGACACAGCGATTGGCTCAGCTCAGCAGCGCTGCGCTGTCCGTATCAAGGAACAGGGTGGCCTGAGGCTGGCTTCGCAGCGCGCTGGCGGGGCATGCGGCGCTGATGGGGCCTTCGAGCATGGCCTTGACGGCCTGAGCCTTCCGGGTCTCGGGGCAGATGCAGATAATTTTTTGAGCCGCGCAAAGCGCTGTGATCGTGAGGGTGAGCGCATACTGAGGTACGGCTTCAAGCCCTGGGAAATGACCCTCATTGACCTGCTGCATCCGGCACGCGTGGTCGAGTTGGACGATTTTGACCTTGAGCGGGTCGTTTAGGTCCGCGACCGGAGGGTCGTTGAAAGCGATGTGACCATTCTCACCGACACCCATGCAGCAGAGGTCGATCGGTTGGGCGGCGAGCAGCGCGCTGTAGCGCTCGCATTCCTTGATCGGCTCCGGGCAATCTCCTTCGAGGTAGTGGAAGGCGCGAGGTCGGACGCGTGACTCCACCCGTTCCCTCATGTAGCGGCGGAAGCTGGCGGTGTGGTTACCGCTGAGGCCCAGATACTCGTCCATGTGGAAGAGCGTGATGGCGGACCAATCGATTCCTCCCAGGCGGATCAGCTCGTCCAGAAATTGGATCTGGGAGTTGCCCGTGGCAAGAATCACCGCTGCGGTTGCCTGACGCTCGAGCACCGCGGTCAGGTGTCCGTGAGCCTCCAGCGCGGCCCCTCGTGCCAGGGAAGGACGGTCTGGATAGAGCCGGACCGGCAGTTGATCCACTTTGAATTCCTGCGTTCCAGTCTGGGCCGGCTCTTCTGACATAAGGGTAGGGGACATAAGTCTCAGATTCTTCGGGGAAGGTGATAGCAGAGAGTGGAGCGGAAGCCATGCTTTTTCTGGGAGGAAACCTAGCAGCTAGCAACTTTGGGACCCTGCCGTATTGGGCTATCGGCCCCCGTGGAGCATTGAGTCGGTGCTAGAGCAGCCGCCGCGGTCGTCCGCTACGAGGCCGCCGCCGTCTCGTGGCTACGCAGGGCTTGTTCGTAGCATAGCAAAGCCTCATCAAATCGCTCCATGCGGTTGCAAATGCCGCCTTTGTAGAGATAGGCGAGGGTGAACGTTCCATCCAGACCTATGGCTTGATTGTAACAGGCTAGGGCGTCTTCGATCCGTTCCATACGCTCGAGCGCGCTGCCCTTTTTAACCCAGGCCTCTGCATGGGCGGGTTGCATGGATAAGGCCTCCTCGAAGGTGCGCAAGGCTTCGGTGGGTTGGCCCAATTGGAGGAATGCTTCGCCTTTGCTGAGTATTTCGAGGATGCCTGGACGGGGCAGGCTGGCTTCCGCGCTCTCGTTCGAGGAAGGTCCGGGTTTCGAGTTTTCAGGCGCGGACAGCCGATGGGGAGAGGTGATGCGTGGAGCAGGGGGCACCTTCCTGGCTTTTGCCTGCTGCGCCACCTCGGCAGGTCCTAGGCTTTTGGGCTCCTGGGTTTGCGGGTGGCTCACCACCTGCTCAAAGTCGTCGATCCTATGCTCCAGGCGCTCCAGCGACTCGATCAGGCGGCTGGTTTCTTTGCTGGGGCCGACCGGCGGCAGCGAGGCAGACTCCTGCAAGCCACTAAGGTCCGCTCGACTGGGGAGAGCACGAGCGGCCAGTTGGGTCAATTGCACAGTCGCCCGCCATTGTAGAAAGGACATGAGGCAAACCGCAAAGAGGCCAATGCCCACCAAGAGGGAGGCCAGTCGGACAGCGTTTTGCGACGAAACTTCCAGGGCTCGAAGGATCTGGTCCTTGTCCCCACTCTGCGACTCCAGCCGCGTTTCCAGACGTGTGAGCTGCTCCCCCAGTCGCAGGGTGGCCTG
>CAMAVD010000112.1 GCA_945861575.1 Akkermansia muciniphila
ACTCAACCTGTGGGACGTGGGCACCGGCAAGCTGACTCGCAGCTTCACCAATGCCCACAGCGACGTGGTGCTGGCGGTTGACTTCTCTCCCGACTCAAAATCTCTCGCCAGTTCGGGAGCCGATCGATTCGTCAAAGTTTGGGAGTTGAGCTCAGGCAAAATGTCCCGTTCCTTCGAAGGGCACACCCATCATGTGCTCGGGGTAAGCTGGCGGCCCGACGGACGTACCCTGGCCAGTGCCGGGGCAGACAAGCTCATCAAACTCTGGAACATCGTCACTGGGGAGCAAAAGCGCACCATCGGAGGCGCTGAGAAGGAGGTCACTTCCATCTGCTACGTCGAGGCCACCAATGAAGCATTGGTCACTTCCGGCGACTCTCAAGTCCGATTGGTCAATGACGAAGGCAAGACGGTGCGCAGCTTCGGCACAGGGTCGGATTTCGTGCAGTCGGCCGCTGTCACCCCCGACGGAAAATGGGTGATCGGCGGCGGACAGGATAGTATCCTCAGGCTCTGGAACGGACAGAGCGGACAGCTGGTAAAATCCTTCAATCCTTAGCAGGCCCGTCGGATTTATGATGTCGTCTTAATAACCGGCCGGGTCTTGAGAGTGAGGCAGGGAACGAGCTTGATGCGATGCCAGCGCTCGAACAGACTGCAGACATGATGCGAACGATCCTCCTCGCGCTCTGCTTGCTCATCAGCCCTTCCGTGACGCTGCTCGCTGAGTTCCGTGCGGGCATCGCGGTGCGTAAAGTCACCCCTGATCCCCTGCTCCCTGTCTCCGGCGGGATCGGACCCTCCGACCCCGTGAAAGCGTCGCGTGGGGATCTCAGCGTACGCGCCCTGGTTCTCTCCCAGGACGATGCGGTGGTGGCGATCGTGTCGACCGATTTCCTCGGCTTTCCTTCCGTGCTAGGCGACCGGGTCCGCGCTCTGGTGAAGGAGATCCCCGCTGATAACATCTTGATCGGTGCGACCCACACGCATAGCGCACCCGACATGTATGGATTCCCCGATGGCAAGGGCGGGTTCAATTCTGATCTGAAGTATGTCCAGCAAGTCGTGGAATGGACGGCCGAAGCCATCAAGGAGGCCCACGCCGCCCAGAAGCCAGCCAAGCTCCGTGTCGCCACAGGCCCCGCCAAGGGCAAGATCGCCTTCAACTCCTACGCAGACGCCCTCTACGATCCGCGCTGCCATGTCCTGCAGGCGATTGGGACAGACGAACGGGTCATCGCCACGCTGGTGAACTACGCGGTCCACCCCGAAGTGCTCGGGGCGGACCTTGGCCTCTGCAGTCCGGACCTCATTGGTCCGCTCTACGATCGGCTGGCGGAAAAGGGCGGCGGGGTCGGCATTTTCATGAACAGCGCCCAGGGTGGGATGGTGACCGCTGACAATCGAGGAGAGGGAGGAAAAGACGTTCGCACCTGGGAAGAATGTCAGCGCATCGGAAATCTTCTCGCTGACGAGGCCCTCCGGCTCATCGCAAAAGCCCCGGCGAAGACCAATCCCAAACTCTTCGTTACCTCGAGAATCCTACGTCTCCCGGTTGAGTCGAAAATGATGCTGGAGATCACCCGCAAGTCGCCGCTGGGCTACCCGCCTCCTGAGGATGGCAAATGGATCAAGACCCGTCTTAACCTCATCAATATCGGTCATGCGCAGATTCTAACGATCCCAGGCGAAGCCCTGCCCAACATCGGCTTCTATCTCAAGCGTAAGATGCACGGAACCCACAACCTGCTCTTCGGCCTGACCAATGACGCCCTGGGTTACATCCTCACCAAGGTGGACTACGCCAGTTTCCGCCGCTACGACTATATCACGCGCACAAGTCTGGGGGAGATGACAGGAGAGCTCCTGATGGAGGCAGCGCTGAAACTGGCCGATGAATCTCCCAGACCGGAGACGACAGAGCCATGAGGGATCAGATCACCAAGCGGTTCCTGAATGGGATGGACGGGCTGGGTCAGGTGGCCCAACTGGCCGGGGAATCCATCCGCTCGATTCTAGCCCGACGGTGGGAGTCCTCGCTGGTGCTCTACCAGCTTTACTTCATCGGCATCAAGTCGCTCTCCGTCGTTCTCATCACCGGCGCTTTCACCGGAATGGTGCTCGCCGCCCAGACCTATTTCCAATTCCACAAGGTGGGAATGGACACCGCCACGCTGGCCGTGGTGAGCATCTCGATGTGTAGCGAGCTTGGGCCGGTGCTCAGCGCCCTCATGGTGGCGGGCCGTGTCGGCGCGGCCATCGCGGCGGAGCTTGGCACCATGAAAGTAACCGAGCAGATTGACGCGTTGCGCACCTTGGCGACGCATCCCGTGGATTATCTGGTGGTGCCTCGGCTCATCGCAACCACCGTCGCGCTCCCGCTGCTGACCGTCTCCTCCATCTGCGTGGGAATTGCCGCCGCCTATGCGGTGGGGGTCGGCCTGCTGGGCATCGACCCGGCCTATGCCTGGCACAACATGCTGCACTACACCTCGGTCCAGGACGTGGGGGTGGGCCTGATCAAGTCCGTCATCTTCGGAATGATCATCGCGCTCGTCGGCTGCTATAAGGGGCTGAACTGCCCCCAGGGAGCGGAGGGGGTTGGCAAAGCAACCACGGAAGCCGTGGTATTTGCATCGATCGCGATCCTGATCTCGAACTTCTTTCTCACACTGCTCCTCACCCGAGCCCTCACTCAGAAATGATCGAGACACGCGGTATCAAGAAACGCTTCGGATCCCAGCAGGTGCTAAACGGGGTCGACCTGCGGATCGAGCCAGGCGAGGCGGTGGCCATCATCGGACGCAGCGGCTGTGGCAAAAGCATCCTGCTCAAACACCTGATCGGTTTGCTCTCTCCCGACGAGGGCGAGGTCTTCATCAATGATCGAAACATCGCCCATCTCACTGAGCGGGAACTCTTGGGAGTGCGCAAGGAATTCGGTCTGCTCTTTCAAAGTGCGGCGCTTTTCGACTCCCTGACGGTGCACGAAAATGTGGCGTTTGCCCTGAGGCGGGAAGGCAAACTAACTGCGGGCGAGATCGATCGTCGTACGGAGGAAGCGCTGGAACGGGTCGAACTGCCAGGAACCGGTAGCAAGCGGCCCGCCGAGCTTTCAGGCGGCATGCGGAAACGCGTTGGGCTGGCGCGCGCGATCGTCTACCGTCCTCAGATCATCCTCTACGACGAGCCGACCACGGGTCTCGACCCTGTCGTCTCCGACAGCATCGATCAACTGATCCGGCGACTCTGCGAGCAGCTCAAAGCGACCACCATCGTTGTCACGCATGACATGCGAAGCGTGCGCACCGTGGCCAAGCGGGTGCTGATGCTTCACCAGGGAACGATCTACACCAACAGCTCAGTCACGGATCTTTTCGCCTCCACCGATCCGCTCATACATCATTTCGTGAACGGCATCAGCACCCCTCGAGACATCCTCTTCTAACGGAAGCTCCGGCGACCGGAGCTTTGGGATGCCAGCGTCGTCTCGGGACTGACAGGAGATCTGATGCGGCGCACGTTCCTCAAGCCCGCTCGGAACGTCCTTATGCAGGGTGCCCACCCTGAGGGCATCGATCGGTCTCAGGGATTTCTGAGTGCTGACCTGCTGAATGTCAGTTAGACGCAAGACGTCCCGCTGAGGCAGGGGTGTTCAACTGTTTCAAGTTCACGAAGCGCTGCGCCCGCTCACGGATAGTGGAATGAACATTGGCAGGACGAAAACCCGCACGGCGATAGTAGCCCAGACCGGCATTCCACATCACATACAGATCGAAGGCCGCGGCCGGCCGACCCGCCTGAGCACGGAAAGATTGCGAGAGGATGCCCAAATGACGGCGTGCGATTTCACGCGCCACCCAGGCATTGCGAAAGTCTCGCGATCGCGTGTAGCTCTGCCACACCTTGGGCAAGATTTGATACCGGCTTACCTCGCCAGCGGATCCAATCTTGCGATCGTTTCCGCCTGACTCGATGAGGCCAATCGCCTCAAGGTCCGACATAGCCGCGTAACCCTGAATGACCGAAACGGTCAGGAGTGCTGCAATCAGATGCTTCATAATAAATACCGGCGCTCACAACGAACGCATGCCAAAGCGGCGCACTCCTTTGCCTCCACTGTCTCCGTTGACCTGGGTCGCCGTCAAAAAACTGAACAGGCCCCAGACCGCCCAGCCCAATAAATGAGGCCAAGCGAGGCATAATGAACCATAGAGCACCCCAAAGAAGAAGCCCTTTCTTCTGCAGGCGCTACGACGGTCCTACTCCGCAAAACACCCACTGCTGAGAGCAGATTCCGCACCGACTATCGGGGCTCCGCTTCCCCAGGTTGCCCCCCTACCTGAAGCATACGCCACTGTCCAAGGGCACAAGATGTTCCACTGTGCCTTACTGACACACCCGAAACTGCCTGCGTAGGCGTGCACCGCGGATGCGGGATCCATCATAGAGGAGTGGCACCCATCTACACTATCCCACCATTCTGTATCAGCCCCGTCCCATCGTTGCCGCAGCACGACACGTGAGTTTTCCGATCCCATCGACAACAATCATCCCCGCTCCACATCTCGGACCCGCGCAGTGAGTCTGTCCTCCTTGCGTCTTGGCGACAGGTCCCGCGTCCTTGCGTTCAATTCCTGCCCCGGATTTTTCATAGTCCCATGCCACGAGGCGCCTCCACGCGTCCTCTGTCCCAATGCTGCCAGGCATTGGCGAACCAAAATCCGGGCTAAAGAGCGCTGCGCGCGGGAACACCGAGTGTTGAGTTTCTCCCAACTCCGGTCTGCCGGAGTTGCTTCTAGCCCGCAGCGCGCTGGTCGGACCTGGGTGACAGGAATGGCTGCGGACGAACTTCAATCGTGCTGCGGGCTATGAAAGGTGCGGGCTAGGCGCAGCAACGAACGGCTCAGCCAGCAGAACCAAGGCCTCACGGGCCACGCTTTCTCGCTACTTTCAGGGTCACACGGCACCTCTACTCCCGATAAGCCTCTCGGACCAGCCGAGGTGATGTTTGCTCGCAACCCACAAGGGGCGCACCCATGACACGCGAGGCCCTATTCGGCTCCTTACCCATTTTTTCCTTCCCCGGACTCGCGGCATGGTTTAACCCAACAGCATGCTCACTTTTATGCGAGTGCAATTCGCGGCCTTACTCATCATGACCACATCCCTGCTCTCACCGACCCACGGCGCATCTGCTGACACCCGCTGCTACGAAATGCGGGTTTACTACGCCGCGCCCGGCAAGCTGGAAGCGCTGAACTCCCGCTTCCGTGATCACACGGTCAAACTATTCGAGAAGCATGGGATGCAAAACATCGGCTACTGGATGCCGCTGGAAAACAAGGACCAGAAACTGGTCTATGTGCTGGCCTATCCGAATCGCCAAGCGCGCGAAGCTTCCTGGAAAGCTTTCATGGCAGATCCTGACTGGACCAAGGCCTACAAGGCGTCGGAGGTGGACGGAAAGCTGGTGGCAAAGGTGGAGGTTTCCTTCATGACAGCCACCGACTACTCCCCCGCCATCGCGCCCAGCCTCGCAGCTCCGCGCGTGTTTGAACTTCGCACCTACACCGCCACCGCAGGGAAGCTGGACAATCTGAACGCACGATTCCGGGATCATACGCTGGAACTCTTCGCCCACCATGGCATGAAGAACCTCGCCTATTGGAATCTGAGCGCTGGCGAGAAGGGAGCGGATCAGAAGCTGATCTACATCCTGTCCCACGCATCCAAAGCCGCAGGCGAAGCCTCCTTCAAGACCTTCCGCGAAGATCCAAAGTGGAAGGCGGCCCGCGTCGCATCCGAGGAGAAGGCTGGAGGGTCGCTGACCGCCCCTGAAGGCGTGAAGTCCGAATACATGCAAGCCACGGACTACTCCCCGACCAAGTAATTCAGTAAGGTTTGGGTAGCTCCACCGCCCCAGCAGCCTGTCGAACGTATCCCCAGCGGACATGGGTCCGGCTATGGGAGTCAATTTTGCTGAGCTATCACTAAGGAATCGCAGCGACAGGCTGCTGCATATTTTCTGCGGAAAGAAGAGCTGTCCCACTCCACCCGGCTCTGAGAGCTTGATCTCCTAGGGCAAACCTGTGCGCACTCGCGCGTGCAACGGGAGATTCGAACCTCCGAGATCATCGAGCTGTCCGGCCTGCTCTTCCTTCATGGAATGGCGCTGGGGGCGTGGTTCGTTCCCCTGGGAACCGTGCTGGATGCGACGGGGTTTCAGTCGATCAAGCCCTTCGCCTTCGCCACCTCCGCGACGGCAGCACTGGTGTCGCCGCTGTTCTTCGGTGCCTTGGCCGATCGGTTCATCGCGCCGCCCCGATTGCTTCGCTGGCTGGCCCTGGCTACGGCAGCATCGCTCGTCCTGGTCTCCCTTGCCATCCAGAGAGGATTCCCCTCCTGGGCGGTCCTGGCAGCGATCCAGCTCCAGTCGCTCTGCGCGGCGCCCACCTCCAGCCTCTCCGTCTCGATCATCCTGGGCAGGCTCAAGGATTCCGGACGGCTCTTCGGCCCCATCCGGGCCATGGGCACGCTCGGCTGGATGATCGGATGCTGGGTGATCAGCGCCCTGGGGGCCGACAGCTCGACCCAGGCCTTCCATGCCAGCGCCCTAGGCTGGCTCTTGCTGGCACTCTACACCCACAGCGTGGCCGGCAAGACACCCACCCCTTCGGGCAAGAGGCTGACGCTGCGGGAACGCCTGGGACTGGACGCTCTCTCCTTGCTCAAGATTCGCGATCATCGCGTGGTGTTTATCACCCTCACCCTCTTTTCGATTCCCATCGCGGCCTTCTACCCCTTCACCCCCACCCATCTTCGCGCCCTGTCGCTGGAACGGACGTCCGCCTGGATGTCCGCTGGGCAAGTCACCGAAATTTTGGCGATGTTTGCACTCTCGGCGATGCTGGCGCGCTGGCGGCTGAAATGGATCCTGGCGACGGGCCTTGGCCTGGGTCTGCTCCGCTACCTCTTCTACATGATGGACCGCAGCGGTTGGGTGCTGGGCGGGGTGGTTCTACATGGATTCGCTTTCACCTTCACCATTGTCGTCGCTCAGGTCTATCTCAGCCAACGCATCGATCCAGCCTGGCGCACTCGCGCCCAGGCCCTTTTCAGCCTGCTGGTGAGCGGGGTGGGCAGCCTCTTGGGCTATGTAGGAAGTGGCCTCTGGTTTCGGGTGTCCCAGCAGAGCATCGGCTCCCCCTGGCCTCAATTCTGGGGCGGGCTCGCCGCCGCCATCGCCGCCGTACTGGTCTACTTCCTCATCGCCTATCGCGGTCGAGCCAGCCAGGCAGCGGACCCTGGCGCATAACTGAGAGAGGGCAAGCGGGCTTTTTTGACTGCTACCAAGCGTGACCCTGGCGGTTGATCTGGACGGGAGTGTCGTCTTTGCGGGAAGGGTGGGCGGCGAAATCTCGGCGGCCGATATCGGTTCTATTTTCACCTCGATATCGTGGCGTCGGATGGGTGTTGCGCCGAGGGAGAATACTCCATATCGGGACGACGCTCCCGGCATTATTGCTATACATGAAAAAGCCCGATCAGAGTTGACCGGGCTTTCTCAAATTGGTTGCGGGGCTGGGATTTGAACCCAGGACCTTCAGGTTATGAGCCTGACGAGCTACCAGGCTGCTCCACCCCGCGATCCGAAGAGCAGGCGCAATCTATGGTGCAGGGTCCCCAGGCGCAAGACCTTTCCCAAATAAATCGAAGAAACTTTGCTACCAGGTAGTTCCGTCGGTTGCAGAACGCACAATTCAGAGTGATATTGAGGGCATGTTCACCCCGCAGCAATTCCTCCGGCGTCATGCCATGATGCGTCTGCTTTGCCTCGCTGCAGGCATGCTGTATTGGGGATGCCTCGTGTTCAAGACGGCCCCTCAAGGACTCTGGGGTCGCTGCTACTGGATGCTCTGCGCTGCCGTGGCTGGCACCAGCGTCCTGCTCGCCTGCCGGGAAGCCCTGAGCAGCGTGCTCACGATACGCTCCAGAAAAGAAAAAGCCGCGGCTCGGCTGGAGCGCGCGGCTAAAAATGTGGACCTGTCCGCCTGAGGCGGACGCGGTGAGGGGTTAGGAGCGTTTTAGGCGCTCGCCACGTCGGAGATCTTGGCGTGCTGCTGGAGGAAATCCACGACCTTCTCGTGGAGAATCTGCCCCACAACCTCACGCACACCAGATCCCTTCTGGAGCTCCTTCACCATCTTCTCCGGAGTCATCCGATAGTGGCGTGACATGAGCAAGACTCGGTTGTTGAGCTCCTCATTGGAAACTTTGATCCCTTCCTTCGTCGCGATTTTCGAGAAGAGGAAGGAGGCCTTCACGCGGCCTGTGGCAGTTTTCTGGGCCGCAGCGTAGATCTCTTCCTTCTGCTGGTCGATCAACTCTTTGGCGACGCCACGTTGCTGATTCTCCGCCACGATGTTGTAGACCACACTCCGGGTCTCGGCACTGACAGCGGACTCGGGCAAGTCGAACTGCACGCGTTCCATCAAGGCATCCACAACCTGCGAACGCACGCTGCGATTCACAGTGAGGTTCTTCTCGTTCTGCAAATCACCCCGCACGCCCTCGCGAAGCTGGTGAAGGCTCTCGGCCTTGAAAGACTGGGCGAAGGCATCATCGAACACAGGAACGCTGCGTTCCTTAACCTCAACCACTTCGATATCAAAAGAGCCCTTCTTGCCCTGAACCTCAGCCAGAACAAAGTCAGCCGGGAAATCCACGGTGACCGTGCGCTTTTCGCCAGCCTTGGCCCCATCCAATTGCTCCGCGAAGCCGGGAATAAATTTATCCTTGCCCAGCTCCAGCCAGAAATTCTTCTGGGAGGTGAGTCCACGAGCCGTCGGGTTGAAGTCCGTGATGGGCTTGCCCTCGCAGCTTCCCTCGTAGTTCACGACGAGGAAGTCACCCAACTGAGCTGCACGGTCGACCTTCTCATAGCTAGCTTTGCGATCGGCGAGTGCTTTGAGCGCCTTGTCCACATCCTCATCGGTAACGACGGTGCTCTCGCGATTGGCAGGAAGCCCACGGTAATCCGGAAGCTCAAAGGACGGAGCAACCTCTACGGTGAAGATCACCTTGGTCTCGGCCTCACGGGAGAAGAGGACCTCCTCGACATCGGGATCGGTGATCACGTCCAGACCCTGGTCCTTGACGGCCTGACGGAAAGCCTCGGTGTAGATGCGCTTCTTAGCCTCTTCCAGGATGTCCGCCTCGTGTTTCTTCACGATCATGTCGAGCGGGGCCTTCCCGGGCCTGAACCCTGGAAGCTTCGCGTGTTTGGCGAACTCCTTGGTAACGTCCTCGAAGGCCTTGTTGACCTGACTGACTTCGATGTCGATTCGCAGCTGCTTCTTGCAGGCGCCCAAGTTTTCTAAAGTGACGTTCACAGAATGTGTAGTTTCGGCAATTGAGATCCACGCCTGGCTACCTTGGAACACTCCAGGCCCAGCCGTGGCGAGCGGGAGAAACTATGCATATACCCCATCACCGTCAAGCTCGTGATCAGATCCGCGGGAATGCGGCAGCCGGGGGAGAGAAGGTGCCGTAACCCTGGAAGCACTCAGAACGATCCAAAATAGAGCTCAAAAGCGCTGCGCGCGGGAACACAGAGTGTTGAGTTTCTCCCAACTCCGGCCTGCCGGAGTTGCTTCTAGCCCGCAGCACGCTGATAGGACCTGCGGTGACAGGAATGGCTGCGGACGAACTTCAATCGTGTTGCGGGCTATGAAATGTGCGGGCTAGGGCCCCTGCCCCTCCTCCTTCAACCCGAAAGATCGCAGTTTCTCTCGCATGGTCTGGCGAGACACGTTCAGCCAGCGAGCGGCTTTGGCCTGATTGCCTTGAGCGAGATCAATGGCACGACCGAACAAAACACGCTCCATAGCCTCAAACGCCCGAGCATGCACATCGATTTGGGCCCCCTCCTTCGCCGATTTGAGCCATAAGTCGATCGACTCTTCCAGGGTGGCACCCCCTCCCGCGGGACCCCCGATGGACGCAGCGGCTTCCGAAGACTTAGCAGCGACCGTTTCCATGTGCTGCCGGGTGACCGCGAAGCCTCGGCTGAGGAGCAGTGCCTGGCGGATGACATTCTCTAACTGGCGAACATTGCCTGGCCAGGGCTGTTCTACCAACCAAGCCAGCGCATCCGCCTCAGGAGAAGTGGGGGTGATTTTGAACTCCCGACTAAACCGCCGCAAAAAGTATCCCACCAAGTCAGGAATGTCCTCAGCACGTTCCCGGAGAGCAGGAAGCCTGACGACAACCGCGCTCAATCGATAATAGAGATCCTCGCGAAAGAGCCTCTCTGAAATGGCCTTCTCCAAATCACGGTGAGTGGCGGCAAGAATCCGCACATCCACAGGGATTTCTTCTTTGCCTCCCACGCGTTGAATGACCTTGTCCTGGAGCACGCGCAAGAGCTTCGCTTGAGTGAAGGCACTCATGTCCCCGATCTCGTCCAGAAAGAGGGTTCCTTGATGTGCCTGCTCGAAGCGCCCAACCCGCCGCTGATCGGCGCCGGTAAAGGCCCCTCTCTCATGGCCGAACAGCTCGCTCTCAAGCAGGGATTCCGGGATCGCAGCACAGTTCACCGCAATGAAAGGTTTAGCGGCCCGCTCGCTGTGTTGGTAGACGGCGCGCGCCACCAACTCCTTCCCGGTTCCAGTCTCACCGCGGATCAACACCGTGGCGGAGGTTGTTGCAACGCGGCCGATCTCTTTGTAAACCGTTTGCATGGCTCGGCTGCGACCAACAATCGCCTGCCCCTCGAGCCCCTCCTCGCCTAGCTCAACCGGTTCGGTCATGAGCCTCGCTCCCGCAACCGCCCGCCCCACCACCTCTATCAACTCGGGCATCTCGAACGGCTTCAGCAGGTAATCATACGCACCGCTCTTGGTAGCTTCGATGGCGGTTTCGGTCGTACCAAAGGCCGTCATGAGAATAATGGGTAGCCTTGGCTTCGCTGCGTGTAGCTCGCGGACCAGATCCAGGCCGGACAGGCCCGGCATGCGCAGATCTGTGATCACCACATCGAAGTCCTTTGTCCGGGCGAGCTCGAGGCCCTCGTCGCCCCGGTCGGCAAGAGTCACCGCATAGCCCTTCCCTTTTAGCACTCGCTCCAGCGACTGTGCGGATCGGCGATCATCTTCTATGAGAAGCAGCTTGGGTTCATTCATGATTCATTCGACGCGATGGGTAGGACCAGAGTGAACTGAGTCCCGTGAGGCGTCCCGCCGTGATACTCCAGCGTCCCTCCGTGCTTTTCAAGAATGCGAGCGGCAATACTCAACCCAAGGCCGGTGCCACTCGCTTTGGTGGTAAAAAACGGGTCGAAAAGCCTCTTTTGATCTTCAGGTGCAATCCCCTTGCCGGAGTCCTCGACCTCAATCAGGACCGAGGCACCCGAACGAGTGGAGGAACGCCGTGATTGGATGCGGGTTCTCAAGTGGATAATCCCGTCGTGCTCGATGCTTTCGGCCGCGTTCCGCACTAGATTGATCAACACCTGTTTCAGCTGATCTGGATCCGCATGAACGCGGGGGTCGGCCAGAATCTCGGTCCTGAGTTCTATGTTCACCCTCGCCAAGGAGGCCCTGAGCAGCTCGCCAACATCTCGCAGGGGCTGGCTTGCTCGAATGAGAACCTTCTCAGGCTCCGAAGGCCGGGCGAAGGAAAGGAAGTCGGCCACAATCTTTTCCAGGCGTGAGATCTCTTCGGTAATAAAAACATTATCCTCCAAAGCTTCGGACGGACGAGCCAGCAAGTCCTGCTGGGTAAAGAGGCGGGCCTTGATGGAAGTGAGAGGATTGCGAATCTCATGAGCTACCCCCGCTGCCAGGACGCCCAGGGAGCTGAGCTTCTCCTGCCTCTCGATGACGCGCTGGCTCTGTCGCAGTCGAAACTGCAGAGGGACGATCAGCCCCCGGTAGGCGAGGTAACCCAGTGCTGCCCCCATGCTCAGGAGGATCAGGGAGGAAAGGACGAGTTTCCGGTGTAGATCCGTCACGCTTTGATGGGTTCCCTCCATGTAGTCCTCTAGGCCTAGCTTCTCCGCCCGACCTAACTCCGCGGTCCGAGCAAGAATCTGAGCCAGGATCCGTTCCTTCTCGCGTCGCCAAATCTCTAGGTCGGCGGGCGCCGAAGCAGAATCCAGCAGCGCTCCGGCATGGCGAAGATATTGATTCAGCAAATCACCCATCTGCGTGAGCAGATCTCGATGGGAAGGCAACATCGCGTCCTCACGATGCTTCTTTAGAAAGCGGAGCGTGGCCTCCGTCTCCGCGAGGATTCCTTGCTTAAGACCGGGTGTCACTTGAATGGCATAGCGAGAAACATCATCGTTGAGAGCTCGTATCCGAGCCTCCAAAGGGTCGGCCAGATGAAAAACTTCCGAACTCAAAATCTCAGCCCGTCGGCGCAAGTCGTTCACGCAGGTCCACATCTGCGACTCGGCCCACAGGATGGCCCCGATGGCCAACAACGACGAGACGATATAGAATACGGGACGATGGCGGGTCGCTTGTTCAATCTTCATTCAGGTGCCTAGCAGCCGTCGGGGATCCTCTGCCCAAACCTCAGCGCCAGCGGATCTTAACAAAACGAGTCTGAAGCCTCTCCATAAAAACGGCAACAGCTCTTGCCGGTGGCCCAATTATCGTTTCGGGCTACAGGATGCGAAAGGGCTCGGACTCGCCGGCTGGGCCCCGAATTCAGTCTGCCGGAGCCCGTCCTGCTTCAGATCAACGAACCGCGCCCAGACGAGTAAGAAAGGATCGTGCCAAAAACGTGAGACGCAGCTACGAGCGGGGGGCATTTGCCCGATCAGCCACAAAGCGACCAGCCGATTGCCAAGTAGGACATCGACTAGCCATTCCACAGTCCGCACTTGTGCGCAGATAGCGCGAGACTTCCTGCTCAAATGCCCCCTGGGCATAGGCAGCCTTTTTGGCGATCTCAGGGTCCCTCCCAAGCTAAAACAATGGATTCCGAGCAGCCCTGCCCTCCCGCAAGGTGAATCGGGTCTGCTCAGCAATGGCCTACTCCGAAAGACCACGCGATGTCCGAAGCCGGATGGGCCGAGACGACAGATCAACTTGGCATGACAGCAGCTCTGATTAGATGTCCAATTGGGAACACGGACTGTGGAACCCGAAGAATCCAGGTCAGTTCCATTGCCAAATTGAAACCCAAGACGCCACAGGCCAGCCAAGGGATCTCAAGTTCCTCAGCCGGTGAAAGGCACCCGAGCCATGATGATTTTAATCTGCATTATCACCCTAGCCATAGCCGTAGCAGCGCAATGGCAAGTCAAACGCATGTATAAGCGATTCAGCCTGATTCCATCGAGATCGGGGTATACCGGGGCGGAAGCGGCCCGGGCGATACTTCAAACGGCTGGGATCGCGGACGTCAAGATCCTGGAGCATGAGCAGATCATGGGGGACCACTACGATCCTCGCAACAAACGGCTCGTTCTCTCCTCCCAGACCTACCATGGAACGTCACTCGCGGCGCTGGGCGTGGCCGCGCATGAGGCAGGGCACGCCCTTCAGCACAAGGCGGCCTATGCTCCCCTGCAGCTGCGGATGGCGGCCGTAGGGGTGACCCACTTCGCAAGCCAAATGGTTGCCATCCTACCCCTCGTAGGCATCGCCACCGGCCTACTCTCCAGCGCCACCGGCCTCACCATCATGGCGTTGGCATGGTCGATGATCATGGTTTTCAACCTGGTAACATTACCCGTCGAGTTCGACGCCTCCCGCCGCGCGCGACAGTTGCTCACTCAGTTGGGCTTCATCACGGGCCGAGCCGAGCAAAACGGCGTCTCCCAGGTACTCAATGCCGCCGCGATGACCTATGTGGCCGCTTTTGTCACCTCGTTGCTCTACATGCTTGGCTATCTTCTGCCCCTGTTTGCAGGGGGACGTCAACGAAGCTAAATCCTAAATTTACCGTTTATTCGAACAAGTGGAACACCTCGGTGCGGACTTGAAGTCGAGCAACCCGCTCTACCCAAGATAAAGACGGGAGCTCCTCGATACTAACGCAATGCCAGCCGACCGACTTCAGCGCCAGCGTTTCGAGCTGAAATACATGCTCGAGGAAGAGCAAGCAGTGGCCATCCGGGACTTTCTGGTGGCGCATCTGGAAATCGACGAGAATGGATTTGGAAAACCGGACTTCAGCTACCCAGTGCACAGCCTGTATCTCGACTCTGGAAACCTTGAAACCTTTTGGTCGACCGTCAACGGCGACAGGAATCGGTATAAGCTTCGGGTAAGGTTCTACAACGACTCCCCCGACTCGCCGGTTTTCCTAGAGATCAAGCGGCGGGTGAACAATTGCATCCTCAAGCAGCGGGGAGGTGTTCGAAAGGACGCGGTAGCAATGATCCTGAACGGGCAGATGCCCGCCCCCCAGGATCTTCTCCGTGCCGACGGACGCTCCCTAGCCGCGGTTCAGAACTTCCTGACGCTGGCCGCCAGTATCGGGGCGCGGCCGCAGGCCCATGTCGCCTATCGTCGGGAAGCGTATGTGGATCCACTCAACGACAATGTGCGGGTGACACTGGACCGGGATGTCCGCACCGAGATACGCACACAACTTTCCTTCATGACCTCCATGCAAAACCCCTCCCTCCCTTTCGGGAATAGGGTCATACTGGAGCTGAAATTCACGGACCGCTTTCCCAACTGGTGCCGCGACTTGGTGGAATTCTTCGATCTGGTTCAATGCGGAGCTGCAAAGTACTGCGAGGGCATGGCCGGCATACCGGAAACGGGTTTGAGCCACGTCGGTGACTTCCGAGAGCGCCCCGGCACGCGAGGCGTGATCTCAACGGGTTCATCCGACTCGGACTAGCAGGCGGTCTCACTTCGATCGTCGCTCCGCAAAGCCCAAGCCGAAGTCAGAAACGCTACCTCGCGGCAGGCGCAAGGTTGGGAGCCGGGCCCATGCCGGCTGGCCGGATGCCAGCCCCAAATTGCTTCGTTTTTGAGTCACCTAGATCCATTCGTGCTTTGTGCGCCAGTGCCTGCATTTGTGCGATCACTTCCGGATGCCCGACGGCGACGTCAATCTTCTCACCAGGATCGCTCTCAAGATCGTAGAGCTCCAAACCCACCGGCACCATCCTACCGCCAGAAGGAGTGCCATCCTTCCCAGCTGACCGGTCTTCGAGCGCTAAGGCGAAATGGGGAAAATGCAGCTTCCACCGACCGCTTCGCATCGCCTGCAATTCCCCCTGATTGTAATAAAAGAAGTAGGCCTCCTGCGGCGAGCGTGCACCGCGCTCGCCCGAGATCAGAGGCCAGGCGTCCCGTCCATCAATCGGAGCTGCGGGGAGCGGCGCTCCTACGCGGCTGGCGATGGTAGGGAGCAAGTCGATGGTCATAAGAGCGGAGGCAGCGGTTCGGCCGGCGGGGATACGACCAGGCCAGCGCATCACGCAGGGCACTCGCACCCCTCCCTCAAAGACCGATCCCTTGCCTTCCCTCCAGGGTCCGGCAGAGCCGGCGTGATTGCCATAAACATGCCAGGGCCCATTGTCCGAGGTGAAAATCACCCAGGTATTCCGCTCCAATCCCAGCCGATCCAACGTGGACATGACCCGCCCAACGGAGTTATCCAATTCTTCAATGACGTCTCCGTAGAGGCCCGATCCCGATCGCCCCTGCGCCGCAGGACTCACATGAAGCGGGACATGCGGCATCGAGTGAGCCAAGTAAAGGAAGAACGGCCGCTCCTTGTTTTGTTCGATAAAGCGAACCGCATGGTCGGTGTAGCGCTGAGTCAGGAAACGTTGATCAGGCATGATCTCCACTACCTCCTCACCTTCCATCAAAGGTAGGGGAGGGTAGGTTCCGGTCTTGGCCACTGGATGCCTGGGCCACATGTCGTTCGAGTAAGGGAGTCCAAAATACTCATCAAAGCCATGGCGAGGCGGAAGGAACTCCGTGGGACGTCCCAAATGCCACTTACCAAAAAGAGCGGTCGCATAGCCTTGCTT
>CAMAVD010000113.1 GCA_945861575.1 Akkermansia muciniphila
TCGAGGCGGTGTGCGCTGCTAGTCAGCCGCCAGCTTCAGCGCACGCGCCAGGGTGGACTCCGATCGCCGTTCCATCTCATTGCTCACCACCCAATGATAGCTCCAGATAGGATTGGAGTGCTGCTTGGAAGCCGGATCGATGATCAGGAGAGTCCTCTGAAAGTCGTCGAGGAGCGACTTATTGGGCACGTCGCGGATTTCTTGGATCAACCGCCCGTAAATTCGCACCGCCTCATTGGTGTACCCCCGTGTCTGAAGGATGATCATAGCCTCCCGGAGCTCCGTGCGTTTGGTCTGACGCGCCTGAAGCCCGCGGATCACCATCACGCTGCAAAAAACCAGGAGCAGCAGAAAGCTTAGCACAAAAGGATACTGGCGGAGTAGCCGCATACCGGATGTATCGACGAACAGGCAGGGGAATCAATTCGCATGATTCGCCGGGAACCGCTCGAGAGCGTCGACGGGTGCCCTGCATTTTGAGGCTCTTTTTGGACTGCTTCCCCAGAAATAGACGCCCCAGAGCGCTATGGAAGTGCGGGCCGACGGCCTCAGCCTCCACAAACCGATCCGTCTACCAGCCTTACCAAACCCAGCAATCTCGAAGCTCAGGTCGACGAAGCCTCCTCGATCCGTAAACTTATCCGTGATAAAAAAGCCGCATGTTAGTCTGAAGGACATATTGACACTCACCGGCGAGCCTATTAGTTTCGCCGGGCTTAACCCTTTGGGTGATAGAACATGTTATTTCTGCGCATTGCTCTAGGTATCGCTATCGCGGCAGCCATTGCCGCGACTGCAATTGTTTGGGTCCAGGTGAAACCCAATGTCGAGGCCATCATCGAGAAGCGAAACGATTTCGAGAAGCAGGCCAACATGGAGAGGACCGCCAAGACCAAGGCCCTTGCCGAGCTGAAGGACACCAAAACCAAGCTCGGGGCCACTGAGACGGAGTTGGCGTCGACCAAAAAGGCGCGCACCGACGCCGAAGAGGCGGCCACCAAAGCTGACAACCGCGCCAAGGAACTCACCGTTCAACTGACCCGCGCGCAGGACGACAACAAGACCAAGTCCCAGGAGCTCTCCTCCTGGACTGCGACAGGTCTTACCCCCGACCAAGTGAAGAGCACGGTAGCCGAGTTGAAGTCCGTCCGCGACGCGAGCGCCTCGCTTGAGGCTGAAAAGAAGGTTTTGCTCCGCCAGAACTCGCAGCTGGAAACCGAGTTGGACCGCTATCGTGGCACCAATGATGTCGAAGTTGTTCTGCGGCCGGGAACTAAAGGTCGGATCCTGGTTGTCGATCCGAAGTGGGATTTTGTGGTTTTGGACATTGGAGCCAATCAAGAGCTGAAGCCGAACGGCGTCCTTGTGGTAAGCCGCGATGGAAAGCTGATTGGCAAAGTGAAGATCACCACCGTTCAGCAGGACCGTTCGATTGCCAACGTGGTGCCCGGCTGGAAGCTCCAGGAACTCCTGGAAGGCGACGTAGTATTCTACTGAGACACGGATTTCATTCGACACCATGCCTCGATACAGAAAGAGCCCGATGAAAGCCCACTGTCGCGGGATATTGTCAGCCATTCTCCTACTCCTCTGTTTGTCGCTAACTTCGGGCTGCCATGGTCCTGAGGTCGCAGGAAAGTCAGATCGCCCCTGGAGTAATCCCCGATCCTGGGAGCACGGTCTCCCCACCGGCATCAACGACGGTCGCTAAGCAGATCAGCATCCGCCTCAAGCAACGCCGGCTCTTTTCCGGCACTTAGGGAATAGATCTGCCAGTCCCCACCCCCTCCGAAACGCAACAGAAATAGACGTTGTGCGAAGATATCCATTGAGCTGCCAGAATCGTAGGAATTATCCGAGTTCCTAATTCGACGAGACAGCTCGGTAAAATCCCCGAGTGCGCGTATCGGATGCGGAATCTGTCACTTGCACCGACCCAGCTCGCAATCAGTTACCTGCGGTTCACCGTCGCTTCACACGACCGTCAACAGACAATCCCCGGACAATCCGGGAAGATGTTCACACAGAGTTCTCAGTGGCCACAGATTCCTGGACGCCCAACGTTCAACGAAAGCTTCTTTGCGCTTCGTTGCGATCCCTTCCGCCTGGGTGGGGGGAGAGCCGGAAAACGGCCTGCGCTTTGGCTCATCCTCGTTCCACTCCTGCCTACGGGCTCTCGCACGAGGTCAGGATGTCTGATACTGGTAAAGGAGGTCTTGCAGCAGGAACCCACCAGCGGGTTTCTCTTTGTCTTTGTAGGCGAACTGCGATGGAACGTAGGAGAATCCCTTCCCCAGCAATGCGGGCGAGATGTCAGCTTGGAATGCAGCTTGGACGATCTCCTTCGGTGTCATCGTGTTTCTTTCAGCGAACGCCCCCACTGAGCCACAGGCCGCTCACCGAAAATCAACTCTGTCGAAACCAGGGATGTAGGAATGGAGGTCATCCGAGAAACTGGGAGGCTAAGGGCTTAGGTAAGACGTGATACATGTTGGATCGAATGGGCTTGTTAGGAGCTCAGTTTCTACAACGCACCCAGGGATCTCAGGATCTTTCGGGCCAGCGGTTCCTTGATCTCGGCGTGCGGGGGATGGCTTCAACAATTCCTGACCTGGGATTAACCCAAAGCGAGTGAGATCCACCTTCACGCTTCAGATAGCAGCCCGCATGTCGCAGCTTCCGTTCCAGCTCGCGTCGCTTCATTAGAGCGCAACGACGGTCTGGATCGCATCGTCAGGAAGTCCACGCGTCATGTCCTCAATTCGGTCCTCAAAAAGGAGCCGGATCGCAGCTCGAAGACTCTCCTTCGCCTCGTCAACCGTCTCACCCTGCCCGTTAGCGCCAGGAACCTCCGGACAAATCGCCCAATAGCCCCCTTCTGGAGCCTCCTCGATAATCGCAGTAAACTCGCCCTTCATCCAGCAACCGTAATCCATCCTCCGGCACCGGTCAACGACGCTAACACTCAGCCCTGCCGCATGTACGCTCAATGTAACATGAGGGTATGCCAAAATCCTGGTATCCACAGTGGCGAGAGGCGAATCGAAGACTCGGGCCGTTGCCACGATGATCTGGTCTGCCGGGTCGCCGTGAACCCACCATACCCAGACATGTGTATCGAGAACAATCACCCGCCCGCCTCCCAATCTGCCTCTGCCACGGGTTCGGTGGGGGCGAGAAGTGTGACCGGAGTGCCACGGAGCGGATAACGGGAACGCGACGCTGCAGCAGGGGCAAATGAAAGGACGATGACCTCGACGGACTCACCACGACGAAAAGGGATGTCGCGAAGCGTGATGACACCATCCTCGCTTAGAGTCGTTTCGGCACGATGTGCTTGAATGGCGGAAGAGTAGAGAATCATTGGTGACGGGGCAAGCGCGCAAACGCTTGGCGAGCGCCTGACCTTTCGTTGGGAACGAGATTTGCATGAGAACCAGCAGTCGGAATGAGAGTCTCTCCTTTCTCCCTCGGAACCCGTCCGGAGCTTTGTGAACTTCGTGCCTTCGTGCGAGGAAACCCACATTAGTGGAATACCTGTCCCCGTCGCTGTCCCGTCGAATGTCTTGAGTGAAGGTGGTCCAAGGAATACCAAACAAAATGTAACCGCGAATGGACACGAATAGACGCGAATGCGGAAAGGGCTCCTGGGTTGTAACTTCTGAACTACCGTTCATTCGCGTTCATTGGCGTTCATTCGCGGTTAACGTTCAAATCCCGTCGGTGGGTTTCGCCGGGGCTGAATCTCTGAGTCCACCAGCGAACGCAGCCTGGGCGGCAATCGTGACGTATCTAGCTAGCTCACACCTCGATTTCGTCCTGGTGATAAATCTGGAGTCCACGCGCCTGATAGTTGATCAGAGCGCTCGGGTGGTCCCGGCTGCAGGTATGCACCCAAACACGCCAGGGATTCCGCTTCCACGCTTCTTCCAACGCAACGGTAAGCAAATAGCCGCCCAAGCCCCTCCCAATAAAACGCGACGACAGACCAAAGTAAGCGATCTGGATCTCTCCCTCTGCCTCCTCCAACTCAAAATACCCAGCCGGCGACCCCTCATGATACGCGGCAAACGTCCTCAACGAGTCAACTTCGGCATACGCCTTCCACTGCTCGGCGGTCCACTCAAGCTTGTCCCACCACATCCACTCGCTCCCCACCAGCATGTAGAGGAAACGGTTGAACTCCCATTGCTTCGTCGTGGCCTCACGCACGCAGAAGCGGGGATCCGGGCAGGGTCGGGGCCGAACCTCCTCCGGAGTGAACATCTGCAAATAGGTGACGGTCACAATCGACACGCGCTTCCTTCTCTCTGCTTCAGCGGGCAAAACCCGCTCGTTTGCATCCCCGGTCCCGCAGCGCGGGAAACTGCTCCCGCCATGTCCGGACCACAGCCAGGTCCACTTCGCCCTGAACTAAGCTCTCCCCTTCCCCCGCATCGGCCACAATCTCCCCCTGCGGGTCTACCAGCAAGCTGCGACCCGGATACGGGAACTGAGGGTCCGAGCCGCAACGGTTCACTCCAAGCACATAGGCCTGGTTCTCAATCGCCCGCGCACGCAGAAGGGCCACCCAATGGGACGCCCTCCGACTCGGCCAGTTGGCAATCACCACCAGGAGCTCCGCTCCAAGATCCACTGCTTCACGAAAAAGCTCCGGAAAACGTAGATCGTAGCAGACGAAGGGCGCGATGCGCAGCCCAGCCCAGTCAAAGACCTGCGAACGCTCGCCCGCCTCAAAGAGTTTCGCCTCGCCCGCCGGACTGAAGGGCTGCTGCTTGGCATAGCGGGTCAGCAAGCCGCCTTGAGGAGAGAAAGCGACCGCCTCGTTCCGAGGCAAGCCTCCCGGACCCGAGCTGACGACACCGCCCAGAACCGCCACCTTGAACTCGCTCGCCAGACAACGAAGCTCCGCCTCAACGCTCGAGGGAACCGGCTCGCGGACCACCTCCACGTTCATACTGAATCCGGTCGAAAACATTTCCGGCAGCACCAGCAAACCGCCAGGCACCACATCCCGTCCCTTCAGCAAGCCGCGCACGCGCCGGATGTTCTCGGCGCGATCTTCCCAAGCGATATTGAACTGAACCCCGATGACGATCATCGCTGATAAAGCGGGATGTAGTGATAGGGCATGGCGAGGATCATGGTGAATACCGCCGTGGAGTAAACCTGTCCCACGCCCATACGCCCCTGATCCAGCGTAGGCTCCCACCACGCCATATCTCCCCGCTTGGTAACCGCTTGGGTAAGCACCTCGCGCATGCTGGCGTAGTATTTAGCCCAGGTCTCACCTCCCACCATGTAGAGAGCGGGAGCGGCGTAGAAATTTCCATAGGTGAACCAGTCCTGCGCATTTCGGGGAATGCTCAGAAGATAGCGGGCGCCGGAGGCAACCATGGGATCCTGGTAAAGACCGCACACTTGCAACGAATAGATTGCCGCCGCAGTACGGGCATATCCGGGCTCCCGCTGGGGCTGATAGCAGAAGCCGCCACTCTTCTCATGATAGCAGCTCTTCACATAGCGAACGGCCTTGTCGATGGTCTTCTGCGGCACGTCCAACCCGCCATTCTTAGCCGCTCGCAAGGCTACCACTTGCAGCACGGTCACGGAGATGTCGGCATCGCGCGCGATAGGCCGATAGCGCCAGCCTCCCTCGTTGTTCTGCGAACTGAGGATCACCTTGATGACGCGGTCGAGTTTGGTGCGGAGCGCCGGGGTGCGGGTCTGGCCGTAGATCTCAGCGAGAGCAATGGCGGCGATCCCGTGATTGTACATGTACTGACCGTTGTTCCGATTGCCCATCAGGCCGTCGGCCGCAGTGGCATCAATGAGATACTGAACCCCCTGCTGCACGCTCTTTCCAAACTCGCCCTCCCCGGGAAGCTGCCCGGCCGCTTGAAAACCCATCAGGGTGTAACCCGTGATCGCGACCGGATGCTGCAACTCCTCGTCCTGACTTCCCCAGGAACCGTTGGGATGCTGCTTGGACACCAGGAACTTCAAGGCTCCACGGATGATAGCGTCGGTCTTGGCATCGACCTTGACGGGGTCTGGCTCGAGTGTCGGCTGCGCACCAAAGGCGAGAGGGCAGACGTGACAGGCCAGAACCATCGCGAAGGCGAGGGCGACAGCCAAGCCGCAAGCCCGACCGGAGACCTGCAACGGCGTGGGATGGGGTGGGCGTCTCATTTCGGCTCCACCTGATCGGAGAGATTTTTCAAATATTGCTCCACCAGCGGGGCGTATTCCTGCGGGTAGGCCTCGCCCTGTGATTGCTGAATGGCAGCGCGATCGCGATCGGGCAGACCGGTGAAACGACTACTGCCCGCGGCGGACTGCCCAGGGCCGTCGGCCCCGCCCTGCCCCCGCCAATTGCCCTCGCGTCCGTCGCCCTGCGGGCCTGACTGACTTTGCTGGCTCTTCTTCGTGCGTCCCTGACCGGGCTTCTTGCCCTGGCCTTGCGAATTGCTGGCCTGCTGCTGATTGTCCGAGCTCATTCCGGACTGCCCGAGGGCGAGCGCCGCCTGAGCCTGGGCCAAGTGCTGTGAGGCTTTCTGAGCGCTGGCGTGGGCAGACTGACCCTGCATCTCTCCTGCCTCGGCCGCTCCTGAGTCCACATCCTCCTGGGCGGCCTCGAGTTCGCTCTGCGCCGCCTGAGGTAGCTTGCCCATCTTGCCGGCAGACAAGGGACGGATCTTTTTCGACGCCCGTTCCAGAGCATCGCCCGCCTTCTTCATCGCCATGGAGGAGGCGTTCTTCATGGCCCCCTGCATGATCTGGGCGAGAGCCATCACCTCTTTCTGCTGATCGCGGATAGAAGGAAGATTCGGAGCGCCCTCGGCCGCGTTGGGCTGATTGAGCTTCACCCCCTGCTCCATGGCTGAGAGGGCCGTCTTCATGGATTCGAGAGCGGCTGGCAAATTGGCCTGGCCGAGCTTGCCCACAGCCGCCTCCGCCTCACGCTTGGCGATGGCGGTGGTAGGCGCTGCAATCATGGGTTGCGAAAGATCCTTGGCAATCTGCTGCTGCTTCTCACGCAAAGTCTGCATGGCATTGGCAGCGCCCTGCTGCAGCTGAGAAAGAGCCTCGTTCACATCCTTCTGAGCCCCGGCGATGGCGGCGGCTGCGGGATCCAATCCGCCAGACTCCGGCTCCTCGGGGTCTTCGCCGAGTTGCTCCTTCAGCGCGCCCATGGTTCGCTCCATCTCGCGACGGGCGGCATACAGCTCTTTGAGGGAGGCAGACTCGCGCGCCTGCGCCTCAACGGCCGCGCGCTGCGCCAGGTGCTCGCGCGCCTGATTCATCAGAGCGGCCGCCGGGGCCAGATGATCGGCTGCCTTCACGCAAAGCTTCCGGGTGTCGATCTCCAGAGCCTGTGTTCTCTCCCCTACTCTTCCCTGCTGAGTGGCGAGACCCGCGACATCGGGTAGCACGGCTTTCAGGGCGGCTCGCGTGGTATCACTGAAGATCTCCTGCTCTTCGCCAATCAGCACCAGCAAGCGCTTGAGCAGCTCTTCCAACTCTGCAAGTTGTTTCTCCGCCTCATCCAAGCGCTCCTTCTCGGCAGCCAGAGCCTTTTCGGCACGGGAGAGAGCATCGAGCGTCGATTGATGCAGAGCATCCTGATTCTTTCCAGCGGCCAGGGATCGCTGGGATTTGTCCATCTGAGCGGCGGCCTCCCCCAAGGCTTCCGCAGCGGCGGGAGCCAGCTCGCCCGCTTGCTGCTGGGTCTCTTGCGCCTGATCCTTGATCTCTCCCTGGGCGGGCGCGAGAAGTGCCAGCTTCTCCTGTGCGGTTTGCGGGGCCTGCTTGCGAAGGGCTTCCTGACGCTCAATCATCTCACGGACGCGCTGCTGAAGTACCTCGATAGCAGCCAGCGATTTCTGGGGAAGATCCTTGGGGGCGTCGGCCTTCTCCAGCTGATCGATCAGCTCACGTCGCGCTTGGTCCATGCGGGTGATGGCATCGGCCAGATGCGCCAAGGCCTGCTCGCGAATTCTCGCCGGAGGCTCTCCGCTGACAAACACCCCGCGAGCGTCCTGCATACGGTCTGTGGCCCCCTGGAGGTGTTCGGCGGCAGCGGGGACCAAATCCTGGAGATCCCGGCGGATCAAATCCGTCAGATCCACCACGGCCGCCTCTTCTCCCTCACGCTTCACCGCGTCCTCGAGCGTGCGCAGACCCCGACTGCTCTCGCTCACCTTCCGCTGCTGGTCGAGGGCGATGTCCAGCTCGCGCAGGGCTTCACGAATGGCATCGCGTCGATCCAGCGACTGCGTGAGCAGACGGGCCACCTCGCGCATCAAGTCACGCGAGCGCTTTTCGTTTCCCGCAGCTCCCAACAAACGGCCCAACTTCAGCTCCTCCAGGCAGGTATCGATGACTTTCAGAAGCTGACCTTCCCGGGAGCGCTCAAGAGCCTTGCGGGGACGTTCCATGGTGGGAGCATCGCCGGACTGCGTGACCAGCTTGTTCAACTGGTCCAAAACCTGGGCGGTTTCGGCGCGAAGCGACGCTTCTTCGGTCTCTTGAAGCTGCAGGTTGACCCGCTGAGATTCCAAATATTGCTCCGGGGACTTCCGTTCGATCTGACGGCCGAGCCAGACAGCCAGCCGCATGTTTTCCGTCTGACGCCCTGCAAGCTCCTTTAATCGTAATGCGATGTCGTAGACGGCCTGTTGGCGCTGATATTCGACCAGGAGCTGCTGGAGCTGAGTGATGATACTACGCTGGCCAGAGAAAGCCTCAGCGACGGGCTGTCCCAGCTGGCCCGGCTGCTGACGGGCTTGATCCAGCAGAGCCAGAACGCTTTGCATCTCCTTCTCAGTCAAGCGATGCAAGACCGAGCGGATCGCCCGGAGCAGTTTCACGTCCTCACCCGAGATACCATTCAGGTCAAAATCCGTCAGAATCTGATCCAGCTGGCCCCCAATCCGCGCCGTAGCTCCCCGCAGCTGTTCCTGTCGGAGGGATTGCTGCTGAAGCGGGTCCTCGATCGCGGCCACGAGGCGTCCGGCCACCGGCCAAAGAAAGGCCAGGCAAGCCACAAAAACCAGCCAGATCCGCGAGAGTTGAATCATAACGGCGTACGACATCCAGAGTGCGTTGAAATCTGAGGTTACGCCAGACGTTTTGGCTGAATCTTTTTGACCGGATGGGCGTCGGAATGTCAGTCTTGAAAAGACTGGAACACGATTTATGAGAACCACCTACAGCCTGACGCTCGCTTCCCTAATCTTGGTCAACTCTCTGGCCGTCGCCACGGCGGCACCCGATCTGAGCAAGCTCCCCGCCCCGTCTACGAAAACCGACCTGAGCTTCGCGAAAGACATCAAGCCTCTTTTCGAGAAGTCCTGCTTTAAGTGCCATGGACCAGAGAAGCAGAAGGCCAAGCTCCGCGTCGACAGCCTGGAAGCCATCCTGAAAGGTGGGGAGAATGGCGAGATTCTGACCAAGGGCGACAGCAAGAAGTCCTCCGTGGTTGTGGCTATCGCCCGACTGGACGAGGACTCCGCTATGCCGCCGGACGGCAAGGGCACGCCGCTGACCGACGAGCAGATTGGCCTCGTCCGCGCTTGGATCGATCAAGGCGCGAAGTAATCTCATCGCCCACGGCTCGAGTCGTCCCCTACGGCCTCGCGTGTCTGCGGACCCAAGGTCTCAAAGCCATCCCAGCACTCGTGTGGGGATGGCTTAAATGAATTCTATGCAGACGCCCTCCGCGAACGAAGCAACGCACGCCTCTCGAAATCCGCGAGGCTCTGGCATCTGGGGGATTTTGACGGCAGTCCTGGGCCTCTCACTACTCCTCGCCGTCCCCTTTCCCACCTCCGGAGCCGAATCGCCTGGAGAGGGTCTGTGGTCGGCGCATGTGGAACCTCTGCTGAAAGAGCGTTGCTCCGAGTGCCACAATCCTTCCAGGACCAAGGGCGGCCTGGACCTGAGCAGCCTCCAATCCATGCTGCGAGGGGGGGAACGGGGTGCGGCCGTCCTCCCTGGAAGACCCGAGGACAGCCTGCTGTATAAAGTGCTCCTCACCGACGCAGATCCACACATGCCGCCCGGGAAACGTGCGGCGCTGAATGCGGAAGAGGCCGAGTGGATAAAAACGTGGATTGCCAAAATCCCCACCGTGAAGCCCTCAGAAGCAAGCGGGTCGAATACACCACCCGAATCGGGGGCTGTGAAACCCGCAAAAGCAACCACACTCGGCTGGACCCCTCCTCCCACGATGGATCCCTCACGCGTAGTGGATGGCTTCCTCCAGCGTGCCTGGAAGCGGGATCAGATCAGACCGGCGGCCCGGACCGACGAGCAGGCGTTCGCCCGCAGGGTTTACCTGGACCTAATCGGTCGGATCCCCACCGCGTCTGAGCTTACCGAGTTTCAAACCTCCCGCGCCAAGAATCGGCGGACTCAGCTGATCGACTCCTTGATAAATCACACGGAACATCCGCGTCACCTGAGAGAGATCTTTGACGGCGTGCTGATGGGGCGTCAGGGAGGGAAGCTGGAAAAGGCGCGGGAGCAGAATCTCTGGTTTGAGTTTCTCGAGCGCGGCTTTCGCGAGAACCGTCCCTGGAACGAATTCCTGCGCGACTGCCTGACCGGAAGGCCGCAGCGACCGGAGGACAAGGGCGCCTTTTGGTATCTCTATGAGCGCACCAACCAAGCCCAGGCCATCGCCGAAGCGGTGGCGCCGGTCGTCTTCGGTGTGCAGGTCAAATGCGCCCAATGCCACGATCACATGATCGCCCGCGAGATCAAACAAGCGCACTACTGGGGCATGGCGGCTGCCTTCATGCGCAGCAAGAATGTCAGCACCCCCGACGGCCCCGCCGTTGCGGAGTCAGCCATTGGTGGGTTTGTGAGCTTTGCAAATCTGAAGAAGGAATCGCAGCCGGCCCTGCTCACCTTCTTCAACGGTCGGCGGGTGGAAGAAGCCCGACCCGGAGACGGCGAGAAAGAAGTGGATGCAGCCGAAAAATACCTCGTGCCTCCGCCGGTCGACAAGGCCAAGGCGATCAAGCCAGCCCTGCCGAAGTTCTCGCGTCGCGAGGCCTTTGCCGAAGCGGCTACCGTGGACAATCCACTGCTTGCACGGGCCACGGTGAACCGATTCTGGGCGTTGCTCTTTGGACGCGGGCTGGTGCATCCCGTGGACCTGATGGACTCAAAGCATCCCCCCAGCCATCCGGAGCTGTTGGACTGGCTGGCAAAGGACTTTGCTGACCACGGCTACGACGTTCGGAGACTCATCAAGACCCTGTGTAACACCCAGGCCTACCAGCTCGATTCGCGTCCGCCGCCTCCCCCCGCTTCACGCAGCAAGTCCGCGAAGTCAGGCCCCACCACACCGCCAGACAGTTTCTCCTATGGACTGACGAAGCCCCTCACAGCCGAACAGCTCTTCCGCTCCTTGAAGCAGGCGACAGGATTAAAGCCCGACGACAGCGGAGGACTGGCCGGACACTCCGAAGCGGACCTGAGAAAAGCCTTCATCCGGCAATTCCCCGATCTTTTCCCGGCCGAGGTGCAAGCCGGAGTGCAGCAGGCCATGTTCTTGGCCAACTCCCCGCTGTTCGACAGCCTGACCGGCCCACATCCCGGGTCATTGAGTCGAAAACTCTCGGGCATTGCCGATCCAGCAGGAAGGGTCAGGGAAGCCTTTCAGGCGGTGTATCATCGCTCACCGGACGCCGCCGAATTGGCGGAATGCGTGAGCTATCTCGCGGGACGGTCAACGGAGTCCGGTATCCGCCAGCTTCTCTGGGCTCTCCTCACCAGCGCTGAGTTCCAACTCAATCACTGATGCGCTCTCCTTTCTCCCATCTGCCCAACCCGGCCTGTGGCGGTGCGGATCACGGCTTTCACCGCCGGAAGTTTCTGCAAGGAGCCGGCGCTGCTGGGGCGTTATCCCTGATGAGCTGGGGTGGACTTTTCTCGATGCCGGCGTTTGCGGAGCAAGTGAAGCGCTCACAAAAGCGCTGTATCCTGCTCTGGCTCTGCGGCGCGCCCAGCCAATTCGAAACGTGGGATCCCAAGCCCGGTCGGCCCACGAGCGGACCGTTCCGCAGCATCCCCACCCGGCTGCCTGGAATCCATTTCAGCGAGCTCATGCCCAAATGTGCCAGCATCGCCGATAAGCTGGCCGTGGTGCGCTCGATGAAAACCAACCAGTCGGAGCATCTCCAAGGCATTGAGCTGTTGAATCGGGGTGCCGGTCCGCGTCCTCCGTTCATTCGCCCCACTCTAGGATCAGTGCTCGCCCAGCAGCTGGGCCACCTGGACAATCCGGTGCCTAATTTCATTCTCCTCGACCCCTGCCCTGAGGGCAATGAGTACAAGGAATTCAAGGCAGGCAACTGGGCCGGCTGGCTGGGCGCGGAATACGCCCCCGTGCGAGTGGGCGGAGAGTATCGCATCGAGAATGTGCTAAGGGCCGTCGACCTAAACGCTCAAGACCACGAATCGCGCAACGCCCTGCGACGCTTCCTGACCCGCAAGTTTGAGAACGACCGGAAGAGCGCGGCCGCCGCGTCGCAGAACGCGGTGTTCGAACGCGTTCGCGGACTGATGAGCTGCGCTCCCCTCTTCGATCTCGAAACTCTGCCCGCCGCCGACAAGGAACGTTATGGTCCAGCGGCGTTTGGCATGCACACCCTCCTCGCTCGGCACCTGGTGGAAAACGGAGCTCCCTTCGTGATGGTGTCCAACGGAATGCCCTGGGACAGCCATGTCTTCCACAACGAGATCTACCAGATGCTTGTGCCCGAACTGGACAAGGTGCTCTACCATCTCATCACCGATCTGGAACAGCGGGGAATGCTCGACAACACTCTCGTGGTCGCGATGGGGGAATTCGGCCGAACGCCCTGGATCAATCAAGCCCGCGGCCGGGATCACTACCCCAATGCCTGGAGCCTGATGATGGCCGGCTGCGGAATCCGGCGCGGCGTGGTGGTGGGATCCACCGACATCGACGGCGTCGAGGTCGCCGGAAAATCCTTCAACGAAAAGAATCTCTTCGCCACCATTTTCAGCGCCCTCGGGATCGACCCCAATGCGATTTACGACATTCCCGACCTGCCCACCTTCCATCGGGTGGAAGACCGGGCCGAGCCTATCCGAGAAATCCTCAGCTGAATCGCACCATGCCCGCCCCTCAGTCCAGTCCTGCGCCGGAACCCTCCCTGAAGCTGGAGCGAGTGCGTGAGATCCCCTTGCCAACCGCAGTGCTGGCGCTGGACGTGTCGCCCGACGGGTCCTTCGGTATTGCCGCCTGCCAGGGAGGAGACCTCCAGCGAATCGACTTCAAAGAGGCGACCGTGCAGGAGATTGGACGACATGCGAGCTACGCCAGCGGCGTGGCGCTCACGCCGGATCTCCAAACCGTCATCTCTTCCAGCTACGACGGAACCCTTCGATGGAATGATCTCAAGACGCGCGCGCCGCAACGCAGCGTGCAGGCCCACCACTTCTGGTCATGGGGAATGGATCTGAGTGCAGACGGACGCTGGCTGGCATCCTGCACCGGCCAGTATTCGGCGGCCGGCTACAAGTACGAACCCGGCCCCGAGCGCGAGCCTTCCGTCCGTATTTACAACGCGCGAACCGGTGAGTGGCTGCGAGATCTGCCCCACGTGCCCCCCACCCAATCCGTGGCATTCTCGCCCGACGGCACCGTGGTGGCGGCGGGCAATCTGATGGGCGAGATCCGGATTTGGGAGGTGGAGAGCGGTCGACAAATTGCGGCATGGACGACGCCCGACCTCACCAGTTGGGGTATCATCAAGAGCCATCATTACCTCGGGGGGATCTTTGCCATGACCTTCAATCCCAAGGGTGACGAGCTCTACGTTTGCGGCATGGGACCGATGGTGGATCCGATGGCGGGCAATGGGGTGCAGCGCTGGCAGCGGTTCGACTGGAGGACCGGGAAGAAGCTGGATCAGACACATGAGGGGGAGAGCGGTCAGGGGCTGATGGAGGCACTCGCCTTCCACCCCACGCGCCCCTTCTTCGTCATGGCTGGACGCCTGTTTCAGGGGCAGTGGAACCTCGCCCTCTTCGACAGCGTGAGTGGAAAGAATCTCGTATCAACCGACGCCAAGCATCGGATAACCGACGTAACCTTCAGCAGCAACGGAGAGCAGCTTTTCCTCGCTAAGGCAAAGCAGCAGGAAAAGCCCAAGGACGGGAAATGGCCTCCCTACGGCCAGGTGGAGATCTGGAAAATCACCACTCAGGCCTGATCCTGCTTCAGACCGGCAAACGCCTCCAGCGCCACCTCGCGAGCGATGGAATGCGCCACGATGGGGTGAGGATAATCTCGACCCAACTCCACCCCCGCCCTGCCTAGGACTTCGGCCGGCGCGGCATCGGGTCGATGAATCCATTGATCCGGGAGGCGCGCCAACTCTGGGCACCAACGCCTCACGTAGACGCCCTGGGGATCAAACTTTTCGCCCTGCCCTGTCGGATTGAAAACTCGGAAATACGGAGCAGCGTCCGCGCCGCAGCCCGAGATCCACTGCCATCCAAGCGTGTTTTGTGCGAGGTCAGCATCCACTAAAGTATCCCAAAACCAGCGAGCCCCCTCTTTCCAGGAGATCAGCAGATCTTTCACCAGAAAGCTGCCCACCACCATCCGGACCCGATTGTGCATCCAGCCGGTCGCCCAGAGCTCCCGCATCCCGGCGTCCACGAGGGGATAGCCCGTCAGTCCCTTCTGCCAGGCGCGGAGGAAGGCAGCGTCGCGTCGCCAAGGAAAGCGCTCGAAGTTCTGTCGCAGAGGGGCGGCCGGCGTGTGAGGGAAGGAATAGAGCAGATGATGCGCAAACTCGCGCCACCCCACCTCCGAAAGAAAGGAAGACGCCCGCCACTGCGCCACCGACAACTTCCGACGCTCCGCCGTGGCCCTCAACGAATGCCAGATCTGGCGCGGGCCGATCTCTCCGAAATGCAGGTGAGGCGACAGACGAGAAGTGCCTCTTAAATCTGGACGATTCCTCGTCTCCGCATAGGCATCGAACGTTTGGTCAAGGAAGGCCTGCAATTGAGCCAGGCCACCCGCCTCCCCAGGCTGCCAGGCAGAGTGAAGGCCTTTGGACCAATCCAGGCGCGGCTCGAGTTGGAGTGAAGCCAGAGGAAGTGAGTCCGGCCATTTCGAAGGGGACGGGAGGGAGACGGGCTCATCCAGTGGCGTCGGAGGGTCCGGGAGAGCGAGGCAGGTCTTCCAGTAAGGTGTGAAAACCTGGAACGGCTTGCCGCTCAGATTTCGAATTGTCCAAGGCTCATGTAGAAGCGCGCCGTTGAAGCTGTCGACTTCCAGGCCGACATCGCGAAGGGACTCCTTGACATGGGAGTCCCGGGCGATACAGGTCGGCTCA
>CAMAVD010000114.1 GCA_945861575.1 Akkermansia muciniphila
AGGTCTGTTCCGCAGCCACAACCTTGTCGCCGATCACTATTGCCGTTCCGTCCACGGTCAGCGCTGTGAGGGGCGCAGCCGATCCGACGTCGCCGCGAAAAGCCACCGTTCCAGCGCCAGCTTTGGCCGAAACCTCAAGCGAAGCGGGAGTAGCAGAGGCCGCGTCCACCTTCCCGTTGAAGGCCACATCCCCCGCCGTGCTGATCACCTGCTGAGTGCCTTCAACACGGAAATCGCCTCTGTAGGTCTGATTTCCTGAAGATTGAATGGCAGCATTCTGCTCCACGGTTACATCGGAGGAAACGCTCACGGAGCCCGCGTCCACGTGTCCGAGCGTCGCCTGAGCCGCAGTGCCTTCCACGACAGACTTAACGCTGAACTCACCTGAGATGGCGACTTTGCCCTCGGTTCCGATCTGCAGAGATCTCGACTCGCTCTTCAACGCGAAGTTCGGGCTGACCGGGGTCCCTGCATCAATCGTTCCGTCAATCTTAGCGGTCCCGGCGGAACGGATCACAACCTCACCATTCTCCACCACGAATTTGGGAACTCCCACGCGCGCGCCCCGATTCAATGCCAGAGAGAAGACGTCGCCACCCGTGGATTGAAGCTCTGAACGAACGGCTTCGATTGTGCCATCCACCTTCAGGGAAGGCTGATCGCCTCCGCCAGCCGGAGGAAGCTTCACTTTGACAGCCCATTCACCCATGCCCACCTTGCTCAAGTCGTGCAGTTCCACTTCCTCACCAGCCGCCGCCAAAGAGGCCGTGCCCGCCGTGATATCTCCATTCTGCGTCACCTTGCGGGCGATCAAAACGACGGCACCTTTCGAGGCCTCACCGCTGGCAGCGCCTCCGCGTCCATGGATACCCGCCCTCGCAGCCCCAGGGCCTTGAGATCCCTGGACATCAATCGTCTGCTTAGAAGCATCGCCGCTGCCCGGCGACAGCTTTAACGTCTCCACCGCGCCCGAGAAATAGTCATTGAAGATCTCATCGGCCGTCTGCTGGGCTTGAGAGATGTCGAATGCCGAACCGATAAACGAGCCCACGTTGATACGCGCTGTGGAGGTCAGCACCAAGCCATTGGGGTTGATGAGCACCACCGTGCCGGCTCCGGCAACACCCGCCTGGATCGAACTGAGCGTGCCCGCAATATTGGAAGGCAACTGCCCAACCACTCGATTAATCGCGGCACTGTTGGGAACTGCGAAATTAAACTGCACCTCTTTGCCCGCGCCAATGGAAAAGCTATCCCAGTTGATCAGGGAGGTTTTGGAAGCCTGATTGAGCTGCATCAGCGCTGCATCCACCCCCATGGGAGTCAGGCTCACGGAGCTGGGCAGGCTCGCGCCTGCGGGCAGCTGCGGGAACAGCGCATCGGCCGCCACAGCGCTCCCACCTGAAGAGGCCAAAGCACCCAGCAGGGCGGTGCTGCAGGCCACAGACATAGGGTTGCGAGTTCCGAACACGGACGAGGGCTGTTGGCGCCTTTTCATATGCAAACGGTATAGAGTCATACCCTCCAGCGACAAGGCGTCATCCACACACGACACAGGAAGCGCAGGGGTCGGCCCCTGTCCGGAGGTAATGCCGTCACTAGTAGCCGATGACCACCCTCGACGCAAGCGCACGGCGAGAAGAATCCCCAAAAAGAGGGCGTTGAAATCCGGTAAAAATGTGCGTTTGCTCTCCTGTCGTCGAATGAAGGGGGTTCCCGGATCGGAAAAACAGTGAAATACGGTGCGAATCCTCGGTAGAAAAGCCTGCGAAAAGCCCCCCAGCAAGCTCACCTTGTCAATCTGAGCCGGGCTGAGCCGGGCGTCCTCAAGCGAGCGATGACCCTGGTTTATTTTGACCACTAGGCACAAATGACACCATCAAAATGACTCCTGGAACGTGGGTCGAGAAAGGGCTCCTTGAATCTAGGATGAGAATCCCTCGTCGTGAACTCCTCGCAAGGCGGCGGCAGCAAAGACACCTGGGTACTGGCGGATGCGCCGGTGCCCGAGCAGGAGCAGGACGACTTTAGACGTGCCCCAGCCAACACAGCCACCGCCGCTGTTGCCGACAATGCGTTCGCCTGAACCCGGAGATCCCAACATGCTAAGCCGAGTTGCCGATTCGATCTACTGGATGAGCCGCTATGTCGAGCGGGCGGAGAATGTCGCACGCTTCATCGATGTGAACCTTCAGCTGATGTTGGATTCCCCTTCAGGGCAGGACCAGCAGTGGGAGCCGCTCGTCGCCACCACAGGAGACCACGAGTCCTTCAGCGAACGCTTTGGGACGCCAACGCAGCAAAAGGTCATCCACTTTCTAGCCTTCGATCCCGAGAACCCCAACTCGATCGTCGCCTGCCTGAGGGCCGCTCGGGAGAACGCCCGGACGGTGCGAGAGATCATCTCCTCGGAAATGTGGCTGCAGCTCAACAAATTTTACCTTCGGGTGAACGAGGCGGCTGCTGCGGGCGAAGCAGGGATCGAGCTGCACGAATTCTTCACCGAGGTGAAGCTGGCAAGCCATCTCTTTAGCGGGATCACCGACGCGACCATGACTCATGGCGAGGCGTGGCACTTTGGCCGACTCGGCCGACTCCTGGAGCGCGCTGATAAAACCTCACGTATCCTGGACGTGAAGTACTTCATCCTTCTTCGCTCTGTGGCGGATGTGGGAACACCCTTCGACGACATCCAATGGGCCGCGATGCTGAGATCGGCCAGCGCGTTTGAGATGTATCGAAAGCGGCACGGCCGCATCTCACCGAAAGGTGTCGTCGAGTTTCTGCTCCTCGATAGAGAGTTTCCCCGAGCCATTCACTCGTGTCTTCTAGGTGCAAGGAACTCCCTGCACGCCATCTCGGGAACTCCCCTTGGAACCTTTCGACACTCCTCCGAGAAACTACTGGGGCAGCTCGCTTCTGAGCTCTCCTATGCCGCCATTGATGAGATCATGAATGCGGGGCTCCATGAATATCTGGACGGCCTACAGACCCAGATGAACCAAGTGAGCGCCGGCATCTACGAGACCTTCTTCGCTTTCAAAATGCCGCAACGACCTCGCAAATCCTCGGGACAAACCCAGACGACAGCCCCGTGAGCCCAGCACTTCCTCGACACGCTCCCACCCATGCCCATACACGTTTCACTCCAACATAAAACCCACTACACCTACGACCGCGCCGTCGTCCATGGTCCGCATGTCGTTCGCCTTCGTCCAGCCCCGCATTGTCGAACACGCATCCTGAGCTACTCACAAAAAATCGTTGGAGGTGAGGCGTTCCTGAACTGGCAGCAGGACCCGTTTGCCAACTGGAACGCGCGTCTGGTTTTCCCGGAACCGATGAAGGAACTGTGCGTTGAAGTGCAGCTGATCGCCGAGATGGCCGTGCACAATCCCTTCGATTTCTTCCTTGAGGAAGCCGCCACCTACTGCCCCTTCACCTACGATCCGAGTTTGCAGAAGGACTTGCGCCCCTTTTTAGACACCCTCCCCTCCACCCCGCTGCTCAGCTCCCTTGTCGCTACGTGTCGCAAGGACATGACCAGTGTGGATTCAAAGCCGGTGCGGACGATCGACTTTCTGGTGAAGATCAACCAGCGCCTACAGCAGGCCATCCGCTACGTGATCCGGCTCGAGCCGGGGGTGCAAGCCCCCGAGGAAACGCTCACAAAAGCCAGCGGCTCCTGCCGGGACTCAGCCTGGCTCCTGGTCCAAGCCCTCCGACACCTAGGCTTGGCTGCGCGCTTCGCTAGCGGCTACCTGATCCAGCTACGCCCCGACATCAAACCGCTCGACGGGGCGGCAGGTGCGGAGGCGGACTTCACCGATCTCCATGCCTGGTGTGAGGTTTATCTCCCTGGGGCAGGATGGATCGGGCTCGATCCCACCTCGGGTTTACTGGCGGGGGAAGGCCATATCCCTCTCAGCTGCACCCCAGAGCCCAGCACCGCCGCACCCGTCAGCGGTGCGGTGGACCCTTGCGAGTCCAAACTCCATCACGAGATGTCCGTGACTCGGGTCCATGAGTCTCCGCGCGTCACACTTCCGTATAGCGAGGAGGAATGGAGTCGAATCCAGACCCTTGGACACCACATCGACAAAGATCTTACACGCCGGGATGTCCGTCTGACGATGGGAGGAGAGCCGACGTTCGTGTCCATCGACGACCCCGATGGTCCTGAATGGAACTTTACGGCTGTGTCCCCCAAAAAGCGTGCTCTCGGAGGCCAACTGCTGCGTCGCCTACGTCAGAAGTTCGCACCCGGCTCCATCCTGCATCACGGCCAGGGCAAATGGTATCCCGGCGAACCTCTGCCACGATGGACATTGGCGGCTTATTGGCGTCGAGACGGGCTGCCGCTGTGGAAGGACGAAACGCTCATTGCCGATGAATCCACCGACTATGGATTCGGTACCACCGAGGCACGAGCGCTAGCCCAAGCGATCGCAGGCAAGCTGGGCGTGGAGGATCGCTGGCTGATGACCGGCTACGAGGACGTCTTCTACTACACCTGGAAAGAACGACGTCTACCCTCCAACGTGACGCCGACCGCCTCTCATCTCGAAGATCCGCTGGAGCGAGAGCGTCTGGCCCGTCTCTTTCAGAAAGGCATCGGTAAGCCCGTGGGCTACGCACTCCCGGTGAGCAAGGACTCCGACGGTTCGCTCTGGGTGAGCGGTCCCTGGTTCCTCAGAGACGGGGAGATACTCTGGCTGACCCCGGGGGACTCGCCCATGGGTCTGCGGCTTCCGTTAGGATCGATTCCCTGGGTGGCCGAAAAGGACCATCCTTGGATGTGGCCCGCAGATCCGACCCAGCCACTCTCTCCACTGCCCGGCTCCGCACCCAGCCAACGCAGGATTCTCCCCCCCGGGCGCACCTCACCCGCAGTCCGGCGCGAAGAGGGACCACGCGGTCGAGACAAAGCCACCTACCCGAGCACCACCGAGCCGCAGGTCGGAGAGTCCGCCCCCTGGATCATTCGGACGGCTCTGTGCGTCGAACCGCGCGAGGGACGCCTGTATGTCTTTCTCCCTCCGGTGGAGAGCACCGAGGACTACCTTGCGTTGATCGAATGCGTCGAAGCAGCCGCGGCAGAGATGCGACTCCCGGTTGTGCTCGAAGGCGAGACCCCACCCAAAGATCCGCGCCTTAACAGCCTGGCGATAACGCCTGACCCAGGGGTCATCGAGGTGAACCTCCATCCGAGTGCCAGTTGGGATGAACTGGTGGAGCGGACCACGGTACTTTACGAGGAAGCACGGCAGACACGGCTCGGCACCGAAAAGTTCATGCTCGACGGGCGCCACACCGGAACCGGTGGTGGGAACCATATCGTGCTCGGAGGGGCGACCCCCCTGGACTCCCCCTTGCTGCGTCGCCCGGATCTTCTGAGATCTCTGCTCGCCTATTGGCAGAACCACCCCTCCCTGAGCCGGGTCTTCTCCGGGATGTTTATTGGTCCCACCAGTCAGGCCCCCCGCGTGGATGAGGCGCGCAACGACTCGCTCTACGAGCTTGACATCGCCTTCCGCGAACTGGACCGCAAGCTCGAGACGCCCGCAGGACTCGCACCCTGGCTTGCGGACCGCCTTTTCCGGAACCTCTTGATCGACGCCAGCGGCAACACACATCGCGCCGAGTTCAGCATCGACAAGCTCTACGCCCCTGAGGGCAGCGGCTCGCGGTTGGGCCTGGTGGAGATGCGGGCTTTCGAGATGCCGCCGCATGCGCGAATGAGCTTGGCACAGCAGCTTCTCATCCGGGGTTTGATCTCTCGATTCTGGAATCAACCCTACAAGGCGGACCTTATACGCTGGGGCACGGACATCCATGATCGATGGTTGCTCCCACACTACTGTGAACGGGATTTCGAAGGAGTTCTCAGCGATCTACGCGACGCGGGATACGACTTCGAGTCTTCATGGTTTGCGCCCCACTTCGAGTTCCGTTTTCCGCGAATCGGAGACTGGGTGCAACGGGATGTCCAGCTGGAGCTCCGCGCAGCTCTCGAGCCCTGGCATGTGCTTGGGGAGGAGGGCGGACCTGGCGGAACAGTGCGCAACGTGGATAGTTCGCTTGAGCGTCTTCAGGTCAAAGTGAGCGGCATGATGGGACAGCGCTTTCAAATCACCTGCAACGGAAGGCGGCTACCACTGCATCCCACCGGGGTCAACGGTGAGAGTGTCGCTGGGGTGCGCTATCGGGCCTGGCAGCCCCCAGAATGCCTGCAACCAACCATCCCAGTGCAGGCACCCTTGGTCTTTGATCTCTACGACACCTGGAACCGTCGGAGCCTCGGCGGGTGCACCTACCATGTCGCCCATCCCGGGGGGCTCAGCCATTCCCAGTTTCCCGTGAACGCCTACGAGGCTGAAGCCCGTCGACTGGCGCGATTCCAAACCCACGGGGGGCTGCAGCGCCCTTTCATTCCTCCCCCCGAGACCCTCAACCCCGAACTCCCCTACACGCTCGATCTACGACGCTGAGGGTTGCGCAAGACCCCTCTCGAACGATACGCTCCGCACTCGCGCATGAGCCGCAGTTCCGAATCAAGCCAGAGTCAGTCGATGGCCTCGATGCCTGCCCTAGCCCCGATAGGGCAGGCGGGCTTTGATGAAATGGGGTTCCCCGGTGGCCCGACTCGCGACCACTGGCGGGGGTTCCTTGAATCGCTCCAGCAACTCGGGCGAAGCGAACTCGCTTCACGCTGGGAGAACGCGCAGCGCATCATCCGCGAGCACGGTGTCACCTACAATGTCTACGGGGACAGCCAGGGCATGGACCGGCCCTGGGGGCTGGATCTCGTGCCAATGATCATGTCGGGAGTGGAGTGGGCTGGGATAGAAGCCGGTTTGGAACAGCGATCGAGGCTCTTCAATCTGGTTCTCGCCGACCTCTACGGTGGGGCTCAACACCTGCTCAGGGACGGGATTCTCCCCCCGGAGTTGGTGTACGCCAATTCGGGATTTCTCCGAGCCTGCCGCGGGATTCCTGTGGCCAAGGAAGTTTATCTGCATCTGCACGCCTGCGACCTAGCCAGGTCACACGACGGAAAATGGTGGGTCCTGGCCGACCGGACTCAGGCGCCCAGCGGGGCGGGCTACGCATTGGAAAACAGATCGGTCATCTCGCGAGTCCTGCCAGATCAGCTCAGGGAATGCGGCGTGCGACGTCTTCCCGATTTCTTCCGCCGCCAGCGGGAAATGCTTTTTCAATTGGCTCCCGAAGGACGCCTGAGTCCCAATGTGGTCCTGCTCACCCCGGGTCCCCACAATGAGACTTACTTTGAACACGCCTATCTGGCGAGGAGCCTCGGTTTCACCCTCGTGGAAGGAGAGGACCTCACGGTTCGCGATCGGAAGGTCTTCCTCAAAACACTGGAAGGACTGCAGCAGGTCGATGTGATCCTCCGTCGAGTGGACGATTCCTTCTGCGATCCGCTCGAGCTGAGATCCGATTCTTTCCTGGGCGTTGCCGGACTCGTCGAAGCCACAAGGGCTGGCAATGTAACGGTGGCCAACGCGATGGGTTCGGGCCTGCTTGAGGCGCCTGCCTTCATGGCCTTTATGGGCGCGCTCTGTCGCCATCTGCTCGGAGAAGATCTGCTCCTCCCGTCCGTGGCCACTTGGTGGTGCGGACAGGCCCGCGAGCTGCGCTACGTGATAGAACATCTCGACTCCCTGGTGATAAAGCCCGCGTTTGGCGTGTCAAACCGGCATGCATTCTTTGGAGGAACCCGCACCATCGCAGAGCGCCAAAAACTGGCGGAGATGATCCTCGCATCGCCTCGTGAATATGTCGGACAGGAGCGCGCCAGCCTCTCCCGAGCTCCGGTATGGACCGACGGCACGTTCGAAAATCGCTCCGTGGTTTTGCGTAGCTATGTCGCGAACGGTGGGGATCAGGTGGCAGTCATGCCGGGGGGGCTCACGCGGGTCGCCCAGGCTCTGGGAGATCCCATCGTCTCCATGCAAAGTGGGGGTGGGAGCAAGGACACCTGGGTGCTGTTCCACCGTGAGTCCGATTCCCCAGAGCCGAGCTCGGTGGCTGTCGAGCCGAAGACGGTTGAAAGGATCTCCTCGGGAGTCCCAAGCCGAGCCGCAGACAACCTGTCGATGTCCACGACGCTGGGCTCCTTCTCCGACCATCTCAACCGACGCTACTTCAACCACAGTTTGCCCCGTGTAAGCTGACTACCAAACTGCGGAGAGCCATGCGAAAAATTCTTTACGATATCGAACACGTCACCTCGCACGACTATGTGGGTTTCGTCTCGGTGTCCCATCTTCTCATGCACCTGACCCCACGCAACGACGAGCGACAGAGGGTCCTTTCACACGGAATCCTCGTCGATCCGGCACCCTCGGTGGCGGAAACGCATCAGGACTATTTTGGGAACACGGCACATTTCCTGACCGTGGACCATGATCACTCACATTTGCGCATCACCTCCCGAAGCCGAGTCGCGGTAGGTCCTGCCTTCGTTCCTGACCCTTCCGAAACACCTCCCTGGGAGACAGTGCGAGCCCGCTGTCGCAGCGACCATTCCGGACGTTCGCTCGAGGCACACGAATTCACCTATGCCTCACCCTTGGTGCCCATTAGTTCCGAGTTCGCTGACTACGCGAAGCCGTCCTTTGAAAAGGAACGACCGGTGCTGGATAGCGTCATGGACCTAACACGGCGCATCAACAGCGAGTTCAAGTTCGATCTTACCGCGACCACCGTGAGCACCCCGGTGAGTGAAGTGATTCGGCATCGCCGTGGCGTCTGCCCGGATTTTGCCCATTTCCAAACGGCCTGCCTTCGCGCTCTTGGAATCCCCGCTCGCTATGTCAGCGGCTATCTGGAGACCGAACCGCCTCCCGGGCAGGCGAAGCTTCGCGGTGTGGACGCCTCGCATGCCTGGATCAGTTTCTTCTGCCCTGGCATGGGATGGATCGATGTGGATCCGACCAACAACTGCTTCGCGTCCATGCGGCACATCCGCATTGGCTGGGGACGCGACTACAGCGATATCTGCCCCATCCGTGGGGTGCTTGTCGGGGGCCGCGATCAGCGCATGCACGTCTCCGTCGATGTGATGTCGTCCGGAACCTTGGAGGAGAGTTAACTCTGGTCGCTTCGGGACAGGCCCTACTTGCTCGAAGGGAGACTCGCCACTTGCGTGGAGGAGGCATCGGGCTCCGCCACAAAACGCCCGTTGCGGATGCCGGTGGCGAGAATCAATCCCCGACGCTCCGCTTTCACTACCGTTGTGACTCCTGACTCCTTCGCACCCGAACGCTGGTTTTTCTTTGGTAGCACAGTCCGATCGAAGGTTTCCATTGTTCTCACAAAACGCACCACGACACCCGATTCCTCAGAGAGACTGGGAATGTCGGTCGCTCCGGCTGCAAGCAGGGAGGAAACAAAAGCAAAGGCACCAACTACAAGATGAATACGCTTCATAACGAATCAAGGGGTTAAGATCTCCGCCCGTCTTAGGGCGGTTGCTCCAACTTTTCCTTCCATCGGTAGCTAAGAAGCGAAACTTGAAACGCGGCGGGAACTGCGAGCGGGACAGATCGCTAAACACTCTCTCGAGGAAGTGGCGGAGGCGTCAGTGGCGGCTCTTTGGGCCGAGACATCCAATCCGCCATCTGCGACAATGCCCCACAGTTTAAGCACATGGTCTGCGCAAAGGAGGTGGAACAGGAGGGGCACACGCCTCCGCTCTCAAAGGTGTCGAAGGGCTGGCGGCAACGACCACACAGCCAGTAGGCCCCTATGGATGGGCTCTGGGAACAGGCAGGACAGAAGCTATCAAGACGACGCGGGGCAGACTCCAGTCGAGTCAGCACGCGGGCTTGGCGGAAAGAAATCGAGCATTGCCAGAGGAGAAAACCCGCCATGATGGCGATCCAGATCGAGCCGAACCATGCGGCCAAACCCAGCAGAGCCGAACCGCCAACAAAACCGATCAGAGTGGACACCAGCAGACTTCGACCACGTCCCATCACGTACCAGAGGAGCGACCTGAGGATTTGTCCCCCGTCCAGCGGATAAACCGGGATCATATTGAACACTAGTAGCGCGCCATTGATGACGGACACCGCTGTCAGGTAGTTGAAGGCATCGGGATTGGACTGTTCCCAACCGGAGGTTCTCGCCAGCCAATAGCCCCCCACAAGAAGCGGGAAGAGCACGACATTCACCAAAGGACCCGCCGCAATACTCCAGAGCGTGGCACCGGGACGGGGGGGCGGCGAAACGAAGGCCACGCCCCCGAGCGGCCAGAGCACGATCTGATTCGCGCTCCCTCCCACCTGCCGACAGGCCAGGGAATGACCAAACTCATGCAAGAGAACGATGAGGAAGAGGGACAGATACTCGAGGATATTCCAGGTGATCGAGGAGTAGTGATCCGAACGGTTGTTGATCTCAAAGGCACCCACAATGAACCATGACCAGTGCAGAAACACCTCGATCCCGGAGAACTGAAACAGCCGGAGCGAGCCGCTGCGCGTCGGTAACATCTGGAGACTCTGGCCAATGCTCGCTCCCGCCACAAGCGTTTTGGCACAAAGCCACGGCTTGCTACTCGCGCACCTTTCTGTAACCTTCAGCCCACTTGGGTCGCCTAGGATACCGAGATGACCCGTGACCCCATGAACGCAACCGTTTCACTCACCACCCTAGCGGCTCTCCTCCTGAGCATCCACCCCACGCTCTCCGCCGCGGAATCCATTTTCTCCGGCCCTCAACCCGGGGAGAAGACCTCGCGCTTCAAGGTCGTTTCCATCACAGGGAAGCAGCCCGGTGACGAGCGGGATCCCATCGCCGACCACGCCGGCCGGGCCACCGCGCTGGTGTTCATCCATGGGATCGAGCGCTCCCTGGTGCCGCTCCTGCGTGTGATGGACAATTACGGAGCTCTGCGGAAGGACCGGCTCAGAACCGAGCTGATATTCCTCACTCCCGACCGGCTTCAAGGCGAGCAGCGGATAAAGGCGGCAGCAGGCTCATTGAAGCTGCTGTCCGAGGTCAGCCTCTCGCCCGATGGCCTGGAGGGCCCGGGCAATTACGGGCTCAACAAGGAATGCCTCATGACCATCCTATGCGCCACAGGCAATGTGGTGACCGCTAACTTCGCACTCGTTCAGCCCGGCATCGCGGACGCGCCCAAGATCCTCCTGGCGCTGGCGAAAGCGTGCGGAGATACCAATCCTCCTTCGGTGGACCAACTCTCTCCTGCTCGCGGGCCCGGAAGACCGGGAGCGAAGGAGGGTGGCGAGGGCATGGCGAAGGAGGGACAGGGTCGGGAGGCAAAGCCGAAGGAGAAGTTCCCCGGGGCTCCGCCCACAGATGAAAAGCTCCTTGGGCTGCTGCGCAGCTTCATCCGCCCAACCAATGACGTCGCCACCGTAGATCGGGTCCTGACGTCCGTTCGCACTCATGTGAAGGGAAGCCCCGAGCTGGAGAAACAGGCCTTCGATGGATGGACGCGAGTGCTCTATTTCGGCGATCGGTACGGAACGGAATACGCCCGCAAGGTCGGACGCGAGTTCCTCGAAGAACTGAAGAGCCGTCAAAAATGAGACGCTTGATGCCCTACGCGGTGGCGCTTCTCACCGCAGCCCCGCTCCCAGCAACAGATCTTCCCTCGGTCTTCCGAAGCGATATTCTCCCCCTTCTGACCAAAGCCGGCTGCAATGCCGGCGCCTGCCATGGCGCCGCCACGGGCCAGGGCGGATTCAGGCTCAGCCTTCTCGGCTACGATCCGGAGTCGGACCATGCTCGTATCACCCGTGAGCTAGGGGGCCGCCGTTTGGACATGGGTCATCCAGACGACAGTCTTCTTCTCCGCAAAGCCTCAGGCCAGCTTGAACACGAAGGAGGCCGGCGCCTCCGTCGCGATACCGCCGCCTACTCCCTCGTCCAACGCTGGGTGGCGGACGGGGCGCCCTATGGACCCAAGGAACTGCGCGTGACCGGGATCAGCGTAACGCCTCAGGAGGAGCTGCTCCCAGCCACAAATGCGACGGCACAGCTTCGGGTCACTGCAGTGCTATCGGACGGATCCCAACGGGACGTGTCTGATCTGGCGCTCTACACTTCCAACGACGACTCCATCACAACGGTCACGGGAGCCGGGGCCGTCAAGGCCACCGGAGCAGGCCTGACCAGCATCATGGTGCGTTATTCAGGAGCCGTCGCCGCCGCACGCTTCGCTGTTCCACTGCCCCCTGCCCTCCGCTCAGCGCGGAGCGACTTCCCCGCCACGCATCTCATCGACCGCCACATCGGCACAGAACTGAGCCGGCTCGGCGCACCCGCCTCCGATCTGAGCGAGGACGCGGAATTCCTGCGACGCATCTACCTGGATGTTGCAGGCCGCCTGCCCTTTCTGGAAGAGGTGGAGCGCTTTCTCTCCGATCCGCCCTCCGCACAAAAAAGGCAGCGCACGATCGACGCCCTGATTGGCAGTGACGCCTTTGTTGACTTTTGGACACTCAAGCTGGCCGATCTGCTCCTCCTCAACGGGACCGGGGACGCGGTGGCGACCTATCACGCATGGCTCCGGGATCAGGTGTCCACGAACGCTCCACTCAATGCCACGGCTGCGGCTCTCCTCACCGCCTCAGGGCCATTGAACAAGGTAGGCCCCGCCCATTTCATGATGCTCGCGGCCGATCCCCGCGATCTTTCGGAACACGTAGCCCGGATTTTTCTGGGGACACAGATTGCGTGTGCACGATGTCATGCACACCCTTCCGACCGGTGGACGCAAGAAGACTATCACGGTTTCGCTGCCTTTTTTGCGCGAATCAGCCGGGACGCTGGACAGATTCGAGTTTCTACGCGCGGCGAGGTCGATCATCCCAAGAGCGGACTCCCGGTTCGGCCCAGAGCTCTGGGAGAGGCCGAGTTCGCTCCGGGAGCGTCCGCTGACAGACGCCTTGAGCTCGCGCGCTGGATCGGCTCTTCGGTCAATCCATTCTTTGCACGCAGCTTGGTGAATCGGGTGTGGAAACATCTGATGGGACGCGGGCTGGTGGAACCGGTGGACGATCTGCGTCCAACCAATCCGGCCACTCATCCCCCATTGATGGAAGACCTCGCGGGGGAACTGATCTCCCACGGATTCAACCTCCGGCATCTGATTCGCCTCATCGTCACCTCGCACACCTATCAGCTCAGCTCGCAAACACTTCCTGGGAATCAGTCCGACGTCCAGCTTTACACCCACGCGTATCCCAAGCCCCTCTCCGCGGCCGTCTTCGCCGACGCCATCGCTCAGGCGACCGACCTTCCTGACCTCTTCGAGGGGTATCCCACCGGAACGCGCGCTGTCCAACTCCGCACACCGGCAACTCCGTCTCCGGCATTGGATGTTCTGGGGCGCTGTCTGAGGAAAGCCGCCTGCGAGGGAAATGGGCAGAGCGGAGGAGGGCTGGCCCAGGCGTTGCACCTCATCAACGGCTCAACCATCAACGGCAAGCTGCGCAGCCCCTTCCTGGAAAAGCTGGCCCAGGAAAGCAGCGCGTCGATTGTGAAGGAACTCTATCGTCGCACACTCGTGCGTCCCCCTGAGGCGGACGAGCTATCGGAGTGGGAACAGTCGCTCGCCAAGGCCCCCGATAGGATTGAGGCCGTTCAGGACCTTCTGTGGACCCTGCTCAATTCGCGAGAATTCGCACTCAACCATTGACGTCATGCACACACACACCTGCCCTGATCCGCAGCGATGCGACGGTGTTTCACGCCGGGACTTCCTCCATCTCGGCCTGCTGACGGCCTTCGGCCTGAGCGCAGCGGACATCCTCAGGGGGCAGGCTGTCGCCGCAGGGCTAAACTCCCCGACAGGCAGGGCGAAGTCCTGCATACTGATCTGGCTGGACGGAGGTCCAAGCCACCTCGACACTTTCGATCCAAAGCCGGACGCGCCCAGCGAGATCCGAGGCCCGTTCATGTCCATCCCCACTTCCGTTCCGGGCATCCGCATTTGTGAGCATCTGCCCCGAACCGCCCGGGTGATGAAGGACGTCGCGTTGATCCGCTCCCTCACCCATGAGCTGGGGAATCACGACACAGGGAGCCGTTTTCTACTCACCGGACATCGCCCTACTCCCGCGCTTGAGCATCCGAGCCTGGGAAGCCTCCTGGCCCATGAACACGGCTTCAACCAGGCGATCCCCCCGTACATCGCGATCCCCGGGGATGCTGTGGGGGGCAATTCCAATGCGGCGCGGGCGGGCTATCTGCCGGGTGCCTGCTCCGCCTTCAACGTCGGGGGAGATCTCTCCCGCGTGGACGGCCTCCACCTCCCAGAAGGGGTCAGTTTTGAGAGAGGGCAACGTCGGCAGGCGATGCTGCAAAAAATGGACTCCTTTGCACGCCGCGTTGAAGCATCGCCCGCAGCGCGAGACCGGGATTCCTTCTATCAGCAAGCCCATGCACTTCTGGCCTCCCCTGGAGCCAAAGGGGCTTTTGATCTCTCGGGCGAGACCGCCGCAACGCGTGAACGCTATGGCCGCGGTCGACTCGGTTCTGGATGCCTGCTCGCACGACGCTTGGCGGAAGCGGGATCTCGGTTCATCACAGTCGTGGATACCGGATGGGACACGCACACCCAGATCGCCCGCGAACTGCCGGACTCCCGCTTCGCCGGCAGCGGGAAGCTGCCTTCCCTGGATCGTGCTTATGCCGCGCTGATCACCGATCTGCGGGAGCGCGGGCTCCTGGAGTCGACACTCGTGGTGCTCATGGGTGAGTTTGGACGCACTCCCAAAATCAACGCAGCCGGCGGGCGGGACCATTGGCCGCGAGCAGGCTCTGTTTGCCTAGCGGGTGCCGGCATCCCAGGCGGGCAGGTCATCGGCTCCACAGGCAGCTTCGGAGAAACGCCCAGCGACAGGCCGATCAGCCCTCCCGATCTCTCTTTCACCCTCCTCCAACTTCTAGGCGTGAATCCTGAAAAAGAGCTGACCACCTCCTCTGGCCGCCCCATCAAGATTCAAGGGGAGGGCCAATTCATCAGGGAGCTCGCGTGATCAGTTCCGTGCGAGACTTCGCCACCGTCAGCAGTTGGGCGATGGCAATCGCCGCTCTCATTCTCCCTGGGCCTGCAGGGGGTGCCCCCATCACCGCCCTTGCCTTCGCGCCCGACAACCGTTCGCTGGTTTCCTCGGGAGATCGGAGCGTGGAGATTCGATCTCCCACGAATGGAGTCGTGGGCCGACGCATCTCTGTCCCCCTCCACAAGGTGATGTCACTCGCTTTCGGAAACCAGGGCCGGGTGCTCGCCGTGGGCGGAGGGGAACCCGGTGTTCGAGGCGAGGTTTATCTCCTGTCCT
>CAMAVD010000115.1 GCA_945861575.1 Akkermansia muciniphila
GTCGGCCTCGCTCATACGATCAAGCAGACTTTTGGAGGACTTTTTCGCCGGAGTGTCTCCCTTTTCTGATCGAGTGTCCGTCGCGTTGTGAACCGAATCAAAACCCTGAGGCACGAGGAACAAAAGCATGGCTGAGATGATTGACCAAGCAGGAGTCGGCAGGCCCGCGGGGCGCCCGTTTCGTCTCCGCGTCATTGGCGTGGGTGGAGCGGGATGCAATGTCGTTTCTCAACTCGCCGAGCAGCCGTTGGACGGGGTTGAGTTTGCCCTGCTAAACACGGATGCAGCGGCCTTGGCACCCCTGTCGGGCGGACGGCGGTTTGTTTTGGGTGAACGGTCCATGCGGGGGCTTGGTGCCGGGGGCGATCCTGAGCGCGGACGCGCCGCTGCGGAGGAGGATGCCGGAGGTATCCGGGAGCTTTGTCAGAATGCGGACGTCGTCTTCGTCGTTGCCGGGATGGGTGGAGGCACGGGAACGGGCGCGTCCCCGGTCGCGGCTCGCGTCGCTCGGGAGGCGGGAGCGCTCGTCATAGGTATTGTTGTTACCCCTTTTGATTGTGAGGGGCGCGTCCGCCAGCGTCGGGCCGATCATGGTGTTCAGCAGCTGCGGGCCGCAGCCGATGCTGTCATCTGTCTGCCGAATCAAAAGGTGCTGCAGATGTCGGACGAAGAGACGAGTTTGGTACAGGCTTTTCGGCTGGCGAACGATTTTGTCGGGCAGGGGGTTCGAGGAATTTGGCGCATGCTCCATCGTCCTGGTTTGATCAATGTGGACTTTGCGGATCTCTGCTCGGTGCTCCGCGGTCGCCATTCCGACTGTGCCCTCGCGTCAGCCGAGGCGCAGGGGGACAACCGAGCGACCCTGGTTTTGGAGCGACTGTTGGCACACCCGTTGTTGGAGGGAGGTGCCGGTCTTGCCGATTCCAGCCATATGCTGGTCTGCTTGGTTGCGGGGACGGATCTCTCTATGCGCGTGGTCCATCATATCACTGAGCAACTGAGACGTCAGGCTGAGCACGCGAATATCGTTCTGGGGACCTGCATTGATGAGAGCTACAAAGACCGGATCGCTGTAACGGTAATGGCCTCGCGCTCCCCGGGTTCCGTGGGCATGGATTTCTCCTCAAGCGAGCCAGGCGTGGTGATTTCGTCTGACGCTCCTCTGAAGTCCGAGGCACCAGCGGCTGCAGATCCTTTGCTCCGGGAGGAGAATCTGGAGGAGACGGTGAAGGTGAATTCTCGTTTTGTAGCACCCGCACCTGAGTCCACACCGGAAATGATTCGTCGGCTGGCCAATCAGAACACCCCTCGTGGTCGTCGACAGCAGGATACGTGGAGGCAAGGGACCTTGAATCTGGAGATTGTCTCAAAGGGGCGTTTCGAAAAGAGCGAGCCTACCATCCATCGAGGCCAAGATCTAGACATCCCCACATTCGTCCGACGGGGCGTCACGCTGAACTGACCGGAGACTCCGGCTGGGTGGCAGGTCCTTACTTACCAGCTGAAGAGCCCCTCGCTTATGCGACGTAGGGCCCTGGCGGGTAGGGCGTTCCTCGGCTCTCAATACCCCCCTTTTTTGTTGGTTCAGACCGCCGTCTCTTCAATACTCGGCCCCCATGGGTCTGCTGGCCTATTTGGTTTTGCTGGGTGTTCTACTCTGCGCTGCGGCGAGCTTCTTCTTCGCACTCGCGGAGACGGCTCTCTTTTCGCTGGGCAAAATGCGGGTCCGGCAGTGGGTGGAATCAGGCAGCCCTGAAGGCCGTCGGGTGGGCCTGTTGCTGGAACAGCCGCTCGATCTCCTCGCGTCGATCGTCTTGGGAAATACACTGGCGAACGCGGGGATCGTCGCTATCTCGCTGATCCCGGTCATGTCAGGGCTTTGGCCAATGGGGCCCACTCTTGCGGGTGCTTTCATCACGGTTCTGCTGCTTGGAGAGGTGCTTCCAAAAACCCTGGCCATCCGCGCTCCTGAGCGTTGGGCTGGAGTTGTGGCTCGTCCTATGGCACTGTCAGAGAAAGCCTTGCGACCGATTCAGAGAGTGTTTCAAATGCTAAACGCTCGGATACTGAAGGGGGTGGTCCCCCGGTCAATCAAGCCGCAGAACACTCTCACGGATCGGGATTATCACGAGTTGGTGGACATGGCGGTACAGCAGGGGGCTCTTGCTCAAAGGGAGAAGGAAATCATTTTGCAGATCATAGGCCTGGATCGAAAAACTGCACGAGACGTGATGCGTCCGAGATCCAGCATGGCCGCGATTCCCGCCGAGCTCCCGCTGGAGGAAATGCTGGCGGCTGCGCGAAGGCACAAGCGGCGACGTCTGCCCCTCTATGATCAATCCCCCGACACCATCGTTGGAATTTTGGACACGCAGACACTGTTGCTGAATCCGGAGGGGGACATTGGCGACGCAATTGAACTGCCCTCCTTCGTGCCCGAGAGCATGAACTTGCTTCGCCTGCTCCAGAGCCTGCAACGGCAGAAGCGCGGCCTTGCCGTTGTGCTGGACGAGTTTGGTGGTACCGGTGGGGTGGTGCGCTTGGAGGATATTCTTGGCGAGGTCGTCGGCGTGATTCGTGGCGAAGGTGAGGTGCAGGGATTTGTGATGGAACGATTGAGTCCAGGGCAATGGAGGGTGAATGGAACGATGCGGTTGGACGATTTTCGACGTGAGTATCCCGCGCTGACTGAGGTGGATGAGGTGGACACGATGGGAGGCTTGGTCGTTCAGCTCATGGAGGTGATCCCTTCACCAGGCCAGAGTGTGAAGTTCTCGGGCCTGAAGCTCACGGTGCGGTTGGCGGACGAGCGGCGAGTGCGCGAGATCTTGGTTGAGGAGATTCGGAAAGGCGCATGAGTCCCGAGATCTTCATCCTCTGCTGCTTGGCGAACGTGTCCGTCTCCTTCCTGATGTCAGGAATGGAGGCGGGTGTGTTTGCGATGAGCCGTTTAAGGATCCGCCAGGCGGTGCGCGCAGGAAATCTGAACGCGAGTGCTTTGCTGAGCTACCTGGAACATCCCGAGCATTTTCTATGGACGATCCTGGTGGGAAATACGCTCGCCAGCTTCGGTGCGGTTACTCTGGGTGTGTTGGCGCTCGCCGATATTCCCTGGCTAGCGGCGCGTCCTCTACTTTTCTGGGCTACTCTGGTGACCCTAGTGCTCGCTTTCTACTGCGTCTGTGACCTGCTTCCGAAGATGTTGTTCCGCACCTTCCCCAATCGGCTTTGCATGGCGATGATCACGCCCTTCCGCACCCTTTTCTGGCTGATGCGCCCCTTGGTTTGGGTGGTGGAGCTCCTGGCACGGCTCCTCCTTCGCCTTACGGGTGGGGGACGCTTTACCGGACACCTATTTGGAAACCGCGATGAGCTGCGCCTTCTGATGCAGGAGACAGGGCAGACGCTGAGCACGGAGGAACGCGCGATGATCAACCGGGTGCTGGATCTTCAGAATCGAAGCGTAGGCGAAATTGCCATTTCCATGGACCGCGTCGCATCCATCTCGGCTGATGCCACCGTAGGGGACCTGCTAGCCCTTCGCCGCGAGCGTGGCTTTAGCCGATATCCCATTTTTCGAGAGGAAATGGGTAAACGCCACGTGGTCGGCTTCGTTAACTCGAAGACCGTCCTATATGAGGCAGATTTGGATCCACGTCGGCCCGTGTCCCAGTTTCTTAAGCCCGGACTGTTCCTGGACACCGCCATGCGCTTGGACTCGGCACTTCGCCAGATGCAGCGAACGGGCGCACGGCTGGCGATCGTCCTAGGCAGCGACAAGAAGGAGATGGGAATCGTGAGTTTGGCGGACATCATGGAAGCCATTTTTGGGGAGGTGCAGTTGTGATGCTCGCCGCTGCTGAGGGATCGTGGATCGGAGCAAAGCTGGCGGCTGTCGTGGTGCTGATTCTCCTGAACGGATTCTTCGTCGCGGCCGAGTTTGCGTTGGTCAAGATTCGCGACTCCCAGTTGCGGCCTTTGGTGGCGAAGGGGCACCGACGCGCAAAGATTGCCCAGTCCATTCTTCAAAACCTCGATTCCTCACTCAGCGCCTGCCAGCTGGGTATCACTCTCGCTAGCCTTGGTTTGGGTTGGATTGGTGAACCGGTTTTCGAGGCGCTGCTTCAGCCCCTTATGGACTTCGTGGGGCTTACGTCCGCGAACTTGGGCCCTGGGGCTGAGCGCATCAGGCATATTCTGGCCGTGGCGGTGGGCTTTGGGTCCATGACTTTCTTGCACATTGTGGTGGGGGAACAGGCCCCAAAGTGGCTCGCCATCCAGCGTCCGCTTCCGACGTCCCTCTGGGTGGTGGAGCCCCTCCGCTGGTTCCATACGCTTTCCTATCCATTCATCTGGCTTCTGAATCACTCCTCGCTTTGGTTACTTCGCCAACTGGGTTTGCAGGCCGGCGGGGAGTCTGAGGCGACGCACAGCGACGACGAGTTACGTTTGTTGTTCGCGGACGCTCAAAAGCAGCGGGGCACATCTGCCCTAGGTCGAACCATTGTGATGAACGCATTGGATCTCAAGGACAGGATCGCGCGCCAGGTCATGCGTCCGAGAAGCCAAATTGCTTTTCTGAGCACTCAGCTCAACATCGCAGATTGTCTGGAGACCGCTGAAAGGACGCGGTTCTCCCGCCTCCCCCTGTGTGAGGATGGGGATCTCGACCGAACGGTGGGAGTTTTGCACATTAAGGATCTCTACAGCCTCCGGTCGCAGGTCGCGACCGGACGGGAGCTCCGCAAGGCGGCGCGGAAGCTGGTCTATGTGCCCGAGACCGTGCGTTTGGAGACGCTGCTGCAGATTCTGCTGGATCGCAAACTTCACTTTGCGATCGTGGTTGATGAATATGGTGGAACGACGGGAATGGTCACCTTAGAGAACATTCTTGAGGAGCTTGTGGGGCAGATTCAGGACGAGTTTGATCTCGAAAAAGCTCAGGTGGTTCAATTGGGAAGGGATAGCTGGGAGATTCAGGGCCTTCTGCCCTTGCACGATCTGGCCGAGTTGGTGGCTGAGCCGCTTGAGGCGGAGGATGTGGCGACGGCAAGCGGTTGGGTGACGCTACAGCTTGGCGGCTTCCCCAGGAAAGGCGATGTGGTAAGGATCGGAGGTTATGAGCTGGTGGTTGAAGAGTCGGATGGTCGATTGGTCAGCCGACTTACGTTGCGGAGAGTCGTTCCCTCCGAGAGCAGGGACGAAAGTCGCTCCTCATGAGGAGCCTCGCCCGAGTCCGCGCTCAGTGACGGGCGAGTGTCGCCTTAAGAGGCACAAAGTTTGTGGATCCTTGCTGCTTTCCCGCTTGCAGGAACAAGGTGTAGCTCGTGCCGGGTGAGAGAGGTTGAGGCAGGGCGTCTTCCACTGCGGCATGCATTCCTGCGGGTGCGACCCCATAGACAATGGCCTTGGTGGGACGCGAGTTCGTCTCTGAAACCACCTGCCAGAGCGGGGTTGGAAACTTCTCCGTTGTCAGATCGCTCGTCTTGACAACCTTGATGGAAGTGAACTCGAACTTTTCGTAAAAGGCGAAGCTGATTGGGAAAACGGGATCGATATCACTGGTCCGCTTCGGATCGATGCGCTGAGGGATCGGACGATGTTGCACGATGATTCGAATAGTTTGCGATCTGAACCAGTCAGTAAAAAAGCTCGCATAAGCGATGGCGAGTAGGAAAGCGACCAAGAGTAAAGTGGGTGTCCGATTCTGCATACCTGCTTCAGTAGACGGCGTTTGGCGCCGATTATTCGATCTCTAGGCCTGCTGGGTCGAAGGCTCAGCGATGACAAGGCTTACCGGATCCAATAAAGCGGCCCGGCTTACCTGCTCCAACACACTTTTATGATGACGACTATGAACTCGAAAAGGTATCGCGGTTTTACATTGATTGAACTGCTGGTGGTGATCGCCATCATCGGAATCCTTTCCAGCATGCTTCTGCCTGCTCTCGCCAAGGCCAAGGACTCAGGCAAGCGGATCTCCTGCGCTAATAATCAGCGCCAACTGGCGGTATCTTTGGGAATGTACACCGGGGAACACGAGAATCGGCTCCCTGTCCGTCAGATTCCCAACGCTTGGCCTCAGGCCCTCTTTGAAGGCTATAACGATGTGCGTATCCTAAGGTGTCCGACCGATGGACCGAACGTGCCTGCGAGCCATGTTGAGTTGGCTGCCCAGGGGTTCAAGGCCGACTCAGCACCCCGGACCTACATCATGAATGGCTGGAATGACTACTTTCAGGAGACCATCCCGGGATGGGTGTTCTCCAAGATCAACGGCACGGTGATGGACGAAGGTTCGGTTGTAAAGGCATCGGATACCGTCGTTTTTGGCGAAAAGGACAACGGATCAAAGCATTTCTACATGGATTTTCTGGAGTCCTCCTCGGGGAACGATTTTGAGGAATTGGATCATAGTATGCATGGCACAGGTGCCAAGGGCTCAGGTGGATCCAACTATGCCTTTGTGGATGGCAGTGTCCGTTGGCTTCGCAGCGGGATGTCGGTGGCCCCGGAAAACTTATGGGCGGTTACCGATCGATGGCGCAAAGTGGCCGGGACTCCCGAATAGCTCAGGGAGAGCGTTGAGCTTTCCCTCCTAGTTTGTCTTTTTCTTTCCACGGCCTGGACTCTAATTCCAGGCCGTGCCTGTTTTGAGCGGGCCGGATCATGTATCTATTGCTGCCCCTCCTCGCCGCGTTCGTTTTCGCTTTTGGATCGATGGTTTTTAAGCCTGCCTACGCTGAGGGAGCAGGGGTTACCCATGCTGTGGTGGTCAACAATCTCATCGACGGGATGACACGCCCGCGATTCAGCGGTTCCCCGGGCTTGCATATTCCCTGGCGTGCCCCATGTATTGCGTGGCGGGCTGGCGACCGCTACGAGCGGATGAACTGAGTTTGAACGATTTGTGACTATGGAAGCGATGTTGGCATTCTACTATATGTTCAGTCCCTGGGACCTGCTGATGATTCCCGGGATGCTGCTGGGCTTTTACGCCCAGATGAAGGTTTCTGGCGCCTACTCTAGGTATTCTCAGGTGAGGGCCCGTTCCGGTCTGACAGGGGAGCAGGCCGCTCGGCGCATTCTGGATGCGGCTGGCCTTTCCCAGATGCCAATTTATGAAACACCCGGACATCTAACCGATCACTACGATCCGCTGAAAAAAGCCTTATTTCTGTCCGGTGAAAATTTCCACGGCGAATCGCTGGCTGCCCTAGGTATCGCGGCTCACGAGGCCGGACATGCGCTGCAACACAAAGCCGCCTATGGTCCGCTAAACCTTCGCATGGCCATGGTTCCCGTGGTCAATATCGCGAGTATGGGATCTTGGATTGCCTTGGGCATCGGCATGGTGCTTATGGCCACCAGTGCGGTGGCTCCACAGACTGCCACCACTGTCATGGGAGTGGGCATCGGTCTTTTCGCAATACTCACGTTCTTTCAGTTGGTCACCATGCCTGTCGAAATCGACGCGAGCTCGCGCGCCAAGCAGCAGCTAGTTTCCCTGGGGTTGGTGGGTCGCGATGAGCTCCCCGGCGTCTCCACCGTGCTCAGTGCCGCCGCTCTCACTTACGTGGCTGCCCTGACCTCCTCGGTTCTACAACTTCTACGTATCATCATGATTGCGCGTCAGTTGGGATCGCGAAACGAGCGGTGAAACTCGCCTTTGGTATCTCGGGGTTCGTTCGGGCTGTCCGTCGCCTGGCGGGGGTGGTTGCTTGGGTACCTCTGCTCTGCTTCGGGGCGGACGATCTGGTGGTCATGTCTCCGCACAACGAGGCTATCCGGCAAGAGTTTGGCAATGGCTTTTCCCGGTGGCTCCGGAACACGCATGGCCAGGAGGCCCATGTTGAATGGCGCGATGTGGGGGGGAGCTCGGAGGCTCTTCGCTTCGTGCAATCTGAGTTCTCCAAGAAAACCAATGGAATCGGGGTCGATTGCTTCTTTGGTGGCGGCCAGGAGCCTCATTTGGTTCTCGCACAGCGAGGGCTGCTTCAGCCGATTCCGCTCGGTGAGGAGATCCTCCGCTTCATTCCTACCGAGGTGAACGGGATCGAGCTTAGGGATTCAGCTGGACGCTGGTATGGGGCGGCTATCTCCAGCTTCGGGATCTTGAAGAACCTGGAGGTGCAACGCCGCTTGAAGTTGCCCGATGTGCAGCGGTGGGAAGACTTGGCCGACCCTCGGCTTTTAGGCTGGGTGGGGGCGGGAGACCCTCGTAACAGCGGCACGATGATGGTGATGTTTGAGGGAATCCTTCAGTATCATGGCTGGGAGAAGGGCTGGCGTCTTCTGACCCAGATGGCAGGAAACGCGCGTCGATTCGACCGGGTATCGAGCACCACCGCGAAGGATGTGACAGTGGGGGAGACTGCCTGCGGTTTGGCGATCGATTTCTATGGGTTTAGCCAGGTGGCTTATGCGGGGCGGCAAACGCTCCAGTTTATCCTGCCCATGGATTTCGCCCCGATGTCCACTGACCCGATTTCTGTGCTGAAAGGGGCTCCTCATCCGGAGCTTGCGCGGCGCTTTTTGGAGTTCGTTCTAGGCGAGTCGGGACAGAAGCTTTGGTATCTGCCGAAAGGTCATCCTGAGGGCGCAGTTCGTAGTTCGATTGAGCGCCTGCCGGTGCGTCTGGATTTGTATGATCGCTATGGCGATCTGAGCAACGTGGGCACGTCCCCGTTCAAGCGAGCTCAGACCTTTCACTTTGATGGAAAGAAGGCACGAGATCGGCGTGATGTGCTTCCTGCCCTTATAGGTGCGGTGCTCATCGACACTCATAGCGAGCTCAAGCTCGCGTGGTCCCGAGTGGTTGAGCGAGGGATGGCAGACGCCGATCTGCGCGACTTGGGATCTGCGCCGATCTCCGAAGCCGACGTTTTTGCACTAGGTGCCGAACAGTGGAAGAACCCGTCTCTTCGGCTTGGGAAGCGTATTGAGTGGCAGACGTTCTCGAGGGATAAGTATCGCAGGCTTGCGCACGCGCTCTCCGCCCGCTAAGCACAGGCCCTGTGCGCGTCCGCATCGATCAAGTCTGCAAGCGTTTTGGGTCTACTCCGGCCCTGCACGATGTTTCACTGGAGGTGGCCTCGGGCGAGCTCTTCTTCCTGCTTGGGCCTTCCGGTTGCGGCAAGACAACCCTGTTGCGAACCCTGGCCGGATTTTACCAGCCAGACTCGGGAGAACTTTTCTTCGGTGATCGCCGAATGAAGGGGGTTCCTCCCCACGATCGCCGCTGTGGTATGGTCTTCCAGAACTATGCGTTGTGGCCGCATCTGAATGTTCGACAGAATGTGGCCTATGGTCTGGAGGTTCAAGGGGTCGGTTCCGATGAGATGAAGCGGCGAGTTGGCGAAGCTTTGTCCATCACTCGAATGGAGGCCTACTCGGACCGTAATCCGAACCAACTGAGTGGTGGCCAACAGCAGCGGGTGGCTCTTGCCCGTGCTTTGGTTGTACGTCCGGATCTTCTCTTGCTGGATGAGCCGCTTTCGAATCTTGACGCCCAACTTCGCCTGGAGTTGCGACATGAGATTCGCCGTATCCATCGCGAGACACGGATCACTACGGTCTATGTCACCCATGATCAGAAAGAAGCGCTCTCCATGGCCGATCGCATGGCGATCCTGAGGGAGGGACGGCTTGAACAGGTTGGCGATCCGCGCAGCGTCTACCGTGCTCCCTGCAGCCGTTTTGTGGCGGAATTTGTCGGGGAGGTGAACTGGCTCAAGGGACGGGTGCTGGAAAGCACTTCCGCGACCTGCCGTGTTGAGACCTGTCTTGGGGTATGGGAGGCTGTCCCTCAACCCTTGATCCGCGGAAGCGCGGCCGTCCTGCTGGGCTTCCGACCGGAATCGGTGGAGTGGGGTGAGGGGCTTCCCAACGCGTTTCCAGCGGAGGTGCTGGATGTGAGCTATCTCGGGGACACGGAGCAGTACCTTCTCCGGGTTCCTTCGGGTCTGGAGATTAAGGCTTTGGAGCACAATCCAGTGCTCGCTCGGGCACCCGGCGCAAAGTTGAGCTCGGGTGTGCGCCCGCATCATCTGATCGTTCTGGCGGATCCGGGAAGTCCGTAGCGTGCTGGCCTCTAAAGTGTCGGAGTGCTGTGCTGTGGTGCCCAGGTCCGGTGGGCCCTAGCGTGGCTGACGATTCACCTTGTGGATCGCGGCCTGGTCGGTGCACTTGATGACCATCTCGTCGATGGTGACATGAGCCGGGCGATTGGCCATCCACACCATGGCTTCGGCGACATCCTCAGCGGCCAAGGGGGTGACGCCCTCATAAACCTTGGCTGCCCTAGCCTCATCCCCTTTGAAGCGCACTTTGGAGAACTCGGTTTCTGCGAGCCCCGGATCCAGAGTGCCAACGCGCACTCCGGTGCCGCAGAGTTCGAGTCGCAGCGCACGGGTGATCTGTAGTTCGCCTGCCTTGGCGGCGCAATAAGCGGCACCTCCCTCGTATGCCACGCGGCCTGCGATGGAGCCGATGTTCAGAATGAGGCTGCCTGGCGTGTCGGTCAGCAGTGGCAGGGCTGCGCGGGTTACCCGCAGGAGGCCTAGCACATTCGTCTGCATCATCCCTTCCCAGTCCGCGTCTGTGGCAGTGGAGACCGGATCGAGCCCGAGAGCGCCTCCGGCGTTATTGATCAACACGTCGAGAGTACGGGTATGAGTGCGAACCCAGGCCATGAACGCCTCTACGCTCGATGTGCTGGAGACATCGAGAGGATGGTGGATCGATTCAGGAGAACCAGCCTTCGCAGCCTCCGCGGCCACGGTCACCAGGCGATTCACGCGCCGGGCCCCTAGGATGACACGGGCTCCCTGGCTGCCAAAGGCGCGGGCTGCAGCGGCCCCAAAGCCGCTGGACGCTCCGGTGATTAGAACCCACTTGCCTTTCAGTGATGTGCTCATGTTTGTTGGCTCTCTTGTAAAAGAGCTCAGCGACGGGTCTTCTTCTGAGCCTTGGCTAGGTCTTCCCGGGTCTCGGCCTGCAGCAGGGCCATCTCATCCTGGAGTTTCTTTTTTTCCGAGGAATTCATTCGATCTATAAACAGAATTCCATGGAGGTGATCGGTCTCATGCTGCACCGCGCGGGCCAGGAGCCCGCCGGCTCGAAAAGACAGCTTTTTTCCTTGAGCGTTGAGCGCGGTCACATCCACCACTGCGGGACGTGAAACATCGCCATATATCTCAGGGAAGCTCAGGCAGCCTTCCCCCCCGGTCACGGCTGCGCCAACCGCTGTGATCTCAGGGTTTACCAGAACCAGGGGCATGAAGTCCGCGATCTCCACTGGCTTGCCGTTCACCTCCAGGGTGGAAGGGCGATCTTCGATGTCCGCCACGTCGATCACCGTGAGTTGCAATGCCTGTCCGATTTGCTGGGCTGCTAGGCCGACGCCATTGGCCTCATACATGGTTTCGATCATATCCTCGATCAGCTGTCGGATCTCGGGAGTGATCTTTTCGATTCGGGCGCCTTTTTGGCGCAGTACGGGATGGCCGTATTTAACGATGGGCAGGATCATGACGCGCTCGGCCAGTTTCTCAGAAGTCCCACCAAGTCGTCAATGGCGGGACTGCGGGCCTCCTGGACATAGAATCCGCTGGTGCTGACGCCTGTAAGCAAGCAGTGGTGATTGTCTAGATTCAGGAGCTTACCTATACAGAAGCCCGCATTGAAGTGGTCGCCTGCTCCGGTGGCGATCCGCGGCTTGGGCACGTAGGGCCCGTCTGCGATCGAGACGATCCCCTGGCTCACGGCAAGCGCATAGCTGACCGGATGGATGACCAGCGTGGAGATCCCAAGCTCCTTCTGCACCCGCAATGCCAGATCGGAAAGTCCGTCGCGTGACTCGCCTGAATGGGGGAATCCCATGACGTCACCGATCTCATACGCTTCCTTCTCATTCAGGCCCAGAATGACGTCAAAGTACCTTTCAAAAAGGCGGATGAGATCCAGTGCGGCTCGGATATCTTCTGGGGTTCGCTTTTGTGGGTCGGCCAGATCGAAGAATATTTTCCTGCGTGGGGGTGTCAGCGCTGGGCAAACCTCCGCGAGCAAGGCCTTCCAGATCTCACTCATGAAGGGAATCATCGTCCAGTTGACCAAGCCTACCAGGTCACTGTTGGTGAAGCGTTGGACGAAGCGCTCCCGGCCGAAGCGCAGCTGCAGGTTGGGCCAGTTGACTTCCTTGAGTGGCTCCAGCTTGCCGAGGATGATCTTTCCGTCGTGAAACTCCAGTGCGTCGCTGTGACCGGGCTCGGCGATGCTGTGCACTTCTGCCCGGTGCGCGAACTCATGGAAGACGGGGTGCAGATTGGGATATCCGAGCGCGCCTACGTAGGTGACTTTGATGCCCAGCTGCGCCAGAGCGTTCGCCATGATCGGTCCGTTTCCGCCGATCTTCGTCCGCTCCACGACCAATTCTACATTGGTGCTCTTGCCCGCAGCAGCCAGCACCCGGTTCCCCAGAGTGCTGATGGTTTTCATGGGCGTGTAGTTGTGGGCATCCTGACGCTGGTCAACCACGCGGACAATCTCATCGACGAATCCATCCAGACCGACGAAGGCCGAGGTCTTGCTGGCTCGGGTGATGGATCCTTGCAGGAGCGCTGCACAGTGTTCTCTCAACTCAAGGGCGTTGGGCATGGTGAGGGCGGGGCGATTGGGTTGGTCGTGTTCCGAGGGCCTCAGTCCATCTGGATGCCGAGGATGTCAAGAAGGCGATGAAGTTCATCATCCGAAAAATAACGGATCTCAATTGCGCCCTTTCCCCGGGCATAGCGAAGCTGCACTTTCGTTCCGAGACGCTCGCGGAGCCGATTCTCGACCGCAGCCACATGGGGGTCCTTGGGCGCGCCTACCGGAGTGGACGAAGTGGGTGTGCTGAGACTCGGTGGGTTGATTTGCCCTGCTACCAAAGATTCAGTCTGGCGGACATTCAATCCTTTGGCGATCACCTGTTCGGCCAGGGCTATCTGGCTTTGTGCCGAGGGAAGAGAGAGCAACGCTTTGGCGTGTCCGACTGAAAGGCTGCCCTGGCGTAGGTGCTCCTGGAGAGCGGGTGGGAGCTTTAGCAATCGCAGGGCATTGGCGACCGAGGCGCGATTCTTTCCGACCTTGGCCGCTGCCTCTTCTTGCTTGAGGTCGAAGCGCTGGATCAGTTCGGCATAACCCAGGGCTTCTTCGATCGGGTTAAGATCTTCGCGCTGGAGATTTTCTATCAGGGCCAATTCAAGAACGACCCGATCATCCGCCTCGCGAATCACCGCGGGCAGTTCTGTAAGGCCGACTGCTTGGGCTGCGCGCCAGCGACGCTCTCCCGCGATGATCTCATAGCGCGCGCCCTGCTTTCTGACGAGCAAGGGCTGGATCACCCCATGCACTCGGATCGACTCTACCAGTTCCGCCTGAGCTTCGCTCGGAAAGCTCTTTCGAGGCTGGAAGGGGCAGGGGAAGAAGGACTCGATGGCGAGTTTGAGCACACCGACCTGGTGTGAGGTCGATGGCACATCGGTCCCTGGAAGCGGAGTGGGCTGCAGGGGAGCGGTCGCAGGTCGGGACGGGGTAGATATCCCTCCCAACAATGCGCTCAAACCTCTGCCAAGTACGGGTTTCGCCATAGACAGACAGTGGGCGACAGCGGCATCGCTGTCAAAACGATCCGAACGGAAGCCCCCCATGATCGTCCAAATGTGGCTGGATTTTCAGGGGGCGAATCCTTGGTGGCGGCTTGCAGGAGACTTTTCGGGCATCCACGTGGCGTTCCGTAGGGACCGTCTGCCCGCGTGACTGCAGTAATGAAGCCAGATTTGAAGCGTTTTTGGTAAGATTGAGTCTGCTCTCCCGTATTACTAGCGTGGGATCGGGGTTGGTGTTTCCTGTCCGCAACATCGGACTGGACAAAGATCCAAAAAACTCTACGGTAATCCACAGTTTAACAGACACGAGGTTATGTCAAAGCTGATCTTCCAAGGGGAGGGAGAGTCCAAACACTATGATCTGCCGCGATCGGGCCGGTGCCGGATCGGGCGCAGTCGCCATAGTGATATCTGCCTCGATCACCCCTCCATTTCCGAGAGCCACTGTGAGCTCGCCGTTGATCCCTTGATCGTGGAGGTCACGGATCTCGGATCAACCAATGGAACCTTTATCAATGGATTCCCGGTGCAGAAGGGGAAGCTCTCCAATGGGCAGATTCTTCAAGTGGGAGGGTTTTCAATGGTGCTTGAGCTGGACGCTCAAGATGTTGTCCTACCTATTGTGGATCAATCTGTTCGGCAGCGTCCGACCTCCTTGCCCAACGGACTAGCCTGCTGCTATAACCACTCGGAGATAGTCGCGGCGATGGAGTGCGGCCATTGCACTAAATTTTTCTGCCGTCCCTGCGTCAGTGTCATCGGATTGGTGGGTGGCAAGCGTCACTTGCTCTGTCCGGTCTGTCACAATCACTGCTCCCCCTACGCAGGAGCGAACGCGCGATCGGGCGGGGGATTTCTGGGTGGGATCTTGACTGCCTTCAAGAAAATCACCGGTCGCTTTGGAAATTGACCCTTCGCGGTCCTGAGCCGCGGATCGCCTAGGTGACTCACAAATCCTCCAAAGTGGCCGCCCTAGTCTCAGGGCTCGAGGGGCGGTCTCACGACGCGCGTTATCTAGGATACTTTGAGTGCTTCAACCAGGGACTTTTCTATGAATCCCATGATGTCCTTGAAGATCTTTGGCTTGAGGGCCGTCACGGTCCCAAGGACGGTTTCTACAAGGGTCTGATCCAGTTCGCGGGCGCGTTCGTTCACCTTCAAAAGGGGCGACTCCGGCCTTCCGCGGCCTTGTTCCGTTTGTCCCGTAGCTATCTTGGCCGCTATTCCGAAACCTTCGAGGACCTGGATGTCAAAGCCGTGTTGGGTTTTGGGCTGGCTTGGGAGGCTTGGATTGAGAGCCATGGCTACGAGCGAAACCCACTCGGAGAGTTGACCTTACCTCGGCTGACACTCATTGGGAGCTAGAGGGCGTCGTTACTC
>CAMAVD010000116.1 GCA_945861575.1 Akkermansia muciniphila
CGGGTTCTGCTGGAGACGCTGCAGGATGTCCAGACCTCGACGCCCCCGCTGGCGGCGCGTCGAATCGGCCGAGTCTGCGAGCTGCTGGAGCTCGCGCAGCATGAAGCGTGGAAGGATGACAACCCCGTCGAGAAAGCGCGAGTCCACCAGGTCGGCGATTCTCCCATCAATGAGCACGCTGGTGTCCAGTACCAGCAGATCCTCAGGCTTCCGTTCGCGATTGAAGCGGACGTAAGGGATAATCAAGGCCAGATCCTCTTTGTTGCTGCGCATCGCCAGGATGATTCCGATATAGCCGAAAGCCAGAAAGAGGCAGAGGCGTATGAGCCAGCGTTGTCGTTCATCGGCGAATTCGAACAGTCGTGACTGGTCGACGAGCCAAGCGATCACCCCCCCGAGAGCGAGTCCGAAGGTGGCCGCCGAAAAGGCGCGAAGGGAGAAGCCCTTGAGCATCTCATCAATGGCGATCAGCACCGCGCCAAGCCCAAAGCCGACCCAGGCCCCCTGGCGTGACGTCTCCAGCAACTCGGGACAGAGTTGGCTCACCGAATAGCCGCCCGTGATACAGAGCAGCAGGAAGAAGATGCGTACGGGCCAAAGGTTCATGAATTTATTGGAGAATCAGACTACCCCCTTTGGCTCCCCCCTTGTCGCTCGGCGAATTGGTTTTCGCGTTGCGCGGTTTGTAGAAGAGGCCATGGCGGTTCAGATTGCTGCTGAACTGAGAAAAGTTAAGGACCGTCTGCCGGAAGGATTCGCGCACGTCGGCGTCTTTCAGAAGGCTTCCGGCGAGCCCCTTGCCGTCGTTCAGATCGCGAGTGAGCGCATCGACCGATCGGGTGGCGGATTGAGCATGCTCGAGCGTGAGGTTTAACTGGGTGCGGTTCTCCGCCACGGTAGCGTTCAAGGTTCCACCCAGCCGTTCCATGCTGTGGGCAAAAAGAAGTAAATTGCTGATAGCGAGGCTCACAGGTTGTGTGTTTGAGACGACCAGGGTATCGACCCGATCCACCACACCGAGGGCTTTGACCGACAGGAGATGTAGATTCGACATCGACTGACTGATGGCCGCCAGGTTTGCGTCGTTGAGCACGGTTTGGTCGATCCGTCGTACCGCTTCTCGGATTTCTTGAGCCGTCTGTTCAACCCGGGTGATGAAGCTGGTGGCGGCCCGGGCAGCCTCCTGGAGGTTGAACGGTTCTTCGCAGCGGACCACTGCCCCATCCGCAAGGAGGGGAGAGGTGACGCTATTGGGATAGATCGCCACATGCTGATCACCTAGGAAGCCCGATTGCTCGATGACAAAGCGCGCGTCCTCACGCAGAGGATATCGGCGGTCTACCCGAAGCTTTAGCATTACAGTTTTTCCATCTGTCCCCAGCATCAGCTGCGATACAGCCCCTACTCGCAGCCCGCCGACCAGCACCTGAGCCTGCTCCTTGATCCCTCCCACATTGGCGGTTTGCAGATTCAAGGCGTAGGTGGGTCTGAAGAGGGAGAGACCCTTGCTGAAGCCCAGGATCAGTCCTACAAGCAGCAGGAGGCTGACGAAGACAAACAGGCCGACTTTGGTGGACTGGCTCGATTGGCTCATGTGGTTCGGTCTCGACTCAGATCGGTCGAGCATTTGCCATGCCCGTCCCGGTCTTAGCGCCAAACTGACGCAACGCCGTTCCGAATCAAGGAGCATTTTGAATCCCTGGCAGGCCGTCGGACTTAGAACGTCATTCTGCGGGGTGCCCGCCAGGGCTAGTGATTGGTTCTAGCGTTTTTTGTGTGTCGGCCTGCCAGCATTCAAAATCCGGCGGCCGGATTTTGAGGAGGCAGGCTGTGCTCAGGTTTCGTGATCAAGACCTTCTTTCTCGAGATCACAGGTGCGTTGCACGCGGCGGAATGGTAGAAGGGTCCGCAGCATGCTTGATGACACCATTGCGGCGATCGCTACTCCTCTGGGTGAGGGAGGGTTGGCGGTGATCCGTATTTCCGGCTCGCAGGCGCTGTCGGTGGCCGATGCCTGCTTCCGTAGTCCTCGGGGGTCGGCTCCCCGGCCATCCCAGAGGGACAGCCATACCGTCCACTATGGTTTCATCGAACTGGAGGGCAAACGCGTTGATGAAGTGTTGCTCACTGTGATGCGGGCCCCGCGTACCTTTACCCGCGAGGATGTGGTGGAGATCTCCTGCCACGGGGGCATGGTGCCCACCCAGCGCGTGCTCCAGGCTGTGATGAGGGCCGGTGCCCGCCTGGCAGAGCCTGGTGAGTTTACGCGACGCGCGTTCCTGAACGGTCGGATCGATCTCACCCAGGCAGAGGCGGTCGCGGATGTGATCCACGCTCGAACCGACCGCGCACTGGCGGCAGCCCACGCGCAGCTGAGCGGCCGACTCTCTCGCAGGATCGTTGAGGTTCGGGATCAGCTGATGAAGGTGCTCGCTCATCTGGAGGCTCATATCGACTTCCCCGACGAGGACATCGCCCCGGACACCCGCCAGCAGCTGGTCGATCGGCTCTCCCAAGCCCTGGCTTTCGTGGATGGACTGCTGGACACGGCACGTGAGGGGCAGCTTCTGCGACGGGGAATCCGCGTGGCGATCGTCGGCCGACCCAACGCCGGTAAGTCGAGCCTGCTCAACCAGCTCCTGGGGCGCGATCGGGCGATTGTGTCCCCTCAAGCAGGAACGACGCGCGATACGATTGAGGAGATCGCCAATGTGCGGGGGATCCCGGTGATCTTTGTGGACACGGCGGGGTTGAGGGACTCGACGGATCTGGTGGAGCGGGAGGGGATCCGTCGAAGCCGCGAATCGCTAGAGCAGGCGGAGCTGGTCTTGCATGTGGTGGATCCGTCGGTGCCGGCTGATCCGTCCACGGCAGAGCTCGATGCGCAACTGTCGGGGCGTGTCTCTTTTCGCGTGCTCAATAAGTGTGATCTTGGCGACTTGGGCCCTGTGCCGATGAACGGGCTGAAGGTGAGCTGCTTGACCGGCGAGGGGATCGAAGCCCTCAAGGACGCGATCGTTGCACGCGTTTGGTCTGGGGCAATTCAGGGGGACATGGCCGAGGCGATGATCAACGCACGTCATCAGGAGGCGCTCATTCGGGCCCGGGAGGCGTTGATTCATGCGCGGACCGCGCTGGGTGATGGGCTTACGCTCGAGCTTGCCTCGATGGAGTTGAGGATTGCGGTGAATGCCGTGGGGGAAGTGGTGGGGCAGACGGCGACAGAGGATCTGCTCGATGTGATATTCAGCCAGTTTTGCATTGGGAAATAGAGCGACGAAGGGATGCTTTGATGAAAACGATACGTGAGAGTTTGGACGGGTTACGCAGGGAGTTGGAAGCCGCCTTGGCGGATCAGCCCGGGGTCAGGCTGAGCGCCGACCGCGTGCGGGTGACGCTGCAGTTGGCGCTCTCGAAACAAGGTGTCTGGTCTGCGCTGTCAGGGCCGGTGCGCGCCTCAGAGGTCGGGCATCAGATCGAGGTGGAGTTTCGGGTGGCAAACCGCCCAAGCGAGGAGCGGACCCGGACGGTATTGGAAGAGGCGCCTTTGACCGCATCGCCCTTGGAGTTGACGGGCGAAGCCGCGCAGCAGGTGGTGGAGCAACTGTCGAAGTTCTTTGGGGCACCGGGTTTTGATAGCTCGGCGCGAGCGACGGTTTTTCGGGAAGCCCTGGACGGCGTGTCGTTGGAAACGATTCTCGAAGCGGTGCGAACGCTTCCCGACCCGAAGGCGCCGAAGGAGCCATCTGTGAGGCAGGTGCGGCATCGACTTTCAGGACTGGTTCGAAGTGGGCCTGTGGGCTCACCCTCGAAGGCTGTGCCGTTGCTGAACGGGATCTTTCGAGGGTATGATCTGGGGCAGGTGCTTCGTTTGGTTTTAGCCACCTGGAAGACCCAGGATGAGTGGATGTGATGAAAGAGCAGTAAGGGACGAGGGTTCCGGGTGCGGGGTGTGGAAGGGTGACTTTGAAGTAATCACTAGACGAGATCCCACGCTTCCGTCCGACGTCAGGGTGATTTCAGGGGGGCGGCTGATTGGACCCGGGTTGACGGCTGGACGACCCTCGGGAGCATGGCAGACAGGCTGCTTGGCCGTTTCCCTTTTTTTGGTGGTTGTGCGTTTGACAGCCTGATGCCAAGTGATAGGCTCCGCGTCCACCCAGGACCATGGTGGCTGAATGTTCAGCTGTGCACTGTCGTCTGTGGATTTGGTAAACGCATCATAATACACATGAGTGATTCGGTCATCGCCCCCAAGGCAACCAGTGGACAGCCGCAGGCTTCGCGCATTTCCGAGGCGGTGATTCGCATCGCCGGCAACTCCCAGGATGGCATTCAGGCCATCGGTGGCTTTCTCGCCCGGCTTGCCGGGCGCAGCGAGCAGGAGGTCATGACCTTCATGACCATTCCCTCCACCATCTCAGGCGGACCTTCCATCTTCCAGGTGAGGATCGGATCCGGCGAGGTGCTTAGCCCAGGGGACGAGGCGGATGTGCTGCTGGCGTTTTACCAGCATTCCTACGATGAGCATGTCACGTCCCTAAAGAAGGGAGGGATCGTTCTCTATGACAGCGATCATGTGGAGCCAAATCCGGAGCGGGAGCCAAACTATCGCCATTTGGGCATCCCGATCTCGAGCCGAACCGTGGAAGCCATTGGCGGCACGGGCAAGGATAAGGGGAAGAACATCTTCGCCCTGGGCTTGGTTGCCAAGATGTTCGACTTGAACATTCCCAAGCTGGAGAAGTTGGTGACTGAGCGTTTCACCGGCAAGGATCAGAGCATCACTCAGAACGCTTTAAATGCCTTTCACGCAGGCTACAGTTTTCAGCTGGATTCCGCTTGGGCTACCTTCCATTTTATTGAGGGGCAGAAGCAGGGTTCCACTCAGGTGGTGATGAACGGCAACGAAGCCCTTGGCTTCGGTCTCATTGCTGCCGGGGTGCGTTTCGGTGCGGGCTATCCGATTACACCCTGGTCCGACATCATGGAGCTCCTGCGTCGGGAATTGCCCAAGTATGGGGGCAGCTTCATTCAGTGTGAGGACGAGATCGCGTCCATCTCCATGGCTCTAGGCGCGAGTTATGCGGGCCGTGTGGCGGTCACCGGTTCCAGCGGTCCGGGAATTTCGCTCAAGACAGAGGCTTTGGGCTGGGGGATCATGGCGGAGATGCCTTTGATCATCGTCGACGTGCAGCGGGGCGGTCCGTCGACCGGTATGCCGACAAATGTGGAGCAGAGCGATCTGAACATCGCCTGTTTTGGCGGACACGGGGATTCCCCTCGTGTCGTGGTCGCTCCGTCCAATGTCGAGGACTGCTTTTATACGGCCATCGAGGCTGTGAATATTGCGCGCAAATACAGCGTTCCCGTCATTATCCTGAGCGATCAGGCCATCGCGACCCGCATCGAAGCCTTCGAGCAGCCGGATTTTGAAAAAGTGGTTCAGGATATATCGCCTGACTTCTCACCGGTCGCGGAGCATAAGCCCTACGATCTGTCGGCGCCCGATGGCGTGACCCGGCATCTGGCGCCTGGGACTCGGATCGCCAGCGGTAAGTATCCTGTCGTGACAGGTCTGGAGCATGATGAGCTTGGGCATCCTACAGGATCTCCCAAGCTACATCAGGACATGACCGAGAAGCGCCGCAAGAAGCTTCAGGCGCTGGGTGCCGAGCTTCCTGTGCCGAAGGTTTTTGGTCCGCCCGAGGGGCAGATTCTTCTGGTGGGCTGGGGATCGACTCAGGGGCCGATCAAGGAAGCTGTTGAGCGTGCGCGCGCAGCCGGCGAGGCGATGTCTTCCCTGCACCTGAAGTACATCAACCCGCTTCCGCAGGATTTGGAAAAGATTTTTGCAGGCTTCCGGCATGTGTTCGTCGTGGAGATGAACGACGGTGGGCTTTATGGACATGGGCAGCTGGCCATGGTGCTTCGTGGACGCTATGCCGACCCCAAGATTCGCGGGATCAACAAGACCGACGGATTGAATTGGAAGGTTCGCGAAGTCCTTGAAAAGGCTCGCGCCCTAGCTGCCGGGTTGGATGCTGGGAAGGCCTGATACTTTTGAAACCCTTAGAGAACCAGCCACGCTGAAATCAATTCATGAGCACGACGCTGTTCCAAATCGCTCCCCGCATTCCTGATCTCAACATCGCGCCTATCCCGGAGGGCGAGAGGAAGGGACTGACCAAGAAGGAGATTGCGGCCGATCATCCCACCTGGTGCCCCGGTTGCGGTGACTTCTCTGTACTGGCGCTGTATTTTAAGCTGATTGAAAAGCGGAAGATCCATCACGAGAAAGTGACCACGATCGCTGGCATTGGATGCTCCAGCCGCTTTCCTTACTTTGTGCAGGCCCATGGCGCGCATTTCATCCATGGCCGTGCGCTTCCCTTCGCGAGTGGTGTGAGTCTGAGCCGTCCGGACCTGCATGTCTTCGCTTTTAGCGGTGACGGCGACGCCTTCTCTATCGGTGGAAACCACTTTAGCCATACAGCACGGAAGAATATCAAGATGACCTTGGTGGTCATGGACAATTGGGTTTACGGCCTCACCAAGAAGCAGACCTCGCCTACCTCCCCGATCGGCTTTAAGAGCAAGACGGATCAGTGGGGTGCCAAAGATCGGCCTATCAATCCGATGAAACAGGCTATCAGCGCGGGTGCGACCTTCGTTGCACGCACGACCCATACCAATCCGAATCATGTTCTCCAGATGATGGAAGCGGCCATGGACCATGATGGTTTCAGTTTTGTGGAATGCTTGAGCGAGTGCATCGAGTTTTACGAAGGCTCCTTTGATGCCTCTAATCCGCGCAAAGGTGGCAAGTTCGAGTTGGTGCCCGAAACGCATGATGTCACCGACGAGTTTGCTGCTTACAAGCTAGCGAGCGAGGACTTTCCCGGGAAGTTTGGCATCTTTTACAAGGACAACCGTCCGACCAAGAATGCGGGCGAAGCCCAGATCGTTGCCGACATGCGCGCCAAGACACAGGGAATGAAAGATTGGCAGATCTTGCAGAAGAGTTTCGAGCGGATGCGCTAGATGAGTTCGGTCTCGAGGCGGCGGATTTCGTCCTTGAGCTTTTTGCTGACACGGAGCTTGGCCAAGTAGGCTTGGGCTGCGCTGACGCCCAGAACTTTGCTCACTTTCTCGACTGGCCAATCCTTGAGGACGTAGCAATCGAAGATCTGAAATTGCAGGGGGCGCACCTCCTGCTTGATCTTGGTGAGGGCGCGTTCCAGAAGCGTCCGCTGCCACTCCTTCTCCCAAATCGCGTCCAAATTATTGCCCGAGGGATCTTCCACCCGCTCCATCGTGCCGGTGCGGCGCGTGTCGTCACCTGTGGTGGAGGGTCGATTGAAGACATCCTTCTGAGAGCGAAGCAGTTCAATGATTCGCCAGCGGGTGTTTTGCAGGAGCCAAGCCTTGAAGGAGCCCACCTTTGGATCGTAGTTGAATCCTGCCAGCTTGCCTGTGACCGACTTCATGGTCTCCTGGATGATGTCCTGGGCATCGGCATCCGAAAGGCCATACTTCATAGCCACCCCGTAGATGAGGTTGCGGTACATTTGGTAGAACTCCTGATGACTTTGCTGGTCATCCGGATCCTTGAGCCGCTCCAGCAGGCTTGCGCGGGTGGGCAGGGGATCAGTTCCGGCTCGCTTCATTGTGCGGTATCATATTTGTGAGGAAGGATTCAGGAAGCAAGCTAAACCGTTGATTCTAGGCCGTTGAAAATTCCTATTGGCCCCCCCGTCTCAAACCCTTACTTTCTCGGGATGCTTCTGGAGTTCACGAAGATGAACGGAGCGGGTAACGATTTTATCCTAATCGACAACCGCTGCTCAAATATCCGGCTCACACCGGAGCAGGTCGTGCGTCTCTGTCACCGCCAGCGTGGGGTGGGGGCGGACGGGGTTTTGCTGCTGATCCCCTGCGCCTCGGGTAAGGCAGACTGGGCTTGGGAATTCTACAACAGCGATGGCAGCATGGCTGACATGTGCGGCAACGGAGCTCGTTGCTTCGCTCGTTTCATCCAGAAGGTCACAGGAGTTAACGGGCGGACCACCTTCGAGACGGGAGCTGGAGTGATCACCGGCACCTTCCAGGGCGATCAAGTGACGGTGAATCTCACTCGCCCTCGCGACCAGCGTCTCAACGAGTGGGTTCCCTCTGCGGCGGGTAAGCTGGCGGTTCACTCGCTGAACACGGGAGTTCCTCACGCCGTCGTCTTCGTTCCGGATGCCGACAAGGCCATGGTGCAGGAGTCTGGCGCGGAGTTGCGCTATCACGAGCATTTCAAGCCCAAGGGCACCAATGTTAATTTCGTCCAGGTATTGGCTCCGGGTCGGATCAGGGTGCGCACCTATGAGCGCGGGGTGGAGGGGGAAACCCTGGCCTGCGGCACAGGTGTTACCGCTGCGGCCCTGATCACCCATCGCCTTCATCAATTTGCTTCGCCCGTGAGCGTTCAGGTTCAGGGAGGAGATCTTCTTGAGGTGAGCTTCCGGGAGGAGAATGGGGAATTTGCGGACGTGAATCTGAAGGGGCCTGCGCAGTTCGTGTTCGACGGACGCGTTGATCTCTGAACACTAAACCCAGAGTTTCTTAGCTTTCAGTAGAACCGTTATCATCACAGAAAGAGCCAGAACATGTTCAAAGGCACCTATACCGCGATCGTTACCCCGTTTCGCAACGGCACAGTCGACTACGCCGCGCTTGAGAAGTTGGTGAAGCTTCAGATTAAGGGAGGGGTCGACGGCATCGTGCCCGTAGGGACGACCGGTGAATCCCCGACCGTGAGCTTCGAGGAACATATTGAGATCGTCCGCTGCACGGTGCGCTATGCCGCTGGCAGAGTGAAGGTGATGGCGGGCACTGGCGCCAACTCAACCTCGGAGGCCATCTATCTGACCAAGGCTGCCGAGGAGGTTGGGGCGGACGGGTCGCTTCAGGTCGCACCCTACTACAACAAGCCCAGCCAGGAAGGGCTCTTCCAGCACTTCCACGCTATCGCACGTGCGACCAAGCTGCCGATTATGCTGTATAGCATCCCGGGGCGCTGTGGTATCGAGATCGCCGTCGAGACAGTGCACCGTCTGGCGCAGGACAGCCTCAATATCGTGGGGATCAAGGAAGCTGGCGGCAACCCAGACAGAGTTAGCCAGCTGCGGGCGGCGTTGGGCGATAAGTTTACCATCCTCTCGGGTGACGATTCCCTCACGCTGCCTTTCATGGCGGTGGGGGCGGACGGGGTTGTCAGTGTCGCGTCCAACGTGATCCCCAAGGAGGTGAGCCAGATGGTTCGTGCCTTTGCCTCAGGTAAGGCCGATGCGGCTCGCAAGCTGCATCAGAAGTACTATTCCGTTTTCAAGGATCTGTTCATTGAAACCAATCCGGTGCCTGCCAAGGCGGCTTTGGCGATGATGGGTTTGATTGACGATGAGTGTCGTCTGCCGCTCGTGCGGATCTCTCCGAAGAGCCGTGAGCGCTTGGAGCAGACCCTCCGAGGATGTGGGATTGTGAAGGGATCAAGCGGAAAGAGAAAGGCCCGCGCTTGAGTCCGACCCGCGTGATTATTAATGGCTACAAGGGGCGCATGGGACAGGCCCTGCTGAGCTGCGCCAGGCAGATGCCGGAGCTGACGGTGGTCGCCCAAACCGATCAAGGGGATTCCCTCGACGCCGTCGTCGGTCAGGCCGATGTGGTGATCGATTTCAGCTTTCATTCGGTGACGGCCGAAGCGGTTCGTGTGTGTGCTGAGGCGGGTAAGGCTCTGGTGATTGGCACGACAGGTCACTCCGAGGCGGAGAAAGCCTCGATTCGATCCCATCAGTTACAGATCCCAATGGTCTGGGCCTCCAACTATTCTACCGGGGTCAATACCCTCTTCTGGCTCACACGTAAGGCGGCGCAGATCCTGGGGCCCAGCTTCGATCTTGAGGTGGTCGAGATGCATCACCGGTTGAAAAAGGATGCGCCGAGTGGCACAGCAACCACCCTGGCCGAGATCCTGGCAGACGTTCGCAAGCAGCAGCTCTCTGAGGTGATCCGCAACGGTCGAGAGGGCATTGTTGGCGAGCGAACCTCGGCTGAGATCGGTATGCACGCGGTTCGCGGGGGCGATGTGGTGGGGGACCATACCGTCATCTATGCGGCTGTCGGAGAGCGGGTGGAGTTGACCCACAAGGCCTCCAGCCGTGATACCTTTGCCAACGGTGCTCTGCGTGCCGCTGCTTGGGTGGTGCGTCAGCCCGCTGGCATCTACGATATGCAGGACGTGCTGGGTTTGAAGTGAACCCGGACGCCCCCTCCGCAGGTGAGGAAACCCGTTGAAAATTCCAGACCAGACAGTGGCTGTGGCGTTGGGCTCCAATCTCGGAGGCTCAGCCCAAATCTTCCGGCGGGCTATTTCGAAGTTGCGAGATTTGTCTGTCACGCCGGTCCGCGTTTCGAGTTTCTGGAAAACTGCTCCAGTGGACTGCCCTCCCGGTTCTCCCGATTTTCTCAACGCGGTTTGCGTCATCACTGTTCAAGCGGGGGAACGCCCGGAGTCGCTGCTCCTCGAGTTGCAGACCTTGGAGAAGGAATTCGGGCGTCGCCCCAAGAAGGTCTTGAACGAGCCGCGTCCGTTGGACTTGGACATTATTGCTTTCGGTCAGGAGCGTCGGTCCGGTGAACGCCTCACGCTTCCGCATCCACGCGCGGCTCAGAGGCGGTTTGTTTTGGGGCCTCTAGCCGAGTTGGAGCCTGACTGGGTGCTGCCGGGACGGCGTCTGACCATTGCTGCCCTGTTGCAGCGTTTGCGCGACTAGCAGGCCGCGCACTTAGATGTCGTTCTGGAGGTGCCCCTCAGGGCGATTCCTTGGCTCCAGGCGATCCGTCCAGGCGTCCGAAACGCCGGATTTCCGGCCAGCGCCACGCGACCATTGCGACGATCAATAGGGTGCCCACACCTCCCGAAACCACGGCGAAAACAGGACCGGCCAGATGGGCGACGAAGCCGGATTCAAAGCCGCCCAACTCATTCGAAGTGCCGATGAACAAGCTGTTCACCGCGCTCACCCGTCCTCGCTTTTCGTCGGGCGTGAGTACCTGGACGAGTGTGTGGCGAACGATGACGCTGATGTTGTCGGTGGCTCCACAGAGGAAGAGAGCGGTCCAGGAGAGCCAGAAGTTCCGCGAAAGGCCGAAGAGAATGGTGGCGATTCCAAAGCCTGCGACCGCCCAGAGCAGCGCACGGCCGGATCTTTCTAATGGGGGGCGATGTGCCATGACGATGGAGCAGAGCAGGGAACCCGCAGGGAGCGCGGCCTGAAGCAGTCCTAGACCGCTGGCATCCTGTTCCAGGATGTCCTTGGCGTAAACAGGCAGCAGCGCGGTGGCTCCTCCGAGCAGAACGGCGAAGAGGTCCAGCGTGATCGTTCCTAGAATGATTCGCTGTTGAGTGACGAAATGAAAACCACTGATCAGGCGCTTGAGGGACATGGGTTCTTTCAGTGGTGTTGCGGCTTGATGACGCACCTGGGACAGCAGCCCAAGGCAGGTGATCAGCGCCAAGGCGTGGAAGAAATAAAGGGGTGCCGCGTTGTGAGTGAACGCCAGCAGGGCTCCCGCTACGGAAGGCCCGGCCACCGAAGAGAGATGAAAGCTGCCCGTATTCCAGGCCACGGCTTGTGGCAGCTCCTTCTTGGACACGATCTGAGGAAGGAAGGCGGCGCTGGCGGGCCAGAGGAATGTCCTCGCTGTGCCAGCGAGGAAGAGGCAGGCGTAAGTGAAAAAGACCGGCAGCTTGAACTGGGATACCCCGCTGAGACAGAGACTAGCCGTGGCCGACAGGGCGGTCATGGCGAGGATGATTTTTTTGCGGTCGTGATTGTCAGCCAGATGCCCTGCGGGAAGGGTGAAGAGGAACATGGGAAGGATATGCGCGACCCCTACCAGCCCAAGTGCCAGGGCGGAATGGGTGCGCTCATAGAGTTCCCATCCGACCGCGACCGTGAGCATCTGCTGGGCAAAGCTGGCGATGAAACGTCCAGCGAGGTAGAGCTTGAAACTTCGATTCCTCAGCAGGGCGTAGGGGCCTGGCGTGGGATCAGCATCGGAGCCATCAAGGCTCTCTGTGGGTTGGATCGCGCTCACAAGCGACTCCGGGCCATGCTGAGTTCAAGGGTTTGGGCGGTGTCCTTCACGCCGTCATCCTTCAAGAACCTGGGGCGCTGCCACAAGGTAAAATCCTAACCGAGATAGTCCCCTGCCACTATTGAGGGCGCAAGAGCAGCCGTTGTCACTATCGTTGCGTCAGCAAAGCAAACTCCCATAGCGGGTGCCATCGGAGGTGGTGGTCATGAAGTATCTGCGTTTTAGTGCAATTGGTCTCACGCAAAGACGCCAAGACGCAAAGGTGGGAAGAATCATGCAATAGCCCCCTCTGCTCCCTTCATTCTTTGCGTCTTTGGTTAAGCCAGTACGATAGCAGACTCTAATCGAATGAAAGGAATCGATGATGTGAAATGACCGTTGAACATCAAGTCCCTCCGGGAATCAACAACTGGACTGGGATGCTTGAAGGGGAGTCGGATGAGCCCGTCGTTGCGATGAAGCGGGGTAACGCCCGTGGAGCAAAGGGGCTCTGGTGCACATATGCCAACATTAACACCCCGGGAGGAACGCCTGCGTGGCTGAAAGCTACGATCACTCAGGACGGCTTGAACGCCGTTCTGATCAAGATGGACGCGATATCCCTGTTGACTACGCCGACTGTGGAAGCCGTGCAGGATTGGGCTTTCAACATCCACCCGGACTTGGACTTGCTCACAAGTTCCCTGTCCGCGACTGAAGTCTCCTCCGCACGCGTAGGTTCCACTGGCGAATTCCCGATTCCTGTTCCGGAGCCCTCCACCTATGCCGCTGGCGCGCTGCTCATGATCCCAGTGCTGGTTCAGATCCGCCGCAAGCTGCGCTCGAATCAGGCCTGATTGGGGCTGCTTCAAATCTTGCTTTCAACAGGGGCCAGGCATTTCTGCCTGGCCCTTTATTATGCCCTCATGCGGACATAAAAAGGACCCGGGGGCCAGCCCCCGGGTCCAACATCCAACCTGTTTTGTCGCCCGCCTCAGCGCTTGGTCTTGGTGGAGGTGACTCCCGAATAGGCCGACACACCAACGCTGTTGAACGCCTGCACCCTGAAGTAGTAAAGAGTGTTGGCGGTAAGGCCTGAGGCGGAAAAGCCCGTGGTGTTTGCCCCCGGGGTCCCGATCCGGCTCCAGGAGACACCATTGAGCGATGCCTCAACATAAAAGCCGCTCTCGTTGCTGGAGAGGTCCGACCATTTCAGGTTGATCTGGGTCTTCGACAGGGCACGCGCGCTCAAGCTCCCCGGGGTTTTGGGTAGAGCGGCCGGGGTGCTCACCGTCACACCGGCGGAGAATGCAGAGGCTCCAGATCCGTTGTAGGCCTGAACCCGATAGGTGTAGGTCCGGGCATCGCTGACGGTGGTGTCACTGCACTGGGTGACATTGGCCCCGACCAGGGCGACCTGCGAATACAGGATGCCATCCGTCGAACGTTCGACCGTGAAACCGGTTTCGTTGCCTGAGTTGTCCGTCCACTTCAGATCGACACGAGTGGAACTCATCACGGCAGCAGAAAGAGCGGATGGCGCAGAGGGAAGTGGATCCTGCACACTGATGGACAGGGATCGGGCCGTGCTCAGCCCCGCGGCATCAAAAACGGTCAGAACGGGAGTGTAGGTTCCAACACTCGAGTATAGGCTGATAGGATTGGCATCGGTCGAGGTAGCCCCGTTTCCGAGGTCCCAGAAATAGGAAACGGCGGTGCCATCCGGATCATAAGAGGATCCAGCCGAAAACTCGACTGTCAGCGGAATACCTCCACTGGTGGAGACCACTGTGGCCATGTTTACCGGGGCACCGGAGGCAGGGATGTTTGCCGTGATCGAGTAGATTCCGATGCTTCCATAACTGGAGTAACCGGTGTCCAGGGGCGAACCTGATCCGGCACCCCGAACCTTCAGGTAGTAGGTCCCTGCCGGCATGCCGGGCAGGTAAATGTCCGCACCCAGGGAGTCCGCGGGATTGCCGGTGGCAACCAGGGCCTGGTTCGAATCATAAAGCGACGCCTCGACGTTGAGGTTTGGAGACCGGGCGTCCACATCCACCTGGATGTCGATCAGCCCGGAGGCTGCCGAGAACTGGAACATGTCCACGTCGGGGTTCCGTTCTATGAACCCATCCACGTAGAAGCTCGCCGAGCCTGCCGAGGTCGCCGCCTGGAAACTGTTTCCAAAATCGTCCGGGATGTAGGGAAAGTTGTAGGACGACGTGATGATGGAAAGATCATCCTCCTTGTTGTTCGCATCCAGGTACTCGCCGCGACTGAACTGCACGACAGGCTTGTAGTAGCCGACGCCCATGATCGGTGCCCAGCCGTCCGCACCGCTGCCGTGGCCGGTGTAGTAGCCCAGCGTGCTGGTGCCGTCATGGTAGAGACCCAGAGTGTGGCCAACTTCGTGGCTGATGGCTTCCGCCACATACTTCTCGGCATCCGACAGGCTCTTAGAGAACACAAAACAGGGGGTGTCCGAGCTCAGATCGAACGACCCGAGATAAGCCACTCCGCCGTAGGCCGCTGTGCTGTACCAGTCAGTGCTCGTGCCTCCGATGCACACTCGGATGCCGTAGCTCATGTCGGCCGTGGATGTCTTGCGAAGCGCTTCGAGGCCCGGGTCCTCGGTGGTAACATCTACGTCAAACGGGGAGTAGTCCTCTGCAACGCGCTGCCAGATATACTCAGAACTCCTGACCTAGAGTGGAATCAGGCTGAGCCCACTTGGCGATAGACGAGGCGTAGCGAGGTGGTTGGGAAAGTTGTTTCCGTGTCGGTGAGAGTTTTGCAGAGTTCTGCAATGGCGGCATCCTGGAGTGGGCTGCCCAT
>CAMAVD010000117.1 GCA_945861575.1 Akkermansia muciniphila
GTTGGGGGCACAGCAAAACGGGCACGCCAAGGCGTGCCCGTGGGGGGAGGGGTGCGATGGACTAGGGCGCGGTGAATGCGTCGCTAAAACTACCGCTGTCGCCGTCTTTCAAGGCGCTCTTGTCGAACTCACGCCGAACGAAAGTTCCGGAATGGGACCTGTCACTAGGATCTAGGCGTCGACATCTTCGTTCGTGTGGACGAAGCGCGGGCGTTGGTTGCTAAAGAACTGTGTGTCGGCCAACGCCCGCGTTCTCTTTCTTCACTCGTTTACGACCCGGTAGTAGCGACTCAGGGTGGCCGGGAGCGGAATCAAAGTCGTCGCGATGGGCCCTGTGGCCCGGAGGGGACCGCCCGGATGGTTTTTCCAAATCGCGGGTTGGAGGATGTCCGAGAATTGGATTCGATAGGGTTCACCCGCCAGGCCTCGCCAGGTAAGGCGAAGCGTATTCCCTTCCACTGAAATGCTCCGGAAGATGGGCTCTGGCTTGGTGATTTCTCCCAGTGGGATCCAGTCCAGGCGTGATTTCTTGAAGTTTGCTTCGGGAAGAAGCTTCGTGATGATGCCGTCACCATAGTAGATACGGGTGCCGCTGTCCGTCAAAATTTGGAAACGGGTGGACGGTGTCCAGGGCAGGGGGGGCAGGTCCACAATGCCTTCGGGATTTAGGCCAGACAGCGCGGCTGTCCTCAGCTCTGGCGGGTCCTGAGGTCGTCCGGTCCAGGTGTAGAGGCGAAAGTCGTGTGGGTAGTGGGTCGGGGTTGGGCCGGGCGGCCCGGCGATCAGGAGGTAGTGATCGCCGATGCCTTCAATACTTCGGATGCCGCGATCAAAAAGGTCGAGCTCAATGGGCTCACCAAACCGAGCCGTGCCCGGCGGGGCGTCGCTGGCTGCAAGGGTGGCAAAGTTCAGAACAGGCAGGATCAGTGCATGGGTGCGTCGTTCAGGGGAAGCGAGCGGGGCGCGGCAGGCAATGTAGGCGACCTCCGTGCTTCCGGGGGCCATGGCAAGGCCTTCCAGATTGAAGCCAGCCCCACTGACCTCTTTTGGATCCATACCGCTCTCGGTGCTGTCTTGCAAACCGTAGTACCGGGCGCCCTTGCCATGGAGGTTCCTATTGTCCCAGGCCACCATGTCCAGTTTCAAAAAGTCGTAGCGCCCGATGTAGGTCAACTGCGGCCCTGTGGGTTCCCACCGGAGGTCGGTCGCGAAGATCCGTGATCGATTCGTTCGCTGCTCGGCGATGTTGGCGTGCGAGTGTGCACCCATCCAGAAGAGGCGATCGCCTACTCTCGTTGATCCTTCAATGTCCACTTCCCGAGGGGTGCCCGCCTCGATGTCCGTGAGCCCCAGAAAGGGGGTCATCGGATAGCGGGTTAGCGGTAGCCCGGAGCGGGTTCGGTTGTAGAGTCGTAGGGTTTGGTTCTCGTCATCCCCTACCAGAATCAAATCGCCCGGTAGCGGGATCGCGGTCGATCCGTCTCCCGCACCGATGAGAAAGCGGGTGTCGATAGCCTCTCCTGCGGACGCAGCATAGAGGAAGGACGATTCGGACGCGTGTTGGCCATCTGTCACCCGGACAGTGATCAAAGTATAACCCACGCCTAGGGGAGCGAGTCGCAGTCGCCACGCTCCCGCTCCCAGATTTTCGGGCTGGATGCTTGTGTCCGGCAGGACCGATTGATTGGTGCTGCTGACGCTCACGCGCAGGAGGTCGGAGGAGGTCTCAGGGTCTGAGATCTGGAAGGTGACTGTCGGGTTGGTGGGATCCCCTATCGCGCCGCACAGGGGGGCGATCTCTGAAATGCTCGGGAGGCTGTTATTCCTCTCCCCTGGGGTGAGCAGGGCTCCGTTGGGTGTGTTAGGGCTCGACGTTCCCCGTTCGTAGCGCAGCGCAGGTTGCCCTCCCTCCTTGAGGTCGCCAAAATACCAAGCGGAGGAGCTGTTCGGAATAGGGACGCCGGGAAGACGCGTGGCTGCGTCTGGGTGGAGCTTGTCGGAGTTGTCCAGGAGTGTGCCATACGCGATGTCCCCGGTATGGCCATCCAACCAGGCGAGGGAATCAAGAACCGTGCTATTGCGGGATAGACCTTCCAGGATTCCATTATTGCCAGCATCCAAATCTTCACCGGCGTCGATTTTGGAGGGGGTCGCAATGAGGAGCAAAGAGAGTGAATCGTTGGGAAGAGCGCCTTCGGGTTGGGTGAAATCGTCTACTTCCACCACGGATGTCTCGGCGGGGAGCTGGTAGGGGTGCCCTGGAGCGACGAGTATGAGTAGACCATTCGCTCCTAGACGTACCCCGTCTAAAGTGACTTGAAGCAAAACCGTTCCAGGATCTGAGGCTTCTTCGGTGTCGATCACCAGAAGTTTGACTCCTCTCAGCAGGGCGTTGGGTTGGCCACGGATCTCGATGAACTCGTTCAATCCATCTTCGCCGATCGGATTGGCGCAGATCTCGCTGAGCAAGAGCGAATCGTTGTCGAGGATGCTCAGGCTCACAGGGGGAACGATGGCATCTGTGTAACTCGGGTCAGCATTGGAGCCGATCCGATGCCGGAGAAATAGGCTACGCGGAGAGGGTTCGACGGTGGAGTTCTCCACGGTTCGCACCCAGACGGTTTGGCTCCCGGCCTGACGAAACCGGAGGGTGCGCACATTTCCGAAACTGAGACCGAGGTCGGTGCTGATCTCCAGTCCCTGGTCTGCGGTAATCTCGATCGGGACTTCATCCTCGGGCTTGGTGGTGATCGCGATCGCATACTGATTCGTTTCTCCCGACTCCATCAGTGACTGCGAATTCGTGGGGCCGATCACCACCACTCCGGGGGGGGGCATCGATCCAAAGTTGGGCGATCCAAGATGACTGAGGGGCTGACCTGCGATGGCGGATGGAGCGGTCCGGCTGGCGTCCCCCAAGGTGAAGTTGCTGGGGATGGTGGAAGAAGGGATCTCACTGGCAATCCAGTCCGAGGCCAAGTAACCGTTCGATCCATTTGCGCGCCCGACATAGCTCGGAGTGAAGCCAACGGGGACAAGAATGCCAAAGGCAGTCGCGGCATTACCTGGTGCCTGTGAGCGTCTGAAATTGATGCGTCCGTAGGCGATGTCCCCTGCGCCGTCGACGTCGAGCACACCGACCGCATCCAGTATCTGCCAGAGCGAGGTGGCGTCTCCATCCAAGATACCGTCGTTATTGGCATCCAGATCGTCCTCTACGGAAAGCGCTTCTGGGGACTGAAGTAAAACGAAGGAGCAGGAGGCGTTTTCCAGATCTGTCTGACCCGATTCGCCTCGATGTTTCAGGCTGCTGCCTCCGGCGTGTCCCCAGCCGGGGTCGTCGCCGGTTTGAACATAGGTTTTAGCATAGGGGCTGGGTCGGTACGGGGAACTCTTCTGAAGCAGCACCAGAAAGCCGTTTCCCCCGAAGGAACGGCCGGAGAGATCGACTAGGTTTTGGATGGTGCCCGGATTATTCCCTGCGTCCCCTTCAAGACTGACCAGATAGGTTCCGCCGGGGAGGGCGGCATTTGGGGTGCCTCGGAGCTCGATGTATTCGTTGGGGGTGTCGGTTCCCGGAGGATTGAAGAGGATTTCGCTAATGACGGGTGGGGCGGCAGCGTGGGCGGAAGCAAGGATGACGAGGGTGAGAAGAACAATACAGCCCCTTCTGGCCCAGATACCTGCGTGACGGAGGCGGGCACAAACGATCGTGGCCAGCCCACCCTTAAGGGCAGCCGACCGTGCACGATTGGATACTGCGGGTGACAAATGCACGACAGAGGCGTCTCACGCTGCCCACAGCATACATCGGGTCAAAGAAAATCCAATAAACAAGGAAGTCACGATTTCGCGACTCTTGATCGCTGCTAGGGGGACAACTGCTCAACCCGAAACACCTGTTGCCGACTGCTCTCGGACTCCAGCATCCATTCGGTGATTGGATAGCCACCTCCGAGGATGGTGAGCGGTTCGAAGGGCCCTAGCGGACTTGTCGCGGTATGCAGTTGATAAACTCCTCCAGAGACCCCGGGCCAGCTGAGCCGAACCACCGAAGTGCTCCAGCGGTCAACCTCCACTACGAACGGGAGATTCGGAAGCAGGGGAGAGGTGTGGAGGACTTGTTCGATGGCATTGGGCGCGCCGTCGTTGTCCGGATCGGCATTCGCGGTCGCGGAGAGGGAACCAAACCACGCCAGCTCCCAGGTATCGTCCAAACCGTCGTGATCGCTGTCCAGGATGGACACCCCTCGGAGGATGAGCTGTGCTTCAAGAAGACTCCCTGTGTTCAAGGGCTCTTCATCGATGGCCTCAAGTTGCCAGAGTCCCGCGCTGCTTTCATAGAAGCAATGGACGCTCTGATAGGTCCATCCAGCGGCGGGGTAGGCCCGGGTTTCCTGGTTCACCGATTGCAGCACGCTGCGGGTGCCGGAGGGGGATACCAGAGTGAACCGGAGATCGCCCCGGCGCTTGTGGTCCGTGCGGAGGAAAACGCCGACATGTTCACAAACGAGCGTGTTGGTCACCAGGACCGAGCTGACAGCTCTCTGCTGCACGATACGCACCCGGGCTGTGGGATTGGTTTGGACGACTTGCGCGAGAAGGTCGCCGTTCTGTTTGCTGAGGAACACACCTGGGATCGGCAGGAACTCCGTGTCCAGCATCACCATCCGGTCGGTAAAGCCGCTGTTGTTGTAAACGATGGCGAACGCCGCTCCGGCATTCGCTACGTTCTGGATCTTCTCAGGGAAGTTCTTTCCGCCGCGCAGGATCAAGGCTGCCTGTCCGCTGAGGCTTGCCACCAATGGACTGTTGGCGGTTCCGGCATACGCGATCGGCAAGGCTTGTGTTTGGCTCTCAGGGTGCAAACCGGTGCCTGAGGAAACGGGGACTGAGATCAGCGCGCTGGGGATATCCTTTCCGCTGATTTCGACTCTCAGTCCATCGTCCGGAATCAATTGGCCGCTTGGAAAAGTCCAGGTCACGGTTTCCAAGGGAGGCCGAGGAGTCCAGGCCTGAGCGAGCCGGACCGCCGTCCCGGCATCGGGGATTCCATAGCCCAGATTTCTTCCCACCCGAAGGCCGGCGGAATTGGTGAGGATGGCTGGGTCTTCCAAATCGAGATGCCGGCTGGAGAGCAGCAGCGCTTGCTGAACGTCTCGGTAGGAAAGGGCGGGGTTTGCTGACAGGATGAGGGAGACGATCCCGGAGATCATCGGCGTGGCGGCAGAGGTGCCGCTGAAACCCGTGGTATTCGAACGATAATCCCCGGCATCGGTGTCGGTGAAGGTCTGATTCACGCCGCTCGTGCCCGTTCGGTCGGTGGTGGTAATGCTGGGGAAGTTGAGGTCAGGTTGACGGGTGGCGGAGTCGGTTTCGCCGCCGAGGCCCGCAACCAGGACGCAGGTGCCGGGATTGCTGTAGCGGGTCACACGACCATCGTTGCGCGCCGCTGCCACCACGATTACACGCGGATCTGCCGCGTAGCCGTCTGCGTTGGCGTCTCCCAGACTGTTCCGCCAGTTGCTGGCTGCACGCACAATGACCACTCCCTTCCCGTTGCGGCCATCGATCACCGCGTTTTTGATGCCGGCGTCCTCGAGGGGGGGAAGCGGATAGAACTCGATGCCGCCGGTGCCCCAACTGTGGTTTTGAACGTGCACTTCGTTCGAGTGCCCCTCGAACATTTGTTTCATTTCAAATGGGTCTGCGCCAAAGAGACTGCCTTGGAAAATCACCCAACTGGTGAGCTTTACCTCTGGGGCCACGCCGGAGACCCCACGGGAGTTGCCCCTCGTGGCCCCCAGGATTCCGGCCACAGCCGTGGAGTGCGAGGCGCTCGGTGTGCTGGGGCCACCATTGGAGGTTTGGTCAGAGAAGTTGAAATGTGGGCCATCCTGGAAACGAGCGACCAGATCGGGATGGGTTAGCTCCACGCCATCGTCAATGATGGCAGCAAGCACTCCTGCGCCGCAGGTGATGGGCCAGGCCGCCCGTAGGTTCAGATCGGCCCCGGCCCTTACCCCGGACGATATCCGATTCTCCAGATGCCACTGTCCTTGGAAGTAGGGGTCGTTTGGAGCCGAGGCGTAGCGCGCGGTCGACGGACGGGTGGAACGAGTGACGGGATGGCAGGCGACGACGCCGGGGGTACGGCTGAGGATCTCGCAGACTTCGGCGGCAAACCAAGCGTCTGAGGCTTCCGCGATCCAGGTGCCTTTCAGAACCTCAAGACCCAAGCGCACGGGCTGATCAGCAACCAGGGTGTGGGCGCTTTGTCCGGGGCCAGGGGTGATCAGGAGGCGTCTGCCGAGTTCTTCCACCACTCCTGGATCACCTTCAGGGGTTACCCGTATCCATCTGGAATCAAGGCTCGTCGCACGGTTCTGCGGCCAGCCGATGATGGCGTGGTAGCGTCGAGGTTGCGGCGCGCGAAACTCGAAGGTGAGACGGTACGGGGGGGCAGTGAGAAGCGACCCGGCCTGGGTGGTGAGGGTCACCAAAAGGAGTGTGAGTAAGGCGGGCAACCGTTTCATGTACGTCTTTGCCCCACCATAACCCGTTGATGCCTCGAAGGCGAGGTACATCCTGATACCACCACATCCCATCCTTAGCCATCGGCAGCTCGCTTGGATGGATGAAGGAGTTAAAAGTTCAGCCGCAGGCTCGTCACGAACGTGCGCTCGCGCGGTGGGGCGGTGTAGTAGTTGATGGGGCTAAGCCGATAGTCCTGGTCCGCGAGATTCAATACCCCAATGCGAAACTCCGCCCGGCGTCTGTGGAACCGATATCCAAGCTGAAGAGCGTGCTGCCAAAAGCTTTCCGTCGCCCTCGCCGGCGTGTAACCGTCGCTGTCCTGGTGACGCCAGGCGGTTTCCCACTGACCGAAAAAGCCGCTCGGATGCTGATAGATCAGGGACAGGGTAGCTTGTTGCATCAGCGCCCCTTCCTGCTTCTCAAGGGCACTTTTCCCAGGAAGCGCGGTGGGAAGGCCTGGAAACGTTTCACCCAGTTGGGCATGGGACAAACGATAGCGTCCTCCGAGCGACCAGTCCTCGCCGAGGAGTTGCAGAAGATAGATCGACACCGTCCGCTCACGGAACTGCAAGCGTTGAGCCAGGGATGTCACGGTGTCGGGGGCAGGCAGGAAGGGATTGGAGTTTCCCAGAGCTCCCAGACTTCTTTCTCCGTGAGAGTGCAACCACTCCGCGGAGACGCCCAGATAGGTCCCGGTGGAAAACGTCTGATCAAACGCCGCACCGAGGGTGTCGAAATGGGCGCCCGGTAGGAGTCCTGCAACCGACTCGGGCAGCAGGCTCCGATAGGATTGCGTGAATCCAGCCATCTGGGTGGGCTCGAGACGGATATTGTTGTCGAAGAACATCCCTCCCAGGGAGCGCGCATAGCTTCCGCGTATCACGCCCTGTTTCCAGGGTGTCCAGGTCACACCCGCTCGGGGAGAGAACTCAGAGCGGCTCGACGCTCCGGCCGACAGCGGAAGAAAGTCGGTGTTCTGAGGGAAGGTGAGATGATCATAAGCGATGCCGCCGATGAGGGACAAGGATTCGAAGGGCCGCCATTGGTGATACAGGTAGGCGCTTTTCCGATGGATGGATTCCTCTAAGGACTGAGAGGACACAGGGCCGGTCAAGGCCCGATCCAGTTGATCGGTGGACGCAACCTCCCCTCCCTGCAGGCGTCCTCCGATGATCCAGGTGTGATGATGGGATTGCCACAGATGTTGAAGCTCTGTGGAGTAGAGACTGAAGTCGCTGGTCAGCCGTGAAGCAAATCCAGGTGCCGGGTTGAGGCTGATCAGTCCCGCCCCCGAGCTACGGAGAAAAAGGATCTGTGGGTCGCTATCGGTGAGTGTCAGGGAATCGTCGAGACGGGAGAACAGGAAGAGAGTGTGGCTGAAGGGGGACCACGCACGATGGTAACCGAGATGAAGTGTCGGAAGTTGCTCCTCCTGAGCCCGCAGCCCGGCCTTGGCGTCGTTCGGCTCATAGTGTCTTGCGACGTCTCCCATGGACGCCTGGCCTGCTCCCACCTGCACGTAGAGCTCGTCTCGCAGGGTAAAGGCCTGCTTGAGCGACAACGTGATGTCCTTCCGTTCCAATTGATCGTTGGACACCGGGCCCTGGTGCCATTGGAACTGGGTATCCAGGGCGTAGATTAGCCCGGACACGGTTCCGAAGGCGGAGGCAGCCATCAGCCGGTCGCCGGAGCTGCGATATTCTGTGAAGGTGTTGAGCCCGATCGGCCGAGGATGAAATAACTGGAGTAGATCTTGCTGGGAAACACGCTGTGACAAATTGGCTGCCTCGGGTGGTGCAAGAAGGTTCGCTACCAAGAGTTCGCTCTGCCGGACCGTTTCATACCTCAGGTCGAATCGATTCGGATCGAGCAGTTGCGATGTGGCGTCCGCGAGGAACAAATGAGCGGAGGAGTTTGCGTAGTCGTCGGCCACCGCCTGGGCCCCGAGGCGACGCCCCACTTCCTGCAGGCCGGCGTCGGTATAGATCGCGCCGAGGCTGGTTCCGCGAACGGACTGGTCGCGATCAAGCAGGCTCCGAGAGCGGAAGAGGGAGCGATTGCCGTTTCGTTCCACCGACGCTTCCAATTGTCGAACGGCTTCGTTGCGTCGATGGTGCTGCCACTGATGGAGCGCCGAATAGAGCCAGGCGGTGGGGTCCTGCGGGTCGAGTGCCTTCGCGAGACGGAACTCCTTCTCGGCGAGCACACGCTGGCCGTCGCTGCTGAACGCCTTGCCGAGATAGGCGCGCGGCGTTGCCTGTTGCGGTTCGAGCGCCGCCGCTGCTTGCAGCGATGCCAGCGCAGCCTGTCGAAGTCCGAGTCGCATCTCAACCAGCCCTTTTCCTAGCCAGGCGGCACCCAGGGCCGCGTCTGATTCGATGGCCTTCTGAAACGCATTGAGGCTGCCGCGCAGATCCCCTGCCTCCAGCCGAACGAAGCCCTCTAGCCCGTGCGCAATAGCCAGACGGGGGGCAGACGCCAAGGCCGTTTGCACTAAGGTGAGTGCTGCTTTCTGGTGTCCCTGGCCAAAGAGGAGTTCGGCTAGGCGCACGGAGGCGAATGGGAATTCAGGGGCCAAGGCTAGGGCAGATCTCGCGGCCTCGGATGCGCTCGCAAGATCGAAGCGTCGCTGGTGGTGGTAGGAACGTGCCATCCATCCCGCTGCGGTCCTCGGCGGCTCGGTTCCAATCTCTGGCGGGAGGGCATCCCGTATGACGGCGATCAGTTCCCGCAGTGCGCGAGCCACAGCATCCTCCGAGGAGAGGGTCGCCAGAAAGCGCTCGCTCTCGTCGATCCGCCCAACCGCGAGGGCCACGGCAGCCTCGAAGCGCGTTGATCCCGGAGAGGAGGGACGTCTTGAGTTGGCAGCGGCAGCCACGAGATTCCCTTGTCGATAGGCCTCTAGCGCGGGCCGAAGGGTTTCTTGGTCCTGCGGCGTCAAGCCGAGCTCAGCAATGGGTACAATCGCCGGGTAGTGAAGAGCCCATTGAATCAGGGCTCTGGTTTCTATCAGGGGGGATTTGCTGAGGTGATGGTCGGCTCCGATCTCCGCACGTTCCCCTCCTTGCATCTGTAGGGACGAATGATCGGTCAACAGTTCGACGCGTCCGTCGAGCAATGAGAGCGAGCCGCGCCCCGCCGTCTCATCGAACTCGAGAACAAATTCCGTGCCGCGGATCGCTCCGGTGGCGATGGGGGTTTCGAACTGAACGTCGGCAGGCCGTTCACGGTTGAAGAAGAACAGGGAGCCTGAAGGCAGACGGAAGCGCCGTCTCTCCGCGCCGACAGGGACTTGTATCTCCAGCGTGGTTTTCTCGTTGAGGCGGAGGACGCTTTGGTCCGAGAAGAGCAGGGCGGCGCGGCTGCGCTCACCGGTGCGGATGCGATCACGCGGTAGCAGCGATTGCCCGTTCGTGGCACCGACCCAACCGTTCGATCCTGCGAGGCTCACTTCCACCACACCCGCCGCCTCGATGACTCGGCTGGCAGCCGATGATCCGTTTGGGGTGGGATTGGCTGCGGATGCAGCCCCGGTTGCGGCCATCAGGAGGCCGCAGAGCAGAAGGACGCATCCGAGAGCGCGCATGGCAGGAGACTGAGGGAGGTCGGGCTGCGGCTCAAGTCTCTGTCGAACTTGTGTTTGACCCTGCACGCCGAGGCGCGACCCACCTGATCCACCAGGCAACTCCGCGCCTTGATGCAAGGCCAGTGTGCGTACCCGTTGGGCGACCCAAACCTGGCCGCAGCCCGAAAAGTAAAACGAACCGGCGGTGCTGCCGTCTTCAGCGCTCTTAGGCACCGCAGAACGCGACCAGCACACTACGTCGATACTACTCATGGTTCGTGCGTCACCAACCCGGATCCCGCATTCCCACTTCCAAAAGCGGGCTTTCGATTCCAGATGGGCGACGATGCGATGTCTTAGCAGCTGCAATGCCAGGGAAGTGGCTTGTGATGATGGGGGGCAGATCCCGGTGAAAATGACGCTGTCAGAATCTAACGCAAAGGCCCGGAGGGCTCGTCAACGTGCGCATCTCAGAAGGACGCCTGCATACGTGTGGCTGTTGTTCCGAACTCGGAGCGAGGTGTTCCAAGTTCGGAACAGCTCTGCAGCGGGCGCGGCGAGTTACGGCTTCACTCGATAGAACCGAGATGGCTCTGCGGCGAGAGGGAGTGGAATGGACTGGATTGTTTCCTGGCCCGGCAGCGGCTCTCCCAAGGGCAGCCACTCCCCATGGATGAGCGAGTTCCGATATTCCAACTGACAGAAGCTTCCAGGGGCGACGTAGACCTCGAATCGAAGCTGGGTTGCGGTTGAAACCAAACGTAGCGCGGGAAGTGTGAGGACAATAGGGGGGCTCTGAGCCTCACCGATATGACTGGAGATGTTCAGTCTGTATTCTCCTGCGTCGGAGGCCTGGAAGTTGGTGAGAATGAGGGTCGTATTGGTCTTGCCTGGGAGAGTGATTGAACCTTTGGCCCAGCGGTAGTGGAGGGGCGGGCTGCCTGCGGTGGTCAACTCTAGCCGGACCGTAGTTCCTGGCACCACCACCTCTGACAGCGGAGGAGCTGTCTGAACGGTGGGGGGGTGAGGCGGTTGAGTGATGTCGACCCGGTAGTTGAGCCGGGCCAGGCCTCTGGCACCCAAAGCCCCGTCCACTACCACCACGTAGTTGTGTCCGGCGAGGGCCGCGAAATCCAACTGGCTGGCCCTACCCAGTCCCACGCCATCATTGTTGCAGGTGATCTGCTGGAGTTCGAGGTAGCTGTTTAAGGGCGGGGTATAGGTGTAAACGGTCAGGACGGTGTCGTAGGTGCTTCCAACGGTGTCGAGATAGATCTGTCCGTCGGCTGGCGGAGCGTAGGTGAACCAATAGGTGGCCCCGCCTCCCAATCCACAATGGATCGGCTCTGCGGGGTCGCGTGTGGCGTAGAAGGTGTTGAAGATCTGGCTGCCATTGTAGCCGCGCGTGTTGCCTGCACCCACATCCTGTAGACGCGGGCCATCATGGGAGTCATCGGGTTCGAACTTCGAAACGAGAGAGTCGAGTAGCTTGTTCCTTGCCAGGGCGTTGGTCGCCCCTTCGGAGTTGATCTGAATCTCGATGGGTGAACTGAAATAACGGATGCTGCCTACCCGAATGCGCAACCGATAAAGTCCCAGATCTGCTAGACCTACACTTGGGATCAGCAAGGTGGAAGACTCCTCGTTTAGAATCTCGTCCTCGTTGAGAAACCAGCTCAATTTCATCGAATCGCCTTCAATCAGATCGACGCTGAGCTGCAGCAGGTCTCCTTGCCTTACGGCCTGATCCGAGGGCGTGCTCAGGATGACGGGAGGGGGCTTGCTGACAGGAGCGAACTCCCAGAGCAATCGGAACGGCCCGCTTTCCCCGTTGCGACCGTCCAGGGCGATCTCATAGGCATGACCTTGAATCGCGCCAAACTGAATCAAGCTGGCCGGAGGGGCGATTTCTGAATCGTCATTCCGGGCCTGTTGCTGGAGGCGCATGAAGGGGGGCTCATTCCCCGGTTTCAGCTCGTAGGCTGACAGGAGGGTGTCAAAGGCGCTCCCGTCCGTTCGGAAGGTGACGATCCCGTTCTCCTCTGCGATCCAGCGGATCCATACCGATTTGCCTCCTTGCTTTCCTCCATGTGTCGGCTCAGCCGGTTCGCGGGTCGATAGGGATGTGGTGCCGGTGAGATCCCCGGTCTGCGTGGTGAAGGTTGGGCGGTCGGCAAAGGCATCGCTGGGATCGGCGGCTTGTAAACTCGCAGTGCTCAGAGCGAGCCAGCAGACAAGACAACACAACGTGACCCCGGGCCGCTTGCCCCAAGGCTTCCACTCCCACTTGAATCCTTCTGACATGATCTTGATACGAATAGCCCTATCCCCTCAACAGAGGTCAGGAACTAGAAAGATGTAGCATTTAAGGTGCCATAGCGGGCTGCTTTAGCAAGGCGTGGATGGGTCATGCAGCGCAGGCTTGGTTTGGTGGACACTTTGGCCGACACTTCTTTCGGGCTGTCTGACTGAGGTTCCACACCAGATGAAATCAGACCGAATTATATTCCGTGCCATCAGTCCAAGGCTGGGGATGCGTTGCATGGGCTTGTTGAACAGTCTGATGGATCGATTAACCAAGGGTGCTTTTCTGCTCCTGGGAGTGGGCTTTGCCTGGATGGCCTCCTCGACCGCCGAGGCCCGAGAGAAGCAGAAAGGGGCTCCAGTGACCTATGAGCAAACGATCCTTCCCATGCTTAAGGACTATTGCTGGGATTGCCACGGCGATGGAGCCAAGAAGGGAGACCTGTCCCTGGACGGATTTACCAATCGGGCATCGATCCAACTGAGTCGTAAGACGTGGGATCATGTGCTTCAGAATGTTCGCACCTCTCAGATGCCTCCGGGAAAGAAGAAGCATCAGCCGACCCCCGAGCAGCGGTCCTTGTTGGTCAAATGGGTCGAGGATGAGCTGTATCCGGTGGACTGTGACCACCCGGATCCGGGTCGAGTCACCCTCCGTCGACTCAATCGGGTGGAGTATAATAACACCGTGCGCGATTTGCTAGGGATCGACTTCAAGCCGGCAGAGGATTTTCCCCAGGATGACGTCGGTTATGGTTTCGACAACATCGGCGACGTCTTGTCCATGCCGCCTGTCTTGCTGGAGAAGTACGTTACGGCCGCCGCGGAGGTTTTAGATGAGGCATTGGTGGCGGAGGATGTCCTGCAAACCCAGCAGTGGCGATTCGATCAGGCCAGCCTGGATGCGACCGCGCCTCTAGATCCACGCAGCAACGGTTGGCTGGCGCTCACGCGTGAGGGGGACGTGCACACAAAAGTGCGTTTGAAAGCGGCTGGAGACTATGTCCTGCGGGCGCGCCTGGCGGGCGAGCAGGCAGGGCCTGAGGTGGTAAAAGCGGCCTTGATGTTGAACGGAAAGGACCTGCGGGTGGTGGAGGTTCCTGAGAATCGCAAGGAGGCCAAGGTACATGAGGTTCGGTTTCACGCTCAGCGCGGTTCGCAGGTGATCGCCGTTCGGTATCTAAACAACTACGTGAACATGAAGGATCCTGATCCCAAGAATCGGGATCGCAATCTTCTGCTGGACTGGGTTGAAATCGAGGGGCCGATCGATCCGAAAGCCCAACCCCTCCCTGAAACCCATCGGCGCGTCTTTTTTCGCACCCCAGAGGGAAAGCCGCCTCAGGCTGCAGCCAAAGAAGTCATCACGCGCTTCGCTGAAAAGGCGTGGCGTCGCCCTTTGCAAAAGACCGAGTTGCCTCGTCTCATGCAGCTGTTTGAGTTGGCGAATGGGAAGGGGGAGTCTTTCGAGAAAGCGGTGAAGCTTGCCTTGCATGCCGTATTGGTCTCACCGCACTTCCTTTTCCGTGGAGAGATCCAACCTGAGCCTGACAATCCCAAGAGCGTGCATCCTGTCGGTGAATTTGCCCTCGCCTCACGCCTGTCCTATTTTCTGTGGAGCAGCATGCCGGATGAGGAGCTCCTCCGGCTCGCGGGCGCACGGAAACTCCGTAAGAATCTGGACGCGCAGGTGAAGCGGATGCTTCAGGACTCCAAGAGCTCCAGCCTCGTGGAAAACTTCGTCGCCCAATGGCTGCAGATCCGGAATCTTCAGCTCGTGAATCCGGATCGGAAGCAATTTCCCGCCTTCACCGAGGAACTTCGGGCCGACTATTCCAAAGAGACACGTCTCTTCGTTGAGGGGTTGATTCGGGAGGATCGTAGCGTGATGGAGTTGTTGGACGCGAACTACTCGTTCCTGAATGAGAGGCTCGCGAAGGTGTATGGAATCGAGGGGGTCACCGGGTCTGAGTTTCGGAAGGTGCTTTTCCAGGATCGGCGTCGCGGAGGGCTCCTTACCCAGGGGAGTATTTTGACCATTACCTCGAATCCCACCCGCACCTCGCCGGTGAAGCGCGGTAAGTGGGTTCTGGAGAACTTGCTTGGGGCACCTCCGCCTCCGCCCCCCCCCAATGTTCCAGAGCTGAAAATCGACAAGGAGCATCCGCTCATTGGTACCTTGCGGCAGCGGATGGAGCAGCATCGAGCCGATCCACTTTGCGCGTCCTGCCACACCCGCATGGATGCCATCGGTTTTGCCTTTGAGAACTACGATGCCGTGGGAGCGTGGCGTGCCACGGATGG
>CAMAVD010000118.1 GCA_945861575.1 Akkermansia muciniphila
AAGTCTTCACCGTCGATGCGGCTACTCCGAGTAGGGTTGCTAGATCCCGCTCGTTCCTGGCCCACTTCTGTGGTCTGGCGGGGGTGTTAGTAGAGGTATTTGGCTTTTTGGTGGTTCTCATAGAAACAGGGCCCCCTTGCGCGTAACCCCGGTTTAGTTTGGAGGGTAGAAGTCTTCTAACCCGGGGGGGGGCATGGGGTCACGCGGGCCCCCCCTCGATCACGCGAACGCGATCGGGCATGGCGATCACCTCCTCCTCCTCCCGGCAGTTCGTGTAGACAATGATGTCATCGCGAAGGACCTCGCCCTTGATCAAAAATGGCGTCCCAGGGCCTCGTTCCCGTGCGAGCGGAACCTTTCTGGCTACCGCCTCGTGCAACGTCCAAGCCATGCCAGCGCCGCGGTGGGGATGCCTGTAGCCTCGCCAGACGGCTACCGTCTCGGGCAGGGATGCAAGCCTTTGGCGTTCCTCGCGGGTCATCCAATGACGTCGAACCTCGGGCCGGTGTTCGCGGAAGAACCTCGCCCAGTCCTCCCGCCATGGAAAAAGGACCTCGGTCATGGTCCAGACGTGGAATCCGGCCTCAACGTAGTCCGGACAGCCTCGCAGGGTTTCCGACCACGGACTCTCAAAATATGCCGCGCATAGTTCACGGTGACCGAAAGCCGTGCAGATGAACTCTACCGCGTTCCGGTTTTGAAGGAGCTCGCGGTGGCATTTAGCCAAAAAGTCAGCCTTAAGCTTTTGAATGTCGGTTGTTGTCATCGTGTTCCCTCCCTCAGCTGGACCACCATCTCGGTGAAGACGCCCCGACCTCGATAGCATGAGATGCTGAGGATGTAGCACCGGCCCGCCTGGGCCTCGGCAAGCCAGTGCTCTAGGTCTGCCGGAGTCTTCAGGCTGATGGTCTGGATCCGCCTTCCCTCAGGGTTCACCATCATGCGGCAGGGCCTCCGGGAGGGTCCCCGTGTCTCCATCGAGCCGAAGGTTCTCGGACGCCTCGGACGCCTCCGACAAAGTCCTTTAGCTTTACGCCCCCTCATACACACATATCTCCCCATCCTCCCCCTTTCACCCGCGTGGATATTTTCAACCCGTCCGAGCCGTCCGTGAATTCGATTTCCCCTGCCGTCAACTCTTGTTCGACTTCGTTTACCCCGTCCGAGCCGTCCGAAAAATCGCTTTCTCCCCACGCTGCCGGTTCTTGTTCGACTTGGTTTGACCCGTCCGAGCCGTCCGAGCCGTCCGAGATGATGGCGACGCCTCCGAAACCTCGTTGGCTCTTGCCCTGCCGTTTCACGTCGTTCCGCTTGCCGACCCCGAACAACTCCAACATCAGGGCCTCCACCGATCCGTGAAACTGGGTGACGGGCAGAGCTCTCCACCCGCGCTCCGGGCAGTAGGCGGCGTAAGCCTCAAGCAGCTCGTTGCCCGTGACGTCCCGACCGGGAGCACGTGTCACCCTGTCGATGATGAAGTGCTTGAGGCTCTCGCTCTCGGCCAGCAGCGAGTCAACGACGGCGTTCTGACGTTGGGTCAGCCGCAGGTCCCCACCGGCATCAGGCGCCTCGGCTAGCAGCAGCCGGGCACCCTCCAGGGCCCAGTTGAGAATCCCGCTGCCCTCGGCGTTGATGAGAACACGCCCGAAGTCAGGAACCTTCACGCGTGGTGACGGGCCCTCGTAACGGACGATCGTAAGCCGCCTTCTCCATGCACTGGCGTCACCCTCCAGGCTGACCCGGAGGCGAGCGTTGGAGACGATGAGAACGTTGAACCTCCCCTGCATTTGGAACGACCCCGTGCCGCCCTTTTGCTCCGCGTCGATCCAATCTCCACCGACGAGTTGCTTGAGCACTGCGGCCCCACGTGTGGACAGGAAATCAGGCTCCACGTCCGCTCCGACAAGCAGGGTCTTGGTTCTGAACCGGAACGTCTCAAATCGGTCCCCTAAGTGTCGGGTCCGAAGCTGGGTGACGTTCGGCATTCCGACCAAGAGTTGCAGGACGTTTGCCAGCTGAGACTTTCCACGTCCGCCTTCGCCATCCAGGATGAGGATCCTTTGCAGACGATTGTCACCGAGCAGCGCCATCCCGAAAAACTTCTGGATCAACTCGACGTCCTCGGGGTGAACGGCAGGGCGCACCAGCTCATTCAGGAATCGGTCGCACTCGGCGTCCGGGTTGTAGGTAATCGGTGAAGCGTTCCGGGCCCGAAAGTTCGGCGAGAATGGCAGCAGGTCGAACCGATTTCCGTTGAACACAATCACCCCGTTGGAAACGTGGATGCGGTTCTCGTTCCTCACGAAGGCGCCCCGGCATTCCGCCTGACCCTTCAAGTGCTGGACGATGTTGGCCAGAGTGTTCGCGGTCCGCTTTCGTTCCAGCGCACTTGCCCCGCCCATCGAACGCGATGCGTGCAGAAGTCTGGTGGAGACTGCGTCCTTGATGGCGTCGCATGATTCAAGGGAGTAGATGCCCGTCGATGGGTCGTAGCGGTAGAACTGCTTCTCGTCCGGTTCAAAGAGGATGACGTTCTCCCGGGCGTAATCCCCGGCCCAGTAGGATTCGTTCAGGCTCGTCAGAGTTCCCTTTTCATCCGTGAAAAATGGCGCGCCGAACCGCTTGACCAAATCACCCTCCGCAGGACCCGCCGCCGGGGGAGGGACAGTCGATCCACGTCCCCCCTGGGGGCGAAACTCGGCCTTGCCGATGGCGGACCGCAAGGCAAGGTTGGCTTGCTCTACTGCCCCCCTGCAACTGCTGTGCACGCAGTGGACGGTTGGGGCCTCATCCAACATCACGCGGCAGTCCTTGCGAGCGTTGCCCGATGTGTGCAGATCGATTCCAGGGCAATGGCAAAAGCCGGAGTGATCGTCCTCCCACTCGATTGGCCCCAGCTGCGCGCACGCGATGTCCTTTCGACTCCCTCCACCGGAAGACGCCGGGAGAGCTCTGGGAGTCGGCCGAGTCGGAGCCGCTGGCTCCAGTTCAACCGCGCTCTCGTTCAGATATGCTTCCGGATCGTAGGTGATGAAACACAATCGCGCGACGTCCTTTCCACTCTTGTCGATGTCCAAGCCGCACACTTGGAGCACATGAGCAAGAACGGCGCGGAACGAGTCGCCATGACGATCTGCATCAGCCGGAACGCGAAACACGACCTTCAGGCCGCTACCGGTGGGGCTGGTGAAGAGTCCCCATACATGCGGATCCTGCGTCAACTGACCTCGGGCTTTTTTCAGCACGTCCGGCTGAAGTTCATCCAGGTCCGCCACGAGCAGGCCGGAATGAAGATCGAGCCCATCTTTGCTGCGTCGGCTGAATTGACCGGACCACATCACGGCTGGAAGTTTCAGCTTCAGCTCGGAGACGCTCGACTTCGCTGCGGCGAATGATCGATGCAGGTCACCCGTGGAGGCGAAGGCGTTGTCGTATGCCTTAAGGAAGTTTTCCCGGATGACCAGGATGTCCGGTCGGTTCGATCGGAATCGATTCAGCAGGTCGACGGCGTTCTCGGTCGCCGTTGCAGTTGACTTCCCGGAAGCGACCCAACTCACCATGGGGTTGAATCTAATCGGCGCGGCACTCATCGAGCACTCCTTTCGAGTTGCCGAGAGTCCCGTGTGGAGCTAAATTCCCTGCAGAATTTCTTTTCCGTCACCCCCGCCCGCGAAAGCGAAGCGGGGTCTTTTCTTGATCTCACGGCGAACCCTCCTTCGGCCTGGCCAGAGCGTCCCGCAAAGTCTTCCCTGGGTGGATATCAGCAATCCACGCGATTACCCATTCAAACGCCTCAGTCCGCTGGGTGTCGCGTGGGTCGATTTTCTTCAGTTGGTTGATGGCCATCCCGGCGAACTGCACCCCATTGCTTGGCCTTGCCGGTGGGGAGTGCCGCTTTCGTTTTTCTTCGTCAATGCACTCACTTGCCTCTTCGATCGGGATGGGTTGAAGAATGTCGCTAATCCCGCCACTCCGGTGGAATCCCTCGCCACATCCTTTAGCGTTGCCAGGGGTTTCGTGGTTATTTTCGCAGCCTTCGGCCCGTGTTGACTGCTGCGTCCTAGAGGTCTCGATCACAGCTCTCCTTTCTGGAACCGCAGTAGAGCGCGTTCGACTGTTGGCCAGTGGTAGAGCACCCGTCGAGAGCCAGGGAGGCAGAGGTGAGGCAGTTTTCCTGACACTCTCCAGTTGTAGAGGGTCCGTGGGGACAGCGGCAGCCGGCGCCGAAGCTGCGATTCGTCGATGAATCCGTCGTGTTGTGCGCTTTGGTATTGCGGAAGCGCCGAATCCGCACCGTTAATGACATTGCGTAGCATTACGCAACATCTTGAGGTAATTCTAAATTCTAAATAGGAAGTGTCGGGTGTGTGTCACTTCCCGTTTTCGTTCCGAACGCAGGAAGCTGATTCGAGTATTAGAGTCTTCCCTCGTTTGAAAAACGAAAAAGTAATGCTATATCCTCGCCCGGGACACAATTGCGGTGATGCGGTCTTCCCTTCTTGGCGCCAATTCTCAGCCCTAATTGACCTCGGCAATGTTTGGCCAGCTCATTTGCATCCTGGCAAGGGTAGTAATCACGAGCCGGTGGAAATCTTTTATCAATAACTCGGAGAAGCTCCTGATGGTTCCAGTGGCCATGTCGCACTAACGGCCAGATTGAAAAAAGCCATTGGTCCAGCCTTTCGTGTCGCCAGTCCTTTGTGTCTTCCTGCTGCCACGCTTTGGACGTGAGAGGGTGGCCGTCCACTGACCGTATTTGATTCTTATCCCGGATGAAATCGAGACGACTCCTGAAACGCGTTGTGGCTTCTGGAGAGTCCGATCCTTTAGCTTCGTGGACTGCTGTGAAAATCATTCGCGTAAGTTCGTCCTTATCGAAAACCTGCTTGCACTCTTTGAAAACGGTGTAGCCTGTAGCAGTCAACGCTGATTCCACCCAATCCGCCGCTCGGGTTAATTGGCGTTCTGATTCCTCTCGAGGCAGGTCTCGAATGATTCCGGTCCACTCCTGTTCCGTAATGCGAATTTGACTGACGTTTTTTCCCCTGCTTTCGCAGAGATACCAAAATACTGGGTCTTTGAGGGTCTCATTAAATAGCATCGTGCGCCCGAACTCGAGCCACACGGCTTTGAGGCTTGTTTTCCTCAAACGCATCTGGCCGTGAATCTTTTTGGCTAGGAAGCCGTCGTTAAAACTCCTCTCATGGGCCTTGAGGTCACGCAGCTGACGGGCAACTTCAGCAATGAGGGCAAACACTGAACTCAGGACGGATGACTCTTCGCCTTGTGGTGTGTCGCTGGATGGGGGGGGTGGTGTATTATCTTTGTTCATCAGCCTTTGCCCGCTTCTTACCATGCGTAACGGCAGCTTGTTCCAAATCAGATAGTGAGGGTTTAGATTCAAACCACTTTTCCGCGTCGTCCTTCGTGGCAAGGCCTCGATAGTGGCCATGGAGCATGGTCGGGGAGTGCCCAGCGAGGGCTGCGGTCATGTTCTCGTTCTGATGCTGGGCGTAGTGGAAGGTGACGAAGCCATGCCGGAGCCCATTCTTGCGCGAAGGAATCTTAAGCTTTTCTCGGAGCGCAGTGAAGGCTTGGACGTAGCCGTTCGGTGTTTCCCATTGGCTTGCCACTTTGCCGGTAGACCCTTTGTGTGGTTCAAGCCACGCGGCCAGTGAAGGGCAGATCTCGGCCAGCCTCCGCGATCGGGTCTTGGACTTGGCGCTTGAGATTTCGATGTGGCCTTCGACTTTGAAGACGTCGCTCCAATCGAGGCGGAGAACTTCTTCCAAGCGAAGGCCAGCCAGGGCCTGGATTGCAATGACAGCGCGCATGGAACCTGACGAGCCGTTCAGAAGCTTTCGGAGTTCCCCCGGGCGGTAAAAGTCGATGACCCCATCTTCCTTTGCTTCCATGACCATTGCGTCAGCCTCGTTCAGGCGATGGGTCACCGGGAGGTAGTCGTTTCGGACGCACCACTTGAAGAAAAGTCTGAGCGTGATTCGGCGGTCATTCCGAGACTTGGCTGATAGCTCGTCAAAGGCTTTGAAATACCGGTTAAGGAAGTCTTTGGAGAGGTCCTCCAGTTTGTGCCCTTTGAACGCGTTGGCGAACTGCCGGAGCCAGCTCTCGACGTTGGCCACATACTTCGGGTTCAGCACGGATCGCTTTCCTTCCGTCGCTTGGGCCTTGGGTGCGCGTAAGGCGAGGAAATCTTCCACGGCCTCCCCTAGATCCTTGGTGCGAACCACAGCGAGGGTGCTGAGATAGGTGTCCACCACGCCGTCGAGGCTGCGGCCCGCCAGCTTACGGGCGGCCTCCAAGTATCCCGTGACGGCCTGAATAGGGCTGATGGACTGGCCTGTCCGCTTTCGGAACGTATCCAGTGCATCGCGAATGGCCAGCGCGTCGGAGGCCTCCTTGGCGGTCAGGGAAAGGGTCTGATCTCCGGCGCTCAGCTCTCGGACCTTCTTCTCGGCTTCAGCCAGGGCCTCCGAATAGGTGCCAAGGGAGCGCATTTGGCGCTTTCCGCCTGACTTCCAAGAGATTCGGTAGAACGGATAGGCGGGTCGCTTGCCGTAGATCACGACCTCGGACTTGTGATGCCGAATGGTCTTAGGGAATCTCACACTCTTGGGTGCGGAATCCGGCAAAATCTGTGCGGGATTTGTGCGGTGAGGGAGGGATGTGTCATTTTCCCCAATAAAAATGGCTCCAGAGGTAGGGCTCGAACCTAGTTCCTCCCTTTCGGCTCCATTCGATCAAACGACGTCTCAGCGCCGTATCCATTGTGCAAAACAGCGCTATGAGTAAATCACCCCCTCGTCACCAAGCCGAACCAAACCGAAAACAAACTGTTAGGATTTGTTAGGATAACGGCCGAAGCGCCCGTCCCCTGACCAACATAGGAAACGCTTGTGCCACGGGAGCCTTTGCACGGGCGGACCGTAGTTCGCAGGGCCGATACCACCCTGGGCTCTTGACGCCACTCGCCCGGGCCCGAGAGGCGTGGTCATCGAAAGTAGCCATTCGCCTCGTAAACCTAGGATCAAAGTTTGGCGATTCGTTGAGGGAATGAGGACGCGCGCCGACGACCATTGCCGAGGTCGCAACACCTTAGGGTGTCTGGCAACTCTCCAAGGCTAGAGAGCCTAGGTCGAAGAGCAGACCAGACTTCAATCCATTCAGACCGATCACCAACTCGACCACCTGTCCTGGTTCGGAAACGTCCACCTTGCTTGAAAGTTCCACCCAGGTGTTGAGTTTTTGTGGGAAGGACTTCAGGTCCCGGGGTCCGGTGTAATCTTGAAACAGAACGGTGGGGCGTGCTGCGTTGGCAAATTGGCTGCTGTAGAGAATACTGGCTTCTCCTTTGAGAAGGTAACGTCCTACAGGGAGCCGCACTCGCGCTCTCCAGGAGCCCATGCTGCTGTAGGACGTGGACTGAATCGCCACGACAGCCATAGGGGACTTACCTGCGGCGGTGTTCGTTTGGAACAGCGAACAATCCCCCAACTGCTCGTGCGCAATCCAGGCATCCAGTGGGATTTTGAACAGAGGCTTGCGATCGGTGCCCTCCTGCACTCCTGGGGAGTCCGGTGTCAGGAGCCGGGGCTCGGAAGAGAAATACGCAAGCAGATGATCCTGCCTCTTCTGCAACCCCTCTGAGAGCTCGTGGGCGGCCGTTTCCTGTCGTTTGGCAGCTTCTGGATCCATCGACTGCAAAGCGGGCTGTATCTCGGCCTGGAGCATACGGATGCGGGATTGGAGGCGAGGCACATCAAGCGCCTTGGACATGGTTTGGAAAAACGAAGCGCGAAATCTCTCACATGCCGCGTCTGTGGAGAGCATGAGGCGGGGCACCTTGGTGACAAACATCGGAAGAACGGCGCTCTGCGACCTAACCCAAGTCTGATCCGTCCCGTGGGGGATGAAAACAATCCGTCCATAGGCTCGCTCACCTGGACTCTCCAGGTCTTGGTCGGGGATGAAAAAGCGATAGTTGTTATTCCCCATGCAGTAGCCGTCCCCGTGCCCGGCGAGGATCTCACAGGCCATGAATCGGTAGAAGCGATCCACATCAATATACGGATCCAGGGCATCGGGTTGAGGGGCCTCGGCGGCCAGGGCTAGGACCTTGCGAAGTTCTTGAAAAGGGAATCGAAGTGGGTCTTTGCCCTGAGTCTTCTCAGCAGGGCCATCGATATCCACCCCATAGGCACCCTGATAGATGGCGGCTTGTTTCACCCCGTAGTTGCGCTTTAAGAACACCATGTCAACGCCCTCTTCGAGTTCGTAGAGGCCTAGATTTCGCCCGTTTAGTTCGACCATCGCGGGGATGGCTCGAGGGCAGGGAACCCCAGCGGCATTGAATACCCAGCTTGAAACAACTTGATTCAAACCGCTGGGGTCCTGAGTGCAGTTGTTCAGCTTGACCCTCCGCAGACCGTAGAACGTTTGGTTCTTGTCCTCTCGATCGAACCTTAGGGAGAGGGATGGCCTCCGGTTCAGAGTTTGACCACTTCGTTCTCCTCCCTTGAGATGTACGCCAACGTTGAAGTAGGTATTAGAGCCTTCGGTGATCGTAGCTGGAACGTAAGCTCGCGGGCTCCTCCAAAGCCGTGCCAGATTGGTCTCAGTGATGGAGATGCGAAGCCTGCGCAAGCTGTGGCCTTCGAACAATTGCTGAGAGCTGTCGTCCGAGTCCGCCGCCCGAACTGCAAGAGGGAGCGAGAAGCCGAGAGCCCACAGAATCACTACTGGGAGCAGAGCGAGCAGGCACAAGTAGCGATGCGACACACGAGGCGTCCAGGCACCATTCCGACACCCCTCGCTCTTCGTTTGTGCAAACCGGCGCATATCCAGGGAGAGGCTAACTCTGAGGATGCATCCCATCCACAAGAATCCTGCCGACAGATTCATCAATGCGGTGCATGCCCAACAAGGCGGCTTGTGTCTGGTCTTGGGCGAACCCGGTGCCGGGAAGACCGTCCTTAAACAGGCGCTTCTCAATCACGATCCCAAGCGCATGATCACCTCGGTCGTCAACCGGACCCTTCACACGACTTCTGCGTCAAAATCCTGGACCTGTCCTTCAACGACGCCATGCGAGAGATCTCCCGCCACTGAAATACTCAAATACCCACTGGCGTCATATCCATTCCGCCGTCGCCAAGGCTATGGCGGACAAGACGACGCCAGTGGGGCAATCGGGACACGACGCTTTACGACTTGTCCTCCGTAGCTCGCAGAGCGAAGGCGGACGCCAAGTCGGCAACCACACCCGTAGACAGATCTTTCCGAGTTCGTCCTACGGTATGATCAGAGCGTGGCTATTTGGAAACCGTTTGCGACTTGTCCCGCCATAGCTCCTAGAGCGACGGCGGATGGCAGGTTGGGAAAACGGTCGGAATCCTTATGACCTCACTTCGGCCAAAAGTAAGATGTCAATTAAGTGCGTAACAGGGAGGGTGACGAATTTCTTCATCCCTCAGTCTGTAGCGCGTCCCCGCCTTCACGCACAGGGGGTCGCCGAATCACCGCTTACGGTAATTGAAAGCGCCGCTTAACCGCTTACTAACATTTAGCAGGGAACTCCTGTCACCCACACGGATCATCATTTGCCGAGAGGTGGGATCCTTCTATCTGACCCCACGAGATATCAACGAGTTCGTGATCAGCGGACCTATGCTGCAACGAAATGAACCGTCTGGCACTTGCGGCCCTAAGAAACTCGCCTTCAAGTTTTCCAGGACCTGGTCCAATTCGCTAGGCTTGCGATGATAGGAAAACGATGTAAACCAAACTAGAGCGTCGTCTGGAGGGTCCAAAAGAACCCGTTTTGATTGACTCGGCCTGATAACCCAGTCGCCAGTGTTATAGGCCACAAACCTGTTTGTCTCCTTTCCAAATCTATTCGTCCAGTAAATGGTATAGAACGCGTTCAAGATGACGGAGGCGCTTCCCTCGTTACTAAGGGATATATGTGTTCTCAGACCTGTACTATTGCTCAAGTTCGCCACAACCGAAATACGCACAAACGGAATTGGTGCAGGCGGTAACTCGACAAACACTGCGAGAATGAGGGAGAGAGTCAGAATCCCCATTCCGAAAGCCAGAATAGGGACCCAGCTAATGGAGGCTCGATTCATCACTATCTTACCGGGGGTTTCACATCGTCTGTTTGGGAATTTTCAGGAACGAGCGGCGGCAAGGCAACTTCGGCGGTACCTGACGCAAAAGCATGTCGTGCGGGGGCGAGGTTGCACGAATACTTGCAGTTGACTGTAGTGTTCATTTCTGGACCGATTTTGGGCCAGTCCCCCATTTCGAAGTCGCCGGCCAAACTCCAATTATTTGTTGGGATTTTGCACTTTGCAGTCACCCGAACCCATCCTCCAGACATAATCCATTGACCACCCCACTCGAACAAACTGCCGGTGACAGTTATCCCAAGTCCACTGTGCTGAGGAGTCGGGAGAATTATCGGTTTGCCATCACGATCAAAACCAAAAATCGCCAACACGTAGTAAGTTGGTTCCCAACGGCGAAACCAAACGTGCCAGCGATAGTCTTCGAGAGTTTGCGTCGCTGACCCGAAGGTCGGCCCACTCCCGCAGAGATCACACGTCGCAGTGGAGACGATATTGTTGGCAAGGCCTAGAAGATCAAATCGATCGGAAGGATCATTAACAACAAAGCCATAGACTTGCATACCTCCCCGCTCCTCAATTGGATCCCTTGATATCCACCTCCCCGTGCTCGGGTTGTAAAATCTGTAGCCATAGTAGAGCAGTTCCGTCTCGTCATCCTGGAGCTTGGTGGAAAACCTAGATGGGTTGGACTTGGCTACGGATCCAGAGGCCCGGATAACCTCCCCGAAGGGCCCATACTCGTATTCGGCCGTCTTGGACGCATCCGTCGCCTTCGCTAGGGCCATCACGTTGCCATTGCCATCATAGGCGTAGAAATGCGAAGTAGACGAAGCCACATCCGTGAAGAGCAGCAGGCCTCCGATCCCGCCCGCGCCTTCCGGGGATCCGCTCAGATCCAGGCCCCAGGTGAAGCCACGAACCAAGTTGTTGTTCGTGGCGTTGAGTTCTGCCAATTGCCTCCATCCATCAAAGAGGAACTTCGTGTCTGAAATGACCACGTTAGTTCCCGACGAAGCGTTGTAGCTTTTGCGTGCGATCATTCGGTTTTGATGATCGTAAGTGTAGGCAACCTTGCGCTTTGACGCCGTCGGAGCGCTGGTCTGGCTCTCCATCTGGAGCAAGCGATTCTCTCCATCCCAGGTATACACCCAGCGTCCGTCGTTGGTCAGGTTCCCATCCGCATCATAGGCGAAGGCTTCCGGGGTCTTGGGAACGAAGAGACTGCCGGTGTTGGTCTGATTGACCCCAGTGTAGGCAGCGATGTTCGTAATGGTGGGATACAGGGCTGCCGAAGCGTTGTCGGCACTCAACTCGGCCCGGAAGTATTCTCCCTTGCGCAGGGTCGACTGCCCATTGACTGTCACGGTAGCCGAGGCATGCGCGATGCCCATGGACTGCACATACGCGGGGATGCTACGGCTGGTGTACTGGTTTAGGCTGTTAGCTGAGTAGGTGGCGCTCTGAAGATTTGCTCCACCGGCGTCTCCGCCCTGGCGGGTGGATGTCCGATTACCGATGTCGTCAAAGCCATACTCGTGCTGCTGGCCTGCCACAGGGGTGCCATCCTGCCAGTAGCGCTTTCCACCCACCACCTGTCCCAGCTTATCGTAGTCGTAAATCCAATAGGATCCATCCGCTAGGGTTGCACGCACTCGCTGATTGGCGTCGTTGTATTGGTAAGCGTGCGAGCTAATGGGGGCTGTCCCAGCCAGCGAGGAGATCGCCGTCAGGCGATTGAGCGAGTCATATGACTTTGTGGTGGTCATGCGCGTCGTGCCCGTGTCCTTGAAGCTAATCTGCTCCACCATCGGGCTATTGGCAAGATAGGAGTAGGTTGCTGTGTAGTTCCCATTGGTCACGCTGGACATCCGTCCACCGCTATCATACCCAAAACTCACTGTGGCCAGGGCTGAGGCCGGTGAGACCACTCGGGCTTGCACCCCGTTGCGGCGCAGGAACGAATCGAAGGTATTGGTAAGTGCCAGACCGTTCAGAGTGCCCGCCGTGCCCCTCTCGGAGATGACCTGGCCGGCTACGTTATAAAGCAGCTCCGTTGTGGTGGATCCTTGGCTAACTTGAGTCTTCCTCCCCAAGCGATCGAAGGTATAGGTCACATCAGGAGTCGAGTCGGAGTAGTCCACGGTGACCGTATCGCCCACGGAGTTGGTCACGTAGGTGGTGGTGATCCCCCGCACCCAAGCCCGGGTCTTCAAGCGGCCGGCGGCGGTGTAGGTGTAATTGGGTCCGAGTCCATCGGCATAGGCCTTATTGGTCAGGAATCCTCGGTAACCGTCGTAGTTCCAGGTCGTGGTGGCGGTGCCGCTGTTACCCGCGAAGTCCTTCCATGTTTTCATGGTTTTCATGCGTCCCAGGGAATCGTAGGTATATTCCACTGGGTAGGAGCGTGATCCATAGGTCTTCTTAAGCTCCCCGGTGGTGAAATACTCGTTGGTGACCGAGGTGGTATCGGGAAGGGTGGTCTTGATGGTGCGCCCCAAGGAATCGTATTCGTAGGCGATAGTTTGTGCGGCTTGACCATTCCCGGGAGCGGGGCTGGTTCGGCTCACCACCTGATCGGCATCGTTGAAGGTCGTTGTTGTGGTTCCATTCCTGGCGTCGATCTCCTGGGATGTGCGCCCATGGGCATCATAGGCGTAGCTGGTTTTCCCTAGCTGCACGCTGTTGGAGCTGTAACGGGTAACCGACGCCAATCGGCCTTGCTGGTAGAGGGTGATCTGGTATGTCCCATCTGGACCGGTGTCGGTCACCGTCCAAGAGCTGCTGATGGGGGTTCCTCGCTCCGATGTGCCTGTGAGCCCGAAGGCCGTCGACCATCTCCTCAAGCCGTCAGCGCTTTGCTCTGAAAGACTTACCAAGTTCGATATTGAAGAGCTATTGGTCGCCCAGGCGTAGGAACGCGTCTGGAGCACTGTGAACCCATGGCTGGTAGCCACGGACTTCGAGGACTGGGTGATGCGGTCGCTTCCACCAAAGTCGATGGTGCCGTTTCGGTCCACGTCCACGACTGAATACTCAAGCTCTCCCTCGCCATTGTACTGGTAGAGTGTGGTCACCCCGTCTGGGTCGACAGACTTCACAAGCTGCCCCTTGAGATTGAAGAACCTCTGGCTAGTGCTGCCGTCGGCTAGAACCGTCTTGTAGTCCCGACCCAACATGTCCTGGTAGGTCTTCGACCATTCGGAGGTATCGTTTCCACTCGCGTCCAGGGGGATCCGCTTCGTATAGGAGCGTTGAACACCACTCTCAGATTCAACCCCGTACACATACCTCACACCGCGAACACCACTGCCAGTCGTGCGCTCACCCTTCCCGTCCTTAAAACTCAGGTCCGTCCGTGTGCTCCCATCGGGGGTGGTCGTAAGGGTGAACGATTGGCCGTTGGTCATACCGTAGGTGTAGGTTGTGACCTGGGACAGGGCGTTTGTCGAAGCGATCAACCGGCCACTGGTATCATAGCTCGTGCGCCCTAGCGTGATCGTCGAGCCGTTGGTTCCCACTCTTTGGCTCACGCGCGCCACTCCGTCCGCGCCCAGGATATTGGTCATCGTGATCGAGTTCTCCACGACCGCAGTTTGGCGTCCTGCCGCATCTCTCTGATATTGGGTCACGACACCGTTGCGATTGGTGACGGTCACCGGACCGCAGCAGCCGTAGTCAGTCAAGGTAGATGTGCCATCGAGATAGCTGACCTTGCGGGCGCGCTTCTTAGAGTCGAACTCGCTGTAGGTTTGGGATTCCACGGTCAGGCCTGAGGCGATATCCACCGAGATATCGCTGACCAACTGTCCCACCTCTCCCATAACCCGAGTGCGTTTGGTTCCTTGGACCACGTTAGTCCCGTAGCTGTCGGGTTGCCCCGAAAGGACGGTAAGGGTCGTCCAGTTCGATGCCCCCGGGGAGTAGGTATACAGCCGCAAAGTGCCATCGGGAAGGGAGACACTCTTGGGCCGCCCATGGAAGGGTCCGCCATCATCGACAAGCGTGGTGATAGTCACCAGATTGCTCGCGTTGTCCCAAGCAGCTCCGGGGTTGGCTGCCTGGATGATTCGCGACTCGCTGACCCCGTAGATGTAATAGGTTCGCGACACTTCCTGCCCCAACACCTTCTCGACAATGAGTCGAGGAGCACCTGGAGCCAGGTTCGTATCGTTGATCGACCCATTGACCACGGAATGAGAAAACTCGTAAATGGTTCGATGACAAAGTGACTCCACATTGGTCGGGCTCTGATTGCCAAACGAACGGTAGATGTTGGTAACAATGCCAGAATCGTTGTGCTCATTTTGCTGCCAGCTCCCGTCGGCGTTCACGGCGAGCCTCCAACCCCCGGTTGAGTTCGTGCCGTAAGTCACCTTGTTCGTACGAGACTCGGCTCCCGCCCCCGTGACCGATTCAATCAGCAGGCGGCTTACTGAGGACGTTTGATACCGCTGGAGGCTGTACGAAATCAGATTCGTGGTGGAGTCCCACAACTCATCTCGCAGGGTCTGGACACCATTTGTGTCGCTTGTGATATAGCGGATTCT
>CAMAVD010000119.1 GCA_945861575.1 Akkermansia muciniphila
TTACGGCACGGGGTGGGGCGAGAATAAAGACACCCAGATTGTGCGTCTCGAGCACCATGGCGAGACACAGGCTGGAGTCGCGAAGTGACCTCTGGGCGGCGGATTTCGCTGGCGCGCCCCTGGTAGTTTCTTAAGCTGATTCCTCATGAACCAATACGTTGAGCGCGTGGTGGATCTTCTGGATCCTGCTTTAAACCGTCTGACCAACATGACGGTGGAGGAAGCTCGAAGCCGTGTCCTTGCTGGAGACCCGGAGCGGGTTCGTGAGATTCGTGGATCCTTTGCCTTGGTGGGCAAGGCGGGGAAGACGGTGCGAATGGCACGCTCGATGGACCGACCGGTTCGCTATTTTCTCGCCAAGCGTCATGAGGGTCCGGCCTTGGTCGTTTCGGACCGCATCGATGCGCTGCACGCGTGGTTGAAGTCGGAGGGCTTTGAAAATCAATTCCACCCTAGTTATACCAGGATGGTGCCGGCTCATCATATCACCGAGCTTCAGCTGATCGGCTGTCCCGATCCGGACCCTGTTCATACTCGTTTTTTCAACCCACGTCACAACACCCAGCCCACCGATCTGGACACCGTTGGAAGCAGATATATTGGGGCATTGGCGGAGGAAATAGCCGAGTGGCTTAGGCAGTTACCCGAGGGGGAGCCGGTGGGCGTTTGCTTTTCTGGTGGTGTCGATAGCGGCGCGGTCCTTGTGGTGACCCAGCATGTGATGCGTCAGTTGGGCATGAGTCCCGCTCGGCTGAAGGCATTCACGCTGGATCTCGGCGACGGGCCGGACCTGGATCAAGCGAAGGAGTTCCTGAAGGCCTTGGACATGGGTGTTTACCTCGAATCCATTCAGATGAGCCCGGATTCCATAAACATGGAGGAGACGCTTCGCCTCATCGAAGACTATAAAGTGCTCGATGTGGAGTGCGCTAGCATGGGTCTCGCGCTGTGTCGGGGGATACGCCAGCGCTATCCTGACTGGCGCTTCTTGCTGGATGGGGACGGTGGGGATGAAAACCTAAAGGACTACCCCATCGAGGAGAACCCAGAGTTGACCATCCGGAGTGTCGTGCATAATCAGATGCTGTATCAGGAAGGGTGGGGTGTGGGGAAGATTAAGCATTCTCTTACCTACAGCGGAGGGCTTAGCCGTGCGTATGTGCGCACCTACGCGCCTGCTCGAGCTACCGGTTTCGAGGCCTTCAGTCCGTTCACCCGCCCGTCCGTTATTGAGGTCGCGGAAGGGATTCCCTTCATTTCGTTGACCCAATACGACGTGACCAGCCTTTACGCGCTGAAGGGCGAGATTGTACGTCGAGGCATCCGAGCCCTTACCGGGCTTGATTTCCCTGCGTTTCCTAAGCGCCGTTTCCAACACGGCGCTATCTCTCTCGCGTCCTTGCGGACCCATCTTCCCGATCAGGAACGCTGCTACCGGCGTCAGTTTCTTGGTTTTTATCAGTCCTAATGTTTCCAAACGGTAACAGGGGCGACATACGTTTGTCAGGAGAGTGAGCGATAGTGTCATTGAGTAGAGAGAACGTAGGTCCCGGATCATACGGATCTGGGAGAAAGGGAAAGATGAATACTGTGAGCTCGATGTCCAATATGGCCCGCCTGACTGAGGAAAAAGTGACTGGCCTTACCAGTAGATTTGGTCCCATGGCCTTGGTGCCCTTGGTGCTTGACGCGGCGAGTGCAGGCGAGGCGTTTCCTCCTTGCAGCGCTGGACGTGAGTGGGAGGTGAACCCCAATACGCTTTTGACCGCTTTGACCTATTGCTATGGGGTTGGGCTGTACAGTCCCGAGGAGATTGAGGAAGCCATACACAAGCATCCGGCCGTGGGCTATCTTGCAGCACGGGCTGGACTGTCGGCTCGGGTGATCCGCCGCTTCCGGCGTGAGCATCGCGCTCTGCTTTCCAAGTCCCTGGCTCGGTTTTTTGAGAGCGTCTGGATGGCAGACCTTCCAGAGGCCCTGATGGGGCCACTCAATTGGCCAGGGCTTACGGCTCTGGAGCCGGTTTCGGCCGCTTTGAAGCTCGAGTGCGCCCGCTTGGCCGAGGATCATATTCTTCTCGCTCTGCTTTGGGACGGTCCCGCCATGAGGGACTGACCCGGCAGCTTGGAGGACCGGGCTTGGAGGACCGGGCTTGGAGGACCGGGTTGACTCGTTGCTTTGGGTTTACTAGCCTGCGCCTGCGCCGTTAGCGCAACCCATGCTCCACATTATCGAAAAACTCCTCGTCCTCCAGGATCGCGACCAGAAGCTGATCGCGCTTCGAGAGGAAGCTCAAGTCCTTCCAGCGGAACAAGTCACACTGGAGTCAAAAACCAGTGTAGCCCTCGCGCTCCTTGATCAGGCCAAGCTAAAGGTGAAGCAGTTGGAGACGGAACGTAAGAAGCTCGAGTTGGAGGTGGAGGCCAAGAAACTGCAAATCGAGAAGTACTCTATCCAGCAGTTCCAAACCAAGAAAAACGAGGAGTATCGTGCCTTGGGAAATGAGATAGATGGCTGCAAGGCAGCCATCGGCAAGCTGGATGACCAGCAGATTGAGTTCATGGAGAAAATTGAAGCGGCGCAGCGCCACGCGGCCGCCGTGAACGAAGAGGCTCAGGCGACCAAGCGTACCATGGAGGAAAGGGTCGTTGAGCTCAAAAAGCGTGTCGGTAAGCTCCTGCAGGAGTTGGCAGTTGCAGAGACGGAACGAAATCAGCGTGCAGAAGGGGTGGACGAGGTCGCTCGTGCTAAGTATGAGCGGCTTCTCAAGGGGAAAACCGGCCGAGTGGTGGTGGGGATCACGCACGGCGTCTGTGGCGGCTGCCATATGGGTTTGAGTCGAAGTGTGGTGCTTCAGTGCCAGGGTGGCCGGGAGCTCATGCAATGTCCCAATTGTGCCCGGATCCTTTATTACACTAAGGATATGGACTTGCAGGTGGCTGATTAGCGGGTGGGCTTCCTGTCTCCTCCTTCTTTCGGCGGTAGCGACGAGATCAGTGCGCCTTTCTCGTTGCGCTAGCACCGGGGTTTTTATTTAATCACCCCATGCATCAATTTCTTCGTCTATTGGTTTCTGGCTGGGCTCTTGCCGGCTTGATCTATGGACTTCAGGCGCAGACGGTGCCGGTTGTGGATCCCGCTGCCGCGCGTGCTCAGCAGGAGCTCAAGAAGGCCGCGAGTGAGAAGGCACGGCGGCAAGCGAGTCCTGACGTTGCTCGGGCCCAGGCCGAGAGCGATCTGAAACAGAGAGCCCTTGCCGCTGCAGACCAAAGCAGGTCCAACACAGCACCAGGGCCGAAGGTGCGCTATGCCACCAGCGTGCGAGCGAAGGCCACACCTTCTGCCAATCGAGAGGAGTTGGAGCGCGCAGATCGTCTCGCCCGCATCGAGCGCGAGGTTGAGCGCCGTCGAGTGGAACGTGCAGGTGGAAAGCCCATTGCTCCCGTTTCGGTCAGCACAGCTCAGGCCGTGCCCTCGACTCCACCAAGTCTTCCTACAAGCCCGTCCATAGCGGCTAAGGCCCCGAATGAGGCGAAAGTCGTCGCAGTAAAAAATGAGGCCCCAACAACAAGCTCCCTGGCTGCCGATCGCGTCAAGCTGCGCGCGGAGAGAGAAGCCCAGGAGCAGCGGCAGGCGTTCGAAAAAGCGCGCCTGAAGCCAGCGATCAAGCCGGATCAGTTAGCGGCAGTGTCTCCCGAGGAGGAGCGGAAAGCGCGAGAGATGCTCCGCCAGACCTTGCAAGATCTCCAGAAAGAGGAGGCCGCCTCCAAGAACCGCCCGGCTTCCAAAGCCCCTTCCAAGGTGGGAGCCAACCCGGTTCCGGACAAGTCGGCGCTTCGGCAGGAGGAGAAAGCCCGAAAAGAAACCGCCCAGCGAGCCAAGGCTGAAGCCAAGGCCAGGGAGAAAGTTTTGACGGAGCAAGCCCGAGTTCGAGATCAGCAGGCGAAACCGGCTGCCGAGCAGAAAGCGACGCCATCAGCGGTCTCCCCGGTTTCGCCTGAGGCATCACAAGCGGTGGTGAAAAAGGAGGAACTGCGCAAGGCCGAGGCATCGTTGAAGGCTGAGGAGCAGCAAAAGGCCCATCTGGCGGCGCAGGAGAAGGAACGAGCTCGCGCCGAGGCAGCAGCCCGCTTGCAGTTGGAGCGTCAGAAGGCGGAGCAGGCCCGTATCAAGGCTGAGGCGGAGGTGAATGCAGCTAAGGAGGCCCGAGCTAAAGCGGAAGCTGAAGCGAGGAGAGAAAAGGAAATCGCTGTGAAGGCGCAGCGAGATGCCGAAGCCAAGCAGGCCCTTGAGGTAAAGGCGAAGCGCGATGCTGAGGCAAAACAGGCTCTTGATGCCAAGGTGAAGCGCGACCAGAAGGCTAAAGCGGCGGAGGCCAAGTCCAAGGCTGCCAAGGTGGCTGCCATTGTGAGCCCCGAACCTAACGCCAAGAAGGCTGCGGCGACACCGAAGTCCGCTAAAATGGATAAGCCCGCGAAGAAGACAGCGCAGGTCGTCTCGAAAGGCACGCCGGAGGAGGCTGTCGCGGCTCCTACGACTAAGATGGGTAAGCTTCAGGAATTGCTCAAGGCCTACACCCGGAATGAGAATCCGATCTCAGCAGGTGAGTATCATCGAGAGCGCGCTCGCATTCTTGCGCAGCCGGGCGAATGAGTCGAACACCCACCATCGCCTTGGGTTGATCTCAGGAATTCCATTTGGCATAATCCCTTACCATGCACGACTTTTCCTACGTCGGTTCCGAGCTTCATTGCGAGGGAGTTTCGGTGAAAGCGCTCGCTCAAAGGCACGGCACGCCTCTCTACGTCTACTCGCAGCACACGCTCACCGATCACTTCCAGAAGTTGGATCGGGCGCTATCCCCGCTGAGCCATCTGATCTGCTACGCCATGAAGGCGAATTCGAATCAAGCGGTGATGCGAACGCTGGCGGGGTTGGGCAGTGGCTTCGATGTGGTGAGCGAAGGGGAGCTGCGCCGTGTGCTCGCAGCGGGTGGCAAGGCTGCTCAGTGCGTTTTTGCCGGCGTTGGCAAGACGGAGCAGGAGATTGAGTTCGCCCTCAAGGAAGGAATTTACTCATTCAATGTGGAGAGTGAGCCTGAGTTGGAGCGCATCAATCGGGTGGCGGAGCGTCTGAAGCGCAAGGCTCCCATCGCGGTACGCGTCAACCCCAACATCGACGCTCATACGCATGCCAAGATCACGACGGGCACGTACGAGAACAAGTTCGGTATCGCTTTTGAGAAGGTCGAATCGGTCTACGCCCGCGCGAGCAAGCTTAAGAATCTTAAGCTCGCCGGAATTCAGATGCATATTGGCTCTCAGCTTACCGACGTCGCCCCGTTCGAGCAGGCCGTCCGCAAGTTGGTGCCGCTGGCGGCGAAGCTTTCCGCCAAGTACGGCTTTGAGTTTATCAGCATCGGTGGTGGGATTGGTATCGTCTACCAACCTGCTCTGGAGAGTGGTGGACTGACGTGGTGGAAGACTACGGCGGCCCGCAAGATTCTGACACCCTCAGTTTACGCGACCACCCTTGTCCCGCTGCTTCAGCCACTCGGCCTGCGTGTCCTGCTCGAGCCTGGGCGCTTCATTGTAGGCAACGCCGGGATCCTTGTGACTCGGGTCGAGTACGTGAAACGGACAGGCAAGAAGAACTTTGTGATCGTAGACGCCGCCATGAACGATCTGATTCGGCCAGCGTTTTATGATTCGTATCACGAGATTGTCCCGGTTCAGAACCGTTCTGGAGGCCGTGTTTCCAGTGATGTGGTAGGGCCGATTTGCGAGTCAGGAGACTATTTTGCCAAGGATCGGTCCCTTCCCAAGGTGGGTGAGGGGGACTATCTGGCCCTCTTGAGTGCCGGTGCCTACGGCTCTGTCATGGGATCTAACTACAACAGCCGGGCTCTGGCTGCCGAGGTTTTGGTTCATGGCAAGGAGTCGGCCTTGGTGCGTCAGCGTCAAGAACTCGCTGATATCTGGAAGGGCGAACGCACTCCCCCTTGGCTGAAGAAGTAGCCGTTGGTTCCGTTGCAGAAGCCGACGTTGAGACGACGGTTTCGGCTTCTTCGGAGAGGGGCACGTCAGGGCTATGGATGGGTATCCAGGGCGCGCAGGAAGGCGTAGAGGTCCGCGATGTCCTGTGAACCAAGCCCGTGAAGGAGTCCGTCAGGCATGATGGAATCCTCGGCTTGACGCCGGTGCACAATGTCACTCTGCGGGATCCGTTCGGTTCGCCCTCCGGCGGTCCTTAGCATCACCCCTTCGGCGGAAAAGAAAGCCAAGATCCCCAGATGCTTCACTCCATCGCGCGTCTCGATTTGCGTGCTACGATACGCCTCTGGCACCTCCCGATTTGGATAGCGAATCTGCGTGAGAAGGTCACGGGGTGACCAGCGGCGGGTGACCCCACTGAGGTCCGGTCCGATGCCTGTCACACCCCCGTGACAGACTAGGCATTGCCTGGACTGAAAGATCCGTCCTCCGGCCTCTACGTTCCCTTTGTCCCAAGCGGTCTGCTGCAGCAAACTTTCCCATTCCGCCGCGGTTTGATTTTCCCGTGAACCTTGTTGGGCGGTGGTAGGTGCGTGGGCGGCGCACCAGTCGAAGATGGGTTGACTGGCTTGACGGATGAGCGCGGTCGAGGATCCAATTTCGGGCAGAGAGAAAGTCTGGCCCGTGAGACGATTGATGAGTTGGATCACTGGGGCGGGTCGGACCTCTGGAACAGGAGACCTGCCGAGTCTTGCTAGCAGCTTCAGCGAGCCCTCGAGGCCGACTTGGCCAGGCTCGCGGGGTAGTGCGAGCAACGCATCGAGGGAGGCATTCACGCTCTCGCCGTTCATGGAGGTCAGGCCCCAGGCGAATCGCTCTCGGTCCTCACGATCAGGCTCACGCGCCAAGGCGATGAGCAGCGCTTCGCGAATCGCAGGGTCCTTCCACCGAGAGCGGAACAAACCACGTGTCTCTGAAAGTGGGAGAAGGGAGAGGAGCGTCACGGTTTCGGATGTCCAACGCTCTGCGGGATTTTGTTTTAACGCACTGAACAGTAGGCGCGCGGCTTTCAGTCGGTTCGAACCACTAAGTGCGGCCGCCAGCGGGAGGTTTTCGACTCGTGTCAGTGTCGAGGAACGTAGGAGTGAGGTGGCGAGGTTCGGGTCGCGTTTTAGCAGTTCTTCATTCAGTTCCCGCATCCGAAGATGCCACGTTTGCTTCGGTCGATTCTGCATCTCGTGCAGCTTCCGGCTCACGCCCAGCATCGCTTCAGCGGTGCGATCTGTGACTGCGGCGTTGGTCTGGAAAGGGAGCCGTGAGAGGATGGCCAGAAAGTGAACGTCCAGGCTGGCTGCGCTTGTGGCGTTGATGCGATCGAGCATCGCGGCGGATGTCGATGGGTCGGGATCCCGAAGCATTCCGAGCAGGCGTGAGGTCTCCGCCAAGAGATCCGGATCACCCGACAGGAGGAACGGGCGAATGGCATCCCGGATTTTCCGATTCACAGCCGTGGTTTCCGGGGGAGGGGATGCCGCTTCATAGGGTGTGTAAACTTCTGAGGACGCACCATGCAACCTCCAGCCACCCAATCCCTGGATCAGGAGCATTACACCCTGAAGTTTGTCGGCCGATGTCTGTGCGCTCTTGAGCGCTTGGAGCGTTTGATGGATCAGGGGCTGGTTGAGTCCGTTGGTGGGGAAACGCCAGGCAACAGCCAATGTGCAAGCAAGTTGGGAGGGAGCTCCCAGTCGCATCAGACTGGCATAGTAGGCTTTCCAGTTTTCAATCGGAAGAAAGGTGGCCAGACGCGCAGCGAGTTGACGGAGTCGCTTGTCTGAGTGCGCTGCTGTGGCGAGTGCAGCCTGGGCAACCAAAGGAGCGCTTACGGATTCCACCTGTTCGATGAGGGCTTCGAGCGCGTGCCTCTGGACGAGAGGATTTCCGTCGCGCGCGAGTTCGAGCAGGATGGGTGAAAAATGAGCGCAGGGCGCGCGCCCGAGCGACCATGCCACCCGGGCTCGAACGTAGGGTGATGGGGTTTCGGAGGCCAGCTGCGCAGTGCTCGTCATTAATCCTCCGTGCAGCTCTGTGAGGATTTCCACAGCACGAATTCGCAAAGAGTCCGGCAGCTCCCGATCAAGAACAGCGGCGTCGAAGGGCCGGGGTCCCAATTTGATCGCGATCGGTTTCCAGATGCTGCGACTCCATGCGGAGAGGGGCTGAGGCGCAAGCAATGCGACCTCCACGTCCGTCTTCGCAAGCTGAAACCAATTGGTGGAGAGGGACAGTCTCAACGGGTCCTGTGTGTATTGAATGCGGTAAACTGCACCCCTCGTTTTACGGCCTCCAATCGACACAAGGAGAGATCCATCGGTTGCGACTGCGGCTGCAGTGGGTGCGAACCCCTCGGTTCCAAGTGAACTCAGAAATAGCTCAGGTGCCATCTGATAGGTGGCACCGTCGGGAATGGCAGGTGAAAACCAAACGCGCCCAAAGGTCCAGTCGAGGAGGAAGAACCCATTCTGATACCTGGGCGGGAATTGCATGTGACGGTAGGCGATGACTCCGGTGGGTGATCCGCGACCCATACCGCGTGCCATCGGAACGATACCTGGATCGATATCCGGACGATGGAATCCTCGCTCATAGCCCGGAAGGCACCATCCATGATGTCCTGCATAGGCGACGTGATACAGCCGCGTGGGCGTATACCACGGAAGTAGAAACTCTCTTTCTACATCGCTGTCAAAGGTGAAGATGTCCCCTAGCCAGTTGAAGTCGAAGTCGTAAGGGTTTCTCAGGCCGTGTGCGAACACACCCACACTCTTCAGATCTTTCGTCAACCGAAGCAGTGAGCCTGCTTCTGGGTTGCGGATGGGAGATCTCGGATCCGTGATCAGACCCGCGTGCACGTCCGCATCGTTTCCAGCCATGACATACCAACTGCCATCGGGCCCTTGACGCACCCCGTGTGCGCCATGCTCGCCATGCCGCAGACTAACTAATTTTGTTGGCGGTCCGTCGGCGATGCCATCCCCGTTCTCATCCTGGAAGCGCCAGAGCCCCTGGTCTCCGGTGTAGAAAAGTTGCGAGCCTTCGCTGTAGATGCCCATGGCACCCGTCCGGCTGACCGCATAGTCGATCTTACGATCGGCGCGTCCGTCGCCGTCTGTGTCGACCAGGGCACGGATGTAGCCAGGGCCCGAAACAATGACCCTCCCTTGTGCATCGATGCACAATGTCTGGATGTCATCCGCCAGGCGCTCATCCGCGAAGGGGACGATCTCAAAGCCAGCTGGCAGCCGGACGTCTGGCAGCGAGGGAGAGTTTGCCACGTCCGCAGCGCCTGCTGCGATGGGGCCGTGGAATAGGTGCAGTCCGATGGCCGCAACCAAGAGTGCCAGGCGAGTCCTGAACGAATCGAGGTGCCGTCCCTGACGGGAGAGCTCGTCAAGGTGAGGGAGGTCGATTTCGATACTTCTCATAGAGGCGAGTGTGTCGTGTCTCAAGGCTTATCGCATGTCCTGCAATCCACATATGGCGGACATGTGATCGGAGATCGAGCAGGTCTCCGTCGGTGGCAACCAGGGTGGCCTCCTTGCCCTTCTCAATCGAGCCGAGGCGGTCTGCAACTCCGTAGATTTTCGCCGGATTTAGCGTGATGGTTCGGAGGGCCTCTTCGGGTGATAGCCCGAAAGCGACGGCGTGTGCTGCATGGTGGGGTAGGTTCCGGATGTCGGTCTCGGCGCTATCGCCCGTCCCCGCGCTGATGGCCAGAGTGACACCCGCCTGATGGAGGAGGGCAGGGGTGCGAAAGAGATGGTCGTAGGCTTCGGTATCGCGCAGAACCCGGTCGAAAACATGTTCGAAAATGACAGGCACTTGGTTGCTTGCGAGAAGCGAGGCGGCCATCGCGGCGTCCCTGCCTCCTGAGATCACCAAGCGGAATTGATTGGTCTTGGCCCACTGAACCGTCGCCTTGATAGCCCGCAGATCATCCGCTTTCACTACGATCGGGATCTCGCTTTTCACCGGGGAGCGCATCGCTTCCCATGTGGGATTGATCTCGGTCCTGACCCCGTGTTCTCGTGCGCGGAGGTACGCGTTTGCTTCGTGAAAAAACCCCTCTAGCTGCAGGAGTTCCATCTGTCTTTCCTTTGAAAGTTCCTCGGGCGATTTCCACTTGGTTTTGTCCTTGATCTGTTCCTTAGGAATCAGGTTGAGGCTCATGTCAGGCCAGTCCAGATGCAGGGCCAGGGGCTTGCGGACGGCCATGGATTCCGACGTCCAGCCTTCCAGCGCCACGAGTGCAGACTGGCCTGTTACCAATCCGCCCTGTGGGACGGGAACGATGTGGGTGATGCCGTTGGCCCGGGCGACGGGGATCAGCTCGGAGTCCGGGTTCACCGCGATCCAAGACTGCACGTCGGGGTTGAACTTCCCAACTTCGGTTGTGTCGCGTGTCGAGCGCACTGCATTGATCTCTGTCAAACCGAGCGTGGTCGTGGCGGCGATGAGGCCCGGATAAAGTCGTAACCCCGTCAGGTCCACCACCCGAGCGTCCTTCGCATCAAGGCGTTCACCGACATCGATAATTTTGTTGCCGTCAATCAACACCTGACCGGGGCTGAGCACGGGGCCGACGACGGTATGGACCATGGCGCCGGTGAAGAGTATCCGCTCGGCGGGCAGAAGCGTGGCTGTGAGCAACAGAGTCGAGGCGATCAGCGTGTGTCGAAATGTGAGTCGGCCGACACCGGACGCGACGTGTATCGATGGAAAGTTCATGGAGCGGAATGGGGAAGTTGGCAATCCTGGCATTGTTGGATCTCGGTCTGGCGAGAGGTCTCCAAGGCGCGACGGAAAAACGCGGCTCGGGCCGCCGTCGAGCCAGTGCCAGGCTCGCCGTTGTTTGCAACCAGCTTAGCTTTGTCCACGAGCGCTAAGCGTTCCCGGCTCAGTACGCTGGTCCGTTGGGCGTCGAGCTCGCGATCAAAAAACTTCCGTCCATCAATCCAGGTTTGGAGGCATCGGCCTGTGGAGTCGAGAGGGGACTTTGACCACAGCACGAAGTCTCCGTCTTTTCCTGGCTCGAGCGATCCGACCCGTGCGTCGATCCTCAACTGGCGGGCGGGATTCAGTGTGACGAACTTCAATGCATCCGCTTCGCTGATGCCTCCATACTTGATAGCCTTGGTTGCTTCGAGGTTCATCCGTCGGGCCAGGTCGGAGGAGTCGGAGTTGAACGAGACGACCACGCCCCGCTGGTGCATCAGGCTTCCGGCGTAGGGGATGGCGTCGTAGACTTCGAACTTGTAGGCCCACCAGTCTGAAAAACACGACGCTCCCGCTCCATGTCGGGCGATCTCATCCGCGATCTTGTAACCCTCGAGAGCGTGTTGGAGAGTGCCTACCTTGACCCCGAAATCCTCCATCAGGCGCAGGAACGCAAGAATCTCGTCCTGTCGGTAGGAGTGGCAATGAATCCACCGTTTCCCCTCTAAAATTTCCCCGAGGGCCTCGAGCTCCAAATCCCTCCTGGGTCGCAGCCCGCCTGTGCTCGCGAAGGCTTTCCAGCTTGCTAGATACTGGCGCGCTGCCGTGAAACGATTCAGGTAGAAGGTTCTTACCCCCATGCGAGTTTGGGGATAACGCGTCACATTCTTGTCTCCCCAGTTTGACTGCTTGACGTTCTCACCGAGAGCAAACTTGATGCCCGGAGGTGCCTCGGCCAGCAGAAGCTGATCCGGAAGGCGGCCGTCTCGGAGCTTGATGATGGCGTTTTGGCCGCCGATGGGATTGGCGGAGCCATGGAGTTGGTTTGCAACGGTTAGCCCACCTGCGAGTTGCTGATAGATCGTGCCCGCTTCCGAATTGATCACGTCCGAGATGCGCACCATGGCGGTGGAGGGCAGGGTGGACTCGTTGACTGAACCTAAAATCATGCTGTGGCTGTGGGCGTCCACGAGTCCTGGGGTCAGGTGCATTCCCTCTGCGCTGATGCGTAGGAGCTTTCCACCCAACTCCGGAGGAACAGTGATCACGCGCCCAAGCGAATGAATCTTTCCGTCAACAATGAGCACTGAACCGTTCTCAATGTTTCCGGCAGAACCACAGGTCCACACCGTGGCGCCAGTAATGAGAACAGCCTGCGGTTCGGCCAAGGGACCTCGTCCTTCCAGGGGTGATCTTGCGACGCGCTTCTTTTCGATCTCACGCCCTTTGTCTGCCTTGGGTTTGTCCTTATCCGGCTTGACTGCTGGAGCGTCTGTCTTGGTCGCGTATTTGCGACCTTCGATCCAGACTTCCCGGAGGCGTGCGTCAGGATCGAAATAATTTCCGCTGCCGTCGATCACCATGAAACTGGCCACTTTGCCAGGAGCCAGAGATCCCATCTGATCCTCGACGCCGCAGAGTCGGGCGGGTGCTAGGGTGAGTGCTTGGAGGGCGTCGGATTCGCTCAAGCCCCTGTCGATGGCTTTCCTCAGGTTCCGGCGAAACTCGGATTTGTCTACCAGGCCGTGGGTGCTGAGCGAGATGATGACTCCCTTCTGACGCAGGAGCGCGGGGTTTTCCGCGGCCCAGTCCCAGCCTCGCAGGGCGTCGAGGCTGACCTGTTGCCAGTCGTCTTCCTGGGCAAATTTGGGAGGCGAGGGAAACGCGAGTGGAACGATGAGTGGCACCCGCCATTGCGAGAGGATATCTGGCCTCCGCCACTCCTGGCCGCAGGCCATTAAAGCGATATCCAGCTTCATTTCCTGGGCCAGTCGAATGGCCCGATCCATCATGAGAACACTTCCGGGCTCGATGACGACTTTCTGGCGTCCAGCCTCGGCGGGCTGGAGTGCTTCAAGCGCAGGCTCCGCGGTGGGGCGGGGTCGCGTGGTTGGGGATTTTTGATAGGCCGCCTGTTCCTCCGCGTGCGCTCTAACATCTAGAAAGGTTTGGCGCCACGCGGCGATCACGCCCATTAGGGATTTGGGATAGGAGCTCTCGCGGCCGGATTCCGAGTCGAAGCCGATGTGCTGGAAGAGATCCGGCTTCAGCAGAAGCTCGTTCGGGTTTCCTTCACCCAAGGACACCAAAGCGCTTTGACCTCGGATAATCCCTCGCTCGGGCACCACGCATGCGACGGCGAATCCGAGTTCGCGAAGTTCTTCGTTCCCCTTCAGGTCCGGGGTGAACTGGCTGGCGATGCGCCGCTCAGGAGTTATCGTGGAGAGCTCGTGGCCCACTCCCGGAGCCCCGGGATCCCGTTCGTCGCCCGGCACCCCATAGAAGGAGTAGTGTCCGTTCGCGGTAAAAGGCTGAGAGCCTTGGACGGGGGAGAACTGGCTCGTATTGAGAGGTCCGCCGCTGCCGCCTTGGATCCAGTGCGGTTCGATGAAGGCGGGGTAGATCGATGCCCCACCCATGTTCCAAACGCGGGCGTCGGGCGGGGTTGCGACCGTGGTTCCCAGAGCCTCGATCCTACCCCGTCTCACGACCAGAGTGGCATTTGTAAGGACCGTCGAGGGGTCGACGACAACACGAGCATTGATGAAGGCGTGGGCGTCCGGTGCTGGGGGGCGGTGACCCGGTGGCGATAGGTCGGCGTGCGCCGCAAGAGCGACGCTGAGGGCAAACGGAATTCCTGAGGTTAATCCAAGCCATTTCATGATGCGTCGGCAGCATGAGACGGCTGTGCGCCGCTTTCCAGACCGAAGTGACCTCTCGATCCGTTGTGGTTCGGAAGTGAGTTTTTACCTCGGAGGGTGTTTTAGCGTCGGTCGGCGCTTCGCATCTCCAGCAGCTGGCCACGCTCCACAGCCTCCAAAAGGGCCGTCGCCATCAGGGCGTGGCCCGATTCCAGCAGATGGGACGTGTCGGCGTAGATTTCGGCCAGCGAGTGGTTTTTAAGTGCGGTTGCCATGGACACATGCACCACGTTGCGATTTGTTAGGCTCCCTGCCAACGGATCAAGTCCGGCATCGATTAGATGGTGTTTGCCGTCCGTTCCTTTCTTCGCGTTTGCTTGGGTCACCAGGATCACGGGAACTCCAGCTTGACGACACAGACGTAAACTTTCGGCTGTCGTCTCCTCGACACGCTGCTGCCATGCCTTGAGTTTTAGTGGGTTCATACCCGCTGCCACTTCCGCATCTGCGTCCCCAGAGCTGCTCATGGAGCGCATCGGTTCCGTAAGGTATTTCCAGGCCAACTGTTCTGTCTTGGCCTCGTAAAGCCGACGGAGGAGAAAGCTCTTCATGAGCCAGTTCCTCGGATGCGGTCCTTGGAACTCGAGACTGCGCTTTTTCTCCCGGTCATCCTCGTACTCGTTTGAGTTGTTCAGATGGAAGACCACCAGGCTAGGATCGTAGCGAAGGCCCTGTTTCAGCACGAGTTGAATCCGCTCAGCCCCGTAGCCGGGGACGCACAGATTCCAAACCTCGCATTCGAGGCCCTTGCTTCTGAGTCTTTCCTCGAGTTTACCGCCGTAGGACGCCCTGAGGCTGCGGCCGCGAGCGACGGAATCGCCTATCACCATGATACGATAAGTGTGGTCGGGACGCTTGACCGGATACGTTTGGGGAAAGAATCGTCGTCCGCCGCTCCTCCTTAACTCGAGCACCCCATCCGCGCCTTCCGTAAAGCCTGCCGTGGG
>CAMAVD010000120.1 GCA_945861575.1 Akkermansia muciniphila
CTCCACCGCGACGCTGACCACCAACAACTACTTCGGTGTCTACAACATCATGGAGCGTATCACCCTGGGGAAGGATCGCGTGGACGCCCCGCGCCTGACGGATGCCGATGTGGCGGCTCCGGAGGTAACAGGTGGTTACTTGATGAGTGTCGATCGTGCGCTAGCCAACGACAGCCAGCTCACCCTCGCGAATCAATCCGTAAACATGCTCGATCCTCAAATCGAGGACTTGAACCTGCCCCAGCGCGCGGCTCAAAAGGCCTATATCACTCAATACATGAATGAGTTCGGTGCCCGATTGAGCGCGAAGGATTGGACGAATCCGGTCACGGGCTATCTGCCCTATGTCGACAAGGGTGCCTGGATCGATCATCACATCATCATGGTGATCTCCTTCAATGTGGATGCGTTGCGCCTGAGCGCTTACTTCTACAAGCAACGGAGCGGTCAACTCGCCTTCGGCCCGATCTGGGACTTTGACCGCGCTTTCGGGTCCACTGACGGACGGGACGAAAATCCATTTGTTTGGAAATCGCAGACAGGTGATGGCGGGACCGACTTCTTCAACTATCCCTGGTGGGATCGAATGTTCCGGGATCCTTCGTTCTGGCAAGGCTACATCGATCGCTATCAGGAGCTACGTGAAGGTGTCTACAGCACCCCAAGGATGTTCGCTCTGATGGATCGTCTCAACGACCAGGTTAAAGAGTCCGCTCCCCGGGACCTAGCCAAGTGGGGCCAAGGTAAGCGCGGCGGCACTCAGGCCAGCGAGCTCGCGTTCTTTAAGAACTGGATGAAGAACCGCATGTTTTTCATGGATACCAACTTCCTGGCTAAACCCCTCCTCAGCCACCCAGGAGGCCAAGTCGTTTCGGGAACCCAGATCACCCTCACCGGGCCGGCCGGGGCTCAAATTTACTACACTCTCAACGGAACCGACCCCCGACTCTCCTTCGGTGGCATCGCTCCCGATGCGATTCTCTATACCGGCCCCATCACCGTATCCGGTGAGGTGCGGCTCGTCACGCGGTCACGCAGCAACACGCATCGCAACGTCACCGGCGGACTAAATCCCTCGATCAGCAGCCCCTGGTCAGGCCCGCGTCAGGGTCGCTATGTGCTCGATCCTCTGGTGACAAAAGGTGATCTCGTCGTCAACGAGATCCACTACAGCCCCGCACCTCCTACCACCGGGGAGCTCGCAGCTGTGCCCACGGCCACCAGCGACTCTTTCGAGTTTGTTGAGCTCAAGAATGTGTCCAATCGTCGGGTGGACCTCTTCGGTGCCCATTTCACTCAGGGCATCGACTTCACCTTTGACGCCGCCTCGACCTACGTCGTGGAGCCGGGCGGCCTCTTGCTCCTGGTTAGGGATCGTCAAGCCTTCCAGGCCCGCTACGGCAACACCCCAGCCATCGCCGGAATCTACACCGGTGCCCTCAACGATCTGGGCGACTCTCTCCGCCTGGAGGATGTCTTCGGCACCGAACTCTTCGAGCTCACCTTCAACAACAGCTGGCATCCAGCGACGGACACCCATGGTTTCGCCTTGGCGCGTGCCGACCTAGTCAGTGGCGATTCCGCCCGCTACCATTGGCGGGCCAGCTCCGCTGTCGGCGGCTCCCCTGGGGCTGAGAACCCTGCGGCCCCTGCCCTGCCCGCCATCCTCGTCAACGAGGTCTTGGCCAGCTCCACCGGCAATCAGCTGGACAGCATTGAGCTCCTCAATCGCAGCGGCGGACTGGCCGACGTCTCCGGCTGGTTCCTCACCGATGACCGTTCCCAGCCCTGGAAGTACCGTATCCCCAACAATACGAAGATCTCCGCGGGCGGCTTCCTGGTCCTCACCGCACAGGCGTTCAATGCCAATATTCTTGGAACGAATGCCTTTCAGCTCAGCAGCCGTGGCGATGAGGCCTGGCTCTTCGCTGCCGATGCCGCTGGCAATCTCCTGGGCTACACACACGGCTTTGGCTTCGACGCCTCCGAGTCAGGCGTGTCCTTCGGACGTCATCTCCTAAGCACTGGCAAGGAAACCTTCCCCGCTCAGAAAGCGCTCAGCCTCGGGTCAGCCAATGCCGGACCCAAAGTGGGCCCGGTGGTGATTCGTGAAATTCACTACCATCCTTTGGAATCCCTCGCCAACGGTGAGTTCTGGGATAACACCGATGAGGAGTTCATCGAGATCCAGAACATCACCGCTCTGCCCGTCTCGCTCTACGACCCGCTTCTCCAAGCCGAGTGGCATATCCGCGGGGATGCTGACTTTAACTTCCCCACCAATGTCTCCCTGGCCGGCAACGAGGTCGTGCTCCTGGTGAGCTTTAATCCCGAGACCAAGCCCGCCGCGGCCGACGCCTTCCGCGCCAAGTTCAACGTGGCCGCAAATGTCCGCCTGATGGGGCCCCTTAAAGGAACCCTGGCCAACGCTTCAGGCGCGGTGCGCCTGACTAAGCCCGGATCGATTGATCCGGACACCGAGGAGGTGGTCTACGTCCTGGCGGATGAGGTCGAATATCGCGACCAAGCTCCCTGGCCTGCCTCTGCCGATGGAACCGGTGCCTCACTCCAAAAGATCGAACGTTCCCTCCATGGCAGCGACCCCGCCAGCTGGCTGGCCGCCACTCCCACTCCGGGGGGCATCTACACGGTTGGGCAAGCTCCAGTCATCACTCAACAGCCCGAGGGGGGCACGGTGGTCGGGGGCACTTCCGTAAGCCTGACTGTCACTGTGGAAGGGGTGGGCCCCTTCCAGTTCCTCTGGCGCCGCGATGGTGCAGGCGTGGAGGGTGGCACCGGAGCGACTCTGACACTCAATCCGCTCCTGCTCTCGGATGCTGGCAGCTATCAAGTGCTGGTCGCCAATGCCAGCGGGTCGGTGGAAAGCCAGAGCGTGATGCTCAACGTCCTGCAGCCCGCCACCATCATCACCCCGCCTGACAGTCGCAATGTCCGGCCGGGCACGGACTTCACCCTCAGTGTCGAAGCCATCGGCACCGGCGCTCTAAGCTACGAATGGTTCTTCAACGGGGAGAAGATCCCGGGGGCAGACTCCCGCCAGCTCCTGGTCAAAAACCCCCAGCTCAAGGACACCGGACTTTACACGGTGAAGGTGACCGACACGATTGGATCGGCCACCAGCCCGGGAGCTCGGGTGAACGTTTTGGTGCGTCCTAGCTTCGTTCTTCAGCCCCAGAGCACCGTCGCCCTGGTCGGGGAGACCGTCCAGTTTGAGACGCTTCTCTCGGGCTTGGAGCCCTTCGGCTACCAGTGGAAGAGGGTCAACACCAGCGTCCGCAACGCCACCAACCGGATCTTCCGGATCACCAATGTTCAGCTCACCAATGCGGGCAACTACATTGTCACCGTCACCAACCTCGCCACGGCCCCTGGCTCGGGAACCAACAGCGCCCAAGCCGTGCTGATCGTGATGAATGACGCCGACAAAGACGGCATGGGCGATGCCTGGGAGCTGCAGTATGGCTTCTCCCCCGCCGATGCCGCCGACGCAGAACTCGACTTCGACGGCGACGGGCATTCCAATCGCCAGGAGTTCCTGGCAGGAACCAATCCGAAAGACAAAGCCAGCGTCCTTAAGATTGAGTCCTTTGCGGTGGGAACCAATGGCAACTCCATTGGGTTCACCGCACGAACCAACCGCAGCTACACCCTCCAGTTCCGCGAGGCGCTCAACCGAGGCCAGTGGCTCAATGTCACCCAGATCCCAGGCCGCACCAACGAGCGCCCCGTGTCCGTGCTCGACACCCTGCCGGAGTCCGTCACTCGGTTCTATCGTGTGATCGCGCCCCAGCAGTTTGACGATCTGCAGCCGGTGGGCCCCACCATCCTCAGCTCCCCTGCCCCCCTCACGGTGGAAGTCGGAGAGCCTGCCATCTTTGAGGTGCAGGCCTTTGGCCAGGGCGACCTCAACTACCAGTGGATCAAAGGAAGCGGGGAGATTCCAGATCAGACGGGCCCTGTCCTGACCCTGGAGAGCGCTACGCCTGCGGATTCTGAGATCTACTCCGTCAGAGTGACCGACGATTCCGGCTCCTTCACTACGGAAGGAGTGCAGCTCTTGGTCATTGAACGAGCCACCATCACTCAGCAGCCTGTCAGTCAGACCTTAAACACAGGTGCGACACTCGTGCTTGAGGTCAAAGCCACCGGAAACGGAACCTTGAGCTACCAGTGGTTCTTCAACAACAAGGCCATCGCGGGTGAGGTTCAATCCAAACTCACCCTCTCCGAAGTCACCACTCAGAACGCCGGTAATTACCGCGTATCCGTCAAGCTCGCCACTCCCAACGGGTCACAGAAGGTCAACAGCGACACCGTCCTTATCCGCATCAACGAGTGATCCCTACCTCGTTCTAGTCCCTTCCAAATCAAAAGGGCTTCCCGCCAGCGGGAAGCCCTTTTTTGAGATGACTCCCCTTGCGGGGTTCCCCGCTCGTTGGTCGTAAAAAAACACACGGTGAAGTACGACGAAAAATCCTTGAACCCGTGAAGCTGGATGCTGTCGGCGCGTTCAGTGGAGTAGCGTTGTTCGGCAATCTCACTGTTTCTGATTGGAGGCAGTTGCCTCGCGATCCACGGTGATGCGCGTCACCATAAGAGCCGATATAACGTCATAACGCTCGTCGTCCCCAAAAACAAAGATGCGTCCCCCGGCCGGCGGAATCGCGATGTGATCGAGGGCCGCAACTCGTAACTGCCCGCCGTCTGCCAAATGGATTGTGAAAGGCACAAACGGACTCGCATGGACAAGTTTGTGAATGTCGGACTTCATACGCGTGTCAAACTAATACGATTGGCACTGGCAGGCAAGAGCCAGCGAAGCCGAACGACCAATCAAGGGAAAGATGTAGTGGCTGTGATAATGTCGGAAATACCGGTGCTGGCGACGGTTCGGTCGACGATGTTGTTCGGCGGTACCGTCATACTCTCCGTCTCCTCGAAATGTGCCTACCAACGAAAATCATCGCCAGACAAATGAAAACCCCCTCGAACATGAACAGCGCCGAGCCTCTGTGGTAGGCAACGAAGCAAAGGCCAATCAGCAATAGGAGCCCAAAAAGCTGAATGAACCAGGTGGGCATCACGGTGACGCCGTTGACTGCAGCCCGTCGGCGAAGAAGTCGCCAAGCGATGAATGCCGCCGCAACCCCAATGCCTCCGACAAATGCTGCACCCATCCAGAGCGGTTTGCCCTCGTAGTCGAACGAATGTCGCCGAATCATGTCGGTCCAAAGCATGAGCGAGAGCAGCAAGCAGATGAGGGCCGTGAGGGTGCATCCGACGATGCTAGTGATGCGCCATGCCCTGCCTACTGGTTGGAGGTAATCTGCCATGCGCGTAATACTGCCGAACGTCCCAACTGAGCCACAGCCCGCCGACCGAGAACCAACTCGGGCGAAACTTGGGATGTAGGAATGGTGATCATGTGAAAAAGCTCGGGGGCTAAGGGCTCACGTATGACGTGATAAATGTTGGATCGAGTGGGCTGGTTAGCCTAGTCGCGGACCGGAGCTGAGCGACGACCGGGCAAGTGTGGAACGACGCTCAATGTGAAAGCTGGATAAGCTGGCGACACCTGCCGTGGACGAACCTGAAACCTGGATGCTGTCGGCGCGTTCACTGGAGTAGGATTGTTGGGCATTAGGTGCGTCCGCGGCCGTAACCTGGGTGCCGACGGGCATGTCGTACGACCGTCACTCGAAGTAGGTCACCGCCAACGCACCGAAAATAGATCACGTAAGGAAACCGCTGTAGCAGGCACCGACGCAAATCGCCCGCCACCACCATCCAGCGTTGAGGCGTCGCCGCCAACGTTAGAACCTGACGCTCGAACTCGTCTATAAACTGAGCTCCAAGTCCGGGCGAGCGCTCCTCGTAATACCGACGAATCTCGTTTAGCTCAGCCTCGACGGCGGGATGATACTCAACCCTCATTGGCGTACCCGGGCCATCAACTCCTCGTGTGTGATCCCCTTAGTCTCACCGCAATCCAGCTGGCGATCTCGCTCCAAAGCCAACGCCGCTGCCTCGCTGTCATCAATAGGTGCCGCGACTTGAAAAGGGTCTCCAAGACTCTCCCAGAGAGATGCAGCCAAAAGAGCGCGCTCCTTGATTGGCAACCGAAGGGCTTCAGCAGCAATTTGATCAATGCTCACAAACTATATATACACCGACTTGCGAAGAATGGGAAGCGTGCTGTTAAGGCCCAACGACCCCACTGAGCCACAGCCCGCCCACCGAGATCTACCTCGGGCGAAGCTATGGGTGCAGGGACGGTGATCATGTGAAAAACTCGGAGGCTAAGGGCTCACGTATGACGTGATAAATGTTGGATCGAGTGGACTGTGTTCGGCTCTCGTTTCATGGGTGTATTACTCTGGAAACAACGAGGTCAGAGAGCGCCCAAGCTACAAACGGTGATGCGGCAGGTAGCAATACCGCCGCAAGGGAGGCGATCGCCTGAGCCGGGCTCAACTTCTCCGCCATGCAAAAGCGAGCCAACAAACCGCTGAGGCCAATGGCTGCGAAATACAACGCCAGACCGATTGCCAATCCCACTACAGCACCGAGCGCCAGCCACCCGAGACCTGGGGCTTTGACAGCCACGCCGCCCGCTATTCCGCCCGCGAGAGGTGAGGCGAGCGCAGAAAGCTCGAAGATGTTCATAATGTCGCCGAACTGTTATTATGCGACGGCCAGTCGTTTATCGCCGCCGGAACTTCTCTCATCCTTTTGTTCATAAGCCATTCACCCACAGCCTCTGTCTCCCAGGAGATAGGACCGCCGGTTCGTATATTGCAATGGCAAATAGGCAAGTCTTTCCTACCCACCTTGAACAGGCCTTGTCCCACCTAGCCTGCTACTTTGAATCCAAACCATAGAAGGAGTGAACCCTACGACCCTGGCCGATCGTAGGGAGATCAGCGCGCAGAAACCACGGCCGCGAAGTGGCGAGCGCGGCCTTGAGCCCAGGATCCTTCTAAAACCGTCGCCTACTTGGTGACGGCCACACCACCCTCTTTGCGGGTCAGACGGACAAAGTCCCAAAGGATTCGCTTGGCTTCTTCAAGCGTTGCGTCCACCTCTTGAACCGTCTCGTCCGGCGTTACAATCTCATCCTCATCAGGAGCGGCAGGGGGAGTGGGCTTCGACTCAGCGGGGTCGCCAACCGCTGCGGCTTTCGGGGTCTTCCCGTTGACAGCCGCGAGCTTATTGGTCTTTTGCAACGGAGGAGGCAGCTCAGCGGCCTCAGAGTCCTTGAGCTTAAACTCAATAATCTTTCCAGCAGGCTCCCCACGCGACAAGAGATCCTTCTTTCGAGCATCGACGCGTGACTTGTTCTCAGCCTTTTCTCCCCGCCGCTTTTCCTCGCTCATCGAGAAGGTCTTATCCTCCTTCAGCTTTTTGAATCGGGCCATCTCACTGCGGATGTACCCAAAGTCCTTGTCCGTAACGAGTCGCTTCTCGGAGAGCTCGCGGACCTGGGGCAGCGTCGGAGTGATCCGCTCCAACTTGGAATACGTGGCTGGGCGAATCTTGTCCCACTCAAGAGCGTGCTCCAATTCCTTCTCACCGACGTCGAAAGAGTCGTTGATGGAGGGCAGAACCACATCCGGTATCACTCCTTTGAGCTGCGTGGAGTCCCCACTCGCGCGGTAAAACTTCCGGATGGTCAGCTTGACCGCGCCCAGATTGGCGCTGATGCCCAAAAGCCGGTTCAGTTGGATCACTTGCTGGACCGTGCCCTTGCCATGGGTGGAGCTGTCCCCCACGATCAAAGCTCGGCCATAATCCTGCAGAGCTCCCGCGAGAATCTCAGAGGCAGAGGCTGAAAATCGACTGGTTAGAACCATCAGCGGACCATCATATCCCACCCGTGGGTCCAGGTCCTCATCCACCTCGACGGTATCGTCCGCGTTCCGGACCTGTACAACAGGCCCAGTCTTGATGAACAGGCCGGTGAGATTGATCGCTTCCTCCAGGGATCCCCCACCATTGTGGCGCAGGTCAAGAATCACTCCTACTACCCCTTCCTTGACCAAGCGCTTCAGCAAGCGAGCCACGTCAGTCGTGGTGCTACGTCCGTCCGCGTCCTCCCGCTTTTGGCTTCCGACGGCGAACGAAGCATAGAACGAGGGAAGATCGATGAATCCAAGCTTCTGCATCTTTCCCGCTGCATCGGGAACCTCCAGGATCCGGGCCTTGGCCTCCTGGTCCTCCAGCTTGATCTCATCGCGGATCAGTTCCAGATCGCGGCGAATACTGGGATCGGATGCGTCAGCCGGGTTGAACCTCAGGCGGACGCGGGTACCTTTAGGACCCCGGATCTGCTCAACTACCTTGGTCAGCTTCATGTCCACCACGTCGACGAACTCGCCGTCTCCCTGCGCGACGGCCAAAATCTTGTCGTTGGGCTTGAGCTTCCCGCTTTTGGCGGCCGGGCCTGCAGCCATCAACTCCTTGATCTTGCAATATCCATCTTCGGATTGCAGCACAGCGCCAATCCCGATAAGCGATAAATTCATGCTGATCGAAAAGTTATCAAGTTCTGCACGCCCCATGAAATCGGAATGGGGGTCATAGACATGGGCAAGCGCGGTCAGATAGATCTCCATGACCTCGTCGTTGTCGTAGTCACGAAACATGCGAATCACACGGCTGTAGCGTCTTTGAATGGTTTTGACGATGTCGTCGTGCTGGAGCTTCTTGAACTGAGCGACCACGTCCGCAAAAGTCGACTCTGGCGCAACCCCTGCCGTGCGCGCCTCGACAAGCTTCAGAAGCTCAGCAGCCTTCTCCTTGCCGACCTTCTCTGTCAAAGCGACCGAGAGCTCCTTCTCCTTCTTCTGCTCCAGATGCTCACGCACCAACTTGCCCACCTCCTCGGGGCGCAAAAGATTCAGCTTCTCGCCCAGATACTCAAAGCGAACACGGTCCCGCCACCCCTGCCTGGCCTGAGTCAAATCCGCAGGACGCGGCATGTCCTTGCGATTCGCGGTATAGCGCTCGTCGGCCGTGAAATCCCACTGATCCCCCTTCAGAAGCTCCGACACATAGGAATACTGTTGTTCCATGCGTTCCATGAAGCGGTTGAACACGGCGAAGCCGGGGCTTACATCCTTATTCTTGAGGGCTGTGTGCAGGGTGTTGCGGAACATCTCAAAGGCATCCATGTCGCTCTTGATGAAATAGAGGTGCATGGGATCCATGGAATCCACCAAGCGATCGAGGAACTTCGAGGAGACCTCCGCGTTTAGCCCCTTCTGACTGTAGTGTTGCCTCTGCAGCAAAACAGCCGTCAGCTGTGCGACTTTCCCGTCGCTCTCACCGGGAGCGATAACCTTCTCGTTGGTTTGTCGGGTTGAAACTACCGATTTGTCGGGAGTTTCGGTCCGGGGAGTCGGAGTGGCAGAGCCGGCGATAAGGGCCGTGCAGGCCAGGAGGACTAGGCAGAGTCTCAGTCTCATAATGTGGGTCGAATCACGTCACGTGCGAGTTAGACCTGAAAGCAGGCACAGAATTCATTCCTAATGTCTCCTGTTTCCAGCAGGCGTCAACCCCGCAGATTGGCAAACAGCGGAACCCGCCTGGCTTCGACTCACTATTCAGCTCAGCTTCGGGAACCACGAAGTCCTATCGGCCGGACCTGGACCCAGGTTAACCAAATGCTGCATCCATCCGCCCGTCCAACGATGAATTTGTTCTAAAACAGGCCCCGCACTGGCGGACCGGGTGGGCGTATTCATTTACGAGAGTCCTAAAGCCACCGGAGGGCTCGCCGATCTATGTAGGGGAGGATCCAGCAGACGGGCCAGCCCGGGCGACGGATCCCCGTATTAACCATCGATTGAATAAAGAACGCTATGGCGACCGAAACAGCAGTGGCATCCAGCACCGGCCAGCAGGCGGCAAGCGGGAAATACCTCACCTTCACTCTTGGCAACGAGTCCTATGGAATCGTTGTTCTGAAGGTACGGGAGATCATTCGTGTGCCGGATATCACCTCCGTGCCCCAGATGCCTGAATATGTAAAAGGGGTGATCAACTTGCGTGGCAAAGTCATTCCCGTGGCCGATCTCCGCATCAAGTTTCAGCTCCACAACATCAAGGATACCGAGCGTACCTGCGTGGTGGTGGTCCAGGTACAACTCGCCAGCGGAGCACAGCCGTTGATCGGACTGATCGTTGACGCCGTCGAAGAGGTGGTGAACATCCCCTCCAGTGACATCGAACCTACGCCGGACTTTGGCAGCAACCTCGACACACACTATATCCTCGGCATGGCCAAAGTGAAAGGAACCGTGAAGACACTGCTAGATCTCGACCGGGTCGTCTCAGCTGAGTCACTCACCGTGGCCGGAAACCTCGCCGGAGCTCACTGATATCCGCACGCCAACCGTCGACTCAAGGCGCCCCGCGGTGCTGGACATAAGAACGCCACGTGTGGGCCATAAGCGCGGCACCTGCCGCGCTAGGATGAACCCCATCCTTGGCCCAATGATCTGCGGGTGCATACTTCACAGCTCGATCGAATGCCAGCTGGAAGGGCACAAAAAGGGCGCGGAAGTCATTCGCGATGCTCCGAGATACCTTGCGATACTTGTCAAACTCCGGAAACCATTTGTCGTTGACCGCACCGGAACGGAGGACAAAGGGCTCACAAATCACCAAACCGACACCCGGAAGCGCCTCGAGCGTGCGCTGGACCAATGCCCTGTAGTCGCGCTCGTAGGTCTCCACGTTACCTTTGTATCCGCCCGACAAGGTATGCCAGAAGTCGTTCACACCGATCAGGATGCTCACCAGTCCGGGTTGCAGCTTCAGGCAATCCGACTCCCAACGCTCGGTGAGCTGGAACACCTTATTTCCACTGATCCCTCGGTTGTAGATCTTAAGGCCGTGATCCGGGTGATCGAGCAAGAGCCCCGCAGCTGCCATTGCCGCATAGCCACCGCCCAGAGCAGACTGGTCGTTGGCCATGCCTGCTTTGTCACGGCTGCGCCCGGCATCGGTGATCGAGTCCCCCTGGAAAAGCACGACTTGATTGCGGGCGATGCGGATCTTGCCCGAAAGCGGCTTCGCGCTGGCCTTGGCAGCGAAGGCCTCCCCGGTGGTGGATGCCCAAGCGCCGCCGGCCGCCAGCAAGGCGCCAGAGGTTTTCAAAAAGTGTCTCCGGCTGGCGCCGGCCCCCGCATGAATCGAGTGCGTCATGGCGTTCTTGTAGCGAAAGGACTCGGCCGGGGAAAGCTCACATTTCAGTCAAGCGCCGGGATTGCCAGACGGAGCAAGCCGTGTCCATGCTACCCAACACGGTAATCGATCATGCGAACCCTCCTTCAAGCCATGCTCTGGGCGGTTTTGATCGCAGGCCCGTGCTCCAAGGCATGGGCCCAGCTTGACCCGCATCGCCGCGACCTGCTCCAACTGGGCTACAATCAGCCCCTGGAGGGAGTGGGGCCGATCTCCGCCTATGCGTTCTATTACCTGAGTCGCCCACAGTTTCAAGGATCCAACACCGCACTCCGCATCGCCCTGGCCCCCACCTTTGTCGACAGCGAGCTTGGGCTTCGTCAACTGCTCGGCCCTCGAACAGATCTAGCCTTTGGCGTCTCTGGAGGTGGCTTCGCCGATTCCTATTCAGAGGTCCGACGGGGAAAGCTTCTCCGCGAGGAATCGTTCACCGGACATGGTGGCGAAGTGTCCGCGAGCCTCTACCATCGATTTAACCCGGACTCACAAATCCCTCTCACTGCCGTCCTCCGCTCGGCCTATCACTACTCCACTTATGCCAGGGACAGCCGAACCGATTTAGCGTTTACGATCCCGGAGGACCGAGGAGATGTGCACCTGCGAGCCGGATTGCGATGGGGCGGGCGGGAGCCCGTGATGTTCCCCGAGATGGCGATGGAGCTCTCCGTCTGGTACGAAGCTCAAGTGCGCGGCAAACCAGGGACGTATGGCTATCAAGCGGATCGGAGGGTGGAACACCAGAGCCACATGGCCTGGATGCGCGGGCTGCTGGCCTACACCCTACCTCGTCATCAGCATATCATCTCGCTCAGCACCACTCTCGGAACCACGCTACACCCCGACCGCTTCAGCGCCTTTAGGCTGGGAGGAGCCCTACCGCTCATCGCTGAGTTTCCACTGAGCATCCCGGGTTACTACTTTCAAGAGCTGAGCGCGAAACGCTTTTTCCTGATAAACGCCTCCTATGGAATCCCCCTGGATCCCGGGGGACATTGCCAGATCCAGGGCTTCGGTGCCACAGCCGTGGTTAGTCATTTCTCGAATATCGAACAGCCTGGAGGCTGGCAGTCTGGACTCGGCAGCGCTTTCGTTCTCAGCCCAGGAAAGAAGGCCTGGCAGATCGCCCTAGGTTACGGCTATGGGATTGATGCGATGCGAAGCAGCGGGCGAGGTGCCCACAGTATCGGCCTCTTAATTCAGTATGATTTCTCGCGAAGTGGGTCGCTTCTGCCCGGTCGACTTCAGCCCAGCCAGGGACGCGGCATCGATCGCATCCTTGGCAAGTAGAGGATCCCTCCGCGAGATGCGGCTGGGCAGCTTCTGCATCTAAGTCCCCCCAGCCCGGCTCTTTCAACAGTGCAGCACTTGCCACGAGGCGGACAGTCACACGGATTTACGGGCGTTTCTGCCGTGGCACATCCGCTGCTAGAGCATCCCCGGATGAATGTAAGCTTGTTCCAGGCAGCCTCGGGGATGAACGCCAGCGCCCGCTGGCAGGAAATCACGGCGGAAAATTTGGCAGCGTCACAGGTGCCCGGCTACAAGAGACAGTCGATCTCCATCGAGCCCTTTGCCACCGCTCTCACTTCCGCCTCGTCTGCCGAAGGTGCCGGTCGCACCATGCCGAACACACGGATCCAGACGGACTTCAGCCCGGCGGGTCTAAGGGCGACCAGCGTGGATACGGACCTCGCAATCGATGGCGATGGTTTCTTCGCCGTGCAGCTTCCCTCAGGCGATGTTGCCTACACTCGAGATGGCGAGTTTCACCGGACCCCAGCCGGTCAGCTGGTGTCCAAGCAGGGATTCCCGATCTTGGGCGACTCGGGGCCGATCCAGCTGGATCCGAACAATCCCGAACTGTTCATCTCATCCACCGGCGAAATCACCCAGGGATCCGAAGCTCACGGAAAGGTCAAGGTCGTGAAGTTCAGCGATCCTTCGATGCTCACTCCGATCGGCGCAGGTCAGTTCACAGCACAAAATCCTGGCCTGAAATCGGAGGAAATGGGCTCTCCCTCCCTCCGCCAGGGCTACCTGGAGTTGGCAAACACAAACTCAGTGGCGGAAATGACCCAAATGATCAGCTCCATGCGTATGTTTGAAATGAACCAGCGGATCATTCAGTCCCAGGATGAGCGGATGGGGCGCACCATTACAGAACTCGCGGGCAACACCTAACCCCAAGACACCCCATGATCCGCGCGCTCTACTCTTCCGCCACAGGTATGGTGTCCCAACAGACCAACCTGGATGTCATCTCGAACAATCTGGCAAACGTCAACACCACCGGCTTCAAGAAATCGAAGATCGAGTTTCAAGACCTGATCTACCAAAACTCCAAGCTGGCAGGCTCCGAGGTTGGAGGAGGCAATCAGGTGCCCACGGGAATCCAAGTCGGACACGGGTCGCGCGTGATGGCGACGTCGAAAATTTTCACGACCGGCCTTGTGAGCCACACCGGCTCACAACTGGATGTGGCCATTGATGGGACCGGTTTCTTCGAGGTGGTTATGCCCGATGGATCCCCGGCTTACACCCGCGATGGGGCCTTCAAGATGGACAGCACCGGCCGTCTCGTTACGAGCGACGGCATGGCGCTGCAAGGCGGCATCACCATGCCTCCCGGGACAACGGATATCTCTATTGCCCCCACAGGTGAGGTCAGCGCCCGCACCCCCGGTGGATTTCAGACCTTCAATATCAACCTCGTCCGTTTCTCCAACCCCGCTGGACTGGAGAGCATCGGGCGCAATCTTTACAAGGACAATCCCGCTTCAGGGGCAGCGCAGCAGGGTCAGCCAGGCACCGATGGATTTGGCGTGCTTGCTCAGAACTACCTAGAAATGTCGAATGTCAAAGTCGTCGAGGAGATGGTGAATATGATCGTGGCCCAGCGGGCTTACGAAGTGAACTCGAAAGCCGTTCAAACCGCGGACGACATGCTTCAGATCAGCAACAATCTGAAACGATAAACCCACGTGATGCCCTCCCAAACTGCATACATAGCCGCCCTGGCAACCGCATTTTATCTCCTCCTGCCAGGGTACGCTCTCCGAGCCGAAACCTGGACCCTCCTCCCACAAGCACAGGTTGGCGGCTCGGGAATTTTTCTCGATCAGCTGGTCGCTGGTGGCGAGACCAATGCCCAGTTCCATGTGCGACTGGCAGATGCCCCCGCAGCGGGACGAACTTTGCAGATGCCACTCGCCCAACTGCGCCCACTGATC
>CAMAVD010000121.1 GCA_945861575.1 Akkermansia muciniphila
TCTGGGCCCCGTTGCCCGGCCCTTCAGCGGCTTCGATTTGAACGGTGGCCGTACCGTCTTCGTCCCGCAAAATCACCTCGCCACCGCCGCTGGTGCCCTGCCCGTCCAACTCAGCCCGAGTGGCACCCTGACTATTCTTCACTTCAATCAGACCCGAGCCACTGCTGTTCGCGTCCAAGACGACAGTGGTGATGTTCTCTCCGTTGAGCATCGAGAAGGCCGATCCACGGCCGCTGGCATCTGCATCCAGGTTCACAGTCGTGCTCCCCAGGCCGTTTCTCAGGGTCAAGCTAGAGCCTTGGCCGGTGGAGGTACTCGCGAGGAACTGCACCCGCTCGGCACCATTCTGATCCCGCAGAGAGAGCTCACCGCCCGACGCAGTGCTATGCCCATCCAGCACGAGGCTTTGTGCCCCCAAGCCATTATACAGGGTGAGGAGCGACCCTTGGCCTGTGCCGGTGCTTCCCAGCAGGGTCATTCCCAGCCCGGCTTCGCGGTAGACCAGGATCGCCCCGCCTGCCTGACTTCCGTTCTGCCCATTGATCTGCACCCCGGCGGAGGCATTGTCCTGGAAAAACCGCCCATAACCGCCTACCGAGGAGGATCCCAACTCCACCGTGGTCTGAGCCTGGCCCAGACCGCCTAGAGCATCATACAATCTTAGGAAGCCACCATCCGTTGTTCCCGAAGCCGCTAGAAAGCGCCCGATACTTCCGTGATTCATGTAGAGGACCCCGCTGTTGGCTACTTCCGTGAGCTGGAGTCGGTCCAGGCCCCCATCGCTCTCGACCTGAAGCTCCCGGACGCGAAGTGTGTCTGAGATATCATCCGAGCCCACCGAGTTGGGCGCAATCTTTTGGCCGGTGATGGATTCGGCTGGGATCTTCTCGGGGGTGACCGAACCATCAGCCAGCTTGGCACTGGTGACGGCAGCATTGGACAGCTTGGGTGTCGTCACGATTCCGTCTGCCAAATCGCTGTTCCCCACTGCCCCAGTGGCGATCTTGGCACCGGTGATGGCACCATCGGGCACATTGGCCGCGCGCAGGGCATATGCAGTTGAAGTAAGCCTTTGGTCCGGAGTGAGTTGAGCAAAACCATTCACGCCGTCATTGAACCAGATGCGAAGGCTGACCTCCGCAGTGTCAAAAATCGCAGAGGGGATGGTGTTCAGCATCCCTGGAATGTTCGTGTCACCGAGTCCAACCGTGAAGAGCCCTTGGTTCACCGGAATGGAAAGGATGTTCACGGGTGTCTCTTTGCCATCCTGGCTCCAGAGTGTGGTCGAAGGGAGGCCCGGGCGCACCAGGGCAAACCGGAATTGGCCCATACCACTAAAGTTCGTATCGTGAGAAGTCACGCGACCCTGATAGGTAATGATCCCCGGCACGTCAGCATTGGCTGTGCTGCCTGCCGCCAGAGCCAGCAGCGTAAAGAGGCCAAGAATGGCAAGGAACCCTTTTGCGGGCAGTGCTCGCGACCGCGAAGGCGGATTCGCTTGTGTGCGGTCGGTGGCGGGGAGATCGCCGGTAGAATAGAGCTTTTTCATATCAATTTAACGTGTGTGGAACACTTTCGGGCCGCGATGGAATCCGCGACTCCACTAGAGCATTAAGAGATTCTGAGTGGACGTGACAAAGATTCGCCACGGCCCGCTGCGGAGTGGCTTGTCTTCCGCTCCGCAGTGTAGTTGAATGGAATCCGACGGGGATTGCGGCCGATCTTACATGCCCAGTCCTTACCCAACACCCATGAGCTCAGATCGGATTGAGCAAAACGTTGTCTTTGCAACGACGCATTGGAGCGCGGTGCTTCAGGCGGGTCGGCCCGATGCGCCCGAAGCCGCGCGCGCGCTTACCGAGCTATGCCGTGTTTACTGGTATCCGCTCTACGCCTACGTGCGTCGTCAAGGTTTCGACGTTCCGACTGCTCAGGATCTGACCCAGGACTTCTTCGCGAAGATGCTGGAGAAGAACTACGTGGGGATTGCCGACCGGAAACGCGGTCAGTTTCGATGGTTCCTCCTCACCGCCTTCAAGTGCTTCCTTGCCAACGAGTGGGACCGCACCCGGGCCCAAAAGCGAGGCGGAGGGGTCGCCTCAATCTCCTTAGACGGGATGACGGCCGAAGAGCGTTACCGAGCTGAACCCGCCGACACGCTCACCGCAGACCAAATCTACGACCGCCGGTGGGCGCTCGACTTGCTCGACCGGGCTCGCCGTCGCTTACGTGAGGAGTATCAGGCCGCCGGTAAGGCACAGCGCCTGGTCCAACTGGAACCCTTTCTCTCAGGCGGGGAGCTCAAGACGAACTACGCGCTAGCGGCCCAGGAGCTAGGCCTGAGTGAAGCAGCTATGCGGCAGGAATCCCACCGCTTCAAGAAGCGCTTTGGGCAGCTGCTGCGAGAGGAGGTAACGCAAACCGTTACTCAGCCCGATGAGGTGGCTGAAGAGCTCCGCTACCTGATCGACGTCGTCTGCCGCTGGGGTGGGATGGGGTGATACTGCCAGGGAGCGCGACTCGCTCTGGACAGGATCACGTCGAAACTCAGCCGATGGATAAATGAAGTCACAGATCCCGAGTTCTGCTTAATTACTCCCATGGGTAGCCCTCGTTCCACGGCATGACGAACACTAAAAGCTCCTGTCCCACGTGCGGACTCGCCTGCGCTCCAGCGGATTCGGGCCAGGGGTGTCCGAACTGTTTGCTGCGTCTGGCGCTGACCGCAGACGAGGAAACGGATTTGGCCGAACGTCAGGAGACGCAGCCGCCCCCGCTTCCCTCCGGACTTCGGACCCGTTTCTTCGCAGACTACGAGATCCTCGATGAGATCGCCCGGGGGGGGATGGGAGTCATCTACAAGGCCCGGCAACTCAGCCTCAATCGGCACGTCGCTCTGAAGATGATCCTCGCCAGCCACGTCTTCTCCTCGGAGGCGCGCCTGCGCTTCCGGATGGAGATTGAGGCGATCGCCCAGCTGAGCCACCCTCACATTGTGCCGCTCTACGAAAGCGGGGAGCACGAGGGGATGCACTTTTTTACCATGCGCCTCGTCGAGGGGGGCAGCCTGGCCGAGGGTATCCTCACGGGTCTACCGCCAAGGAATCGAGGTTCGACCGATCGTCAAAGGCCTTTTCTCCACGCCTCGTTCACGCTCGCCAATTTCCTTCAGGTCGCCCGAGCCATTCACTACGCCCATCAGCGCGGGATACTGCATCGGGACCTCAAGCCATCGAACATTCTGCTCGATCCCCGGGGCGATCCGCATGTCGCAGACTTTGGCCTGGCCAAGATCCTATCGCAGGAGAGCGGTTACACGTTCACACAGTCCATCCTAGGTTCTCCAAACTACATGCCGCCGGAGCAGGCCGCTGGACGCGCCGTTCAGCTCACGGTTGCCGCGGATGTATACGGTCTCGGCGCCATCCTATACGAGCTGCTCACGGCCCAGCCACCTTTCAAAGCCGCCACGCCCATCGAGACCCTCCGCAAGGTCCTCGATGACGAGCCGACACCGCCTCGTCAAATCGATCCCAGGGTCAATGCCGACCTGGAGACGATCTGCCTCAAGTGCCTGCGCAAAGAAGCGGCTGCTCGCTACCCGTCTGCGGAGGCACTGGCTATCGAACTGGAGCGCTGGCTCGATGGACGCCCCATTCTCGCGCGTCCGCTAGGACCTGTTGAGCTGACCTGGCACTGGTGTCGACGCCAACCGGCGCTGGCCTTGACCCTGGCCCTGTCGGTGGTTCTGCTGATTGCACTGGTCGCAGGAACGGCCATTGCCGGCCTGCGAATTCACCGCGCTGAGCTTCAAGCGGCAGCCCATCTGCAGAGCTCCATCCTGAGTGAAGTCCGGACCTTGCGTCTCGGTGATGAACTCGGCGGACGTACTGAAGGGCTCAGACGCATCCGGGAAGGCGTTGCGTTGGGGAATAAGCAGGTGTTTCGCCAAGGCGCTCGGGACGAAGTCCTCGCCCTAATGGCACGGACCGATGTCCACTTCACAGTCCAACCCGGGCTCACGGGATCTCCCGATCCCTGGCAGAATCTATCCGATCCGGCATGCACGAAGCTGGCCACCCTCATCAACCAGGCTGAGGTCGTTCTCCGCTCGGTCAGCGACGGAGTTGAGCTGCGTCGCTTCGCGCTCACCGATGGACCTGCTTTGCGCTTGGAGGCTTTCAGCGCGGACGGTCGCTTTCTGGCGATCAAACACTCGAACGCATTCAGCGTCTGGGATCTCGAGACAGGGCACCGCTGTTTTGTCACCCACGGAACAAACCAGACATTCTGTTTCGCACCGAATCGTCCTTTGATCGTTCTGCACGACGCGCCCGGGGTCCTCCGTGCATTGGAATTGCCTGGAGCACAGCCGGCGGAGCTCGGCGGCTCGCTCGCTGGGGGAGATCCAGAGCGCTCGTACCGATGGGGCCACCTAGCCCTGTCGCCCGACAGCCGCACCCTCGCTGCGGCCCGGGCCGGGAGTGCCTTTGTGGAGTTACTGGACATGGAAGGAAGCCGGCTGTCGCGACGACTAACCAATAGCGCCGCATGCACAGCGATGGCCTGGAGCAGCGACGGCGCTTTGCTGGCGGTTGCGATCGCGAACGGCAGAGTTCCCGTTTGGCGGGCCAGGACAGGAAGATTGCACATGTCCATTTCTCAAAAGTCCGCGGCACCAGCGCATAGTATCGCCTTCAATCCGGAGGGGAGCCTGCTTGCCGCCGCTTACGATGACCGTGTTCTTCGGTTGATGGACGTGACCGCGCTGCGGGATGTATTTGCCTTTCCATGTGACACACACCGGATCGGATTCCAGCGAGGCGGGGCACGAGTTGGACCTGTCCTGCGAGGGGCAGAACTAGGCTGGTTGGATATTGAGCGACCCTCCCAGTTCCGTGAACTCACCACGGGCAGCACCGATGTGGAGTTGACCGCCTGCCGGTTCAGCCCCGATGGCAGTTGGGTCGCCTGCGGCACCGCGACCGACGTCGTGTTCTGTGAAGCGAAAGCCGGAGGTCGCTTGCGACAGCGGCATCCCTTTCGGATGTCGTCACTGGCATTCGACCCGCGAGACACGGGGCTGATCGCTCCGGGGGCTCTGGGGTTGCATCGTTGGACTCTGGACCGTGCTGGCAGCTCGGGTTTGAAACTGAACGAAGGCGAACTCCTCCTGCCCGGCCCAGGCTGGAGCGCGGTAGCGTTCAGCCCCGAAGGTGATTGGTTCGGGGCGATTAATGCGCGCCTGGGCACTGCTCATCTATTTGATCGCACCCTCACCAATCATGTTGCCATGACCGGCAAGCATCCGGGTGTCACCACCGTCGCGGTGAGCCCGCAGGGTCGCTGGCTGGCGACCGGTAGCAGCTCCGATCGGCAGGTGAAAGTCTGGGCTGCGGGATCCGAGGAAGCGCGATTGACGCTTCCGGTTGGCGTCGCGCCGCAAGCGGTCTTTAGCGCAGATGGGAAATGGATGGTCGCGTTTGGGGACAGCTTCCACCTTTACGCCACCGACTCATGGAAGCCAGCACCCGCGCTTCCGTTTCCGGAAGGGTCCCCCCTGCTGGGCGCGGCGGCGTTTTCTCCAAACGGGCGGATACTCGCTGTCCTGTGCGATCGGACCATGATCCAGCTCTTTGATCTGCAGACATGGGAACACCTTGGCCTGCTTAGACCCGCCAGCCCTACAAAAATGACCGGCTTGGCCTTCAGCGCCGATGGCAGCCAACTCGCTGCCTCCGGGAGTACCGCGCGGCTGCGCATCTGGGATCTGAGAGGTATCCGGCGCCAGTTGACGGAATTGGGATTGGACTGGCACCTGCCTCCTCTCTAGGCTCTGGAAGCGTAGGAAGCCTTTCGCATAAATGATGCGAACTGAAAACGCAAGGGACCCATCACGATATGAACGGACGCTATTCATTCACACTCGTCTGGAACCCTGCCAATTAGTGAGCTTGACTCGGTTTTCCGGATGGCTTTGATTGAATTCCGGCAAATGAAAACGCAATTGCACCTCCTTTGGTTGTGTGCCGCCACGACAGGGTCGGTCGTTTTCACTTCACCTTTCTGCCAAGCAGCAGAGTCCGCAGAAGCCTCACGTCCAAGAGCGGAGCGCAAAGGCTCCACTGCGCAGACTGATCTCAACCTTCTCCCCTTGGAGTCTGCAAAGGGATCTCCTAAAGCCCCCGAACAAGCTGCGTCGATTACATCCTCTGCTCTCGGCTTCCAGCCCACCCAAAAGAGCAAGGTTGCGGGAATGCATGGAACGGATGCCATGACAGGGGATCAGAAAACCGTAGCCAAGCTTGTGTTCCTGGAACGGTATCCTGCCGGGTTGAGGTATGACTACAGCGAAGCCCCAGTGGTAGCCGGGGCAGGCCGAACCAAAGGCTCAGAAAAGGTCACTAAGCCGGAAGTCTCTGGCGCGCTGCAGAAACTCGAGACCTTCCACGCTCATGGCGCCTATCTGACACGAGACGAAGAGGAAGCCGGAAAGTGGTATCAAAGAGCCGCCGCGCAAAAACTTTCGGCTTCGTATGATAGCGTGTGGTCGCGGAGCCCCGATGGCCAGTATAGTTACCTGACCAAAGACCAGCAAACGGTTGAAAAATGGTTCGCGCCCGCCGGTGGACGGGACTCTTTTTCGCGAGGGAGATTCCTGGAGTCTCCCACACTTTCAACTGGGAGTCGACGGTTTGGGCACGAATTCGGCCCCATGCCGCGAGCTTACCGCTAGCAGCCTGTCGACTTATCCCCCACGGACGTGAGTCCGGCTTTGAAGCGCGTATTTTCTGAGCTATCCCTTAGGAAAGATCGTGACAGGCTGCTAGATATTTCCTGCGGAAAAAGAGCCTCCAACGCCGGACCTCCGTCTCCACTCGAGCCTGGCGCACCGGTGCCTGCAAGCGTGGTTATCGTCGCCGCCTCAGCCCCCTCCACGCAGAGGAGCAACCCTGCGAACACACTCTGAAAAATGAGGTTCATAGATCAGGGATGGGGTCCGGTCGGTTTGAGTTCGCCCGCTCTCACGTGCAGTGGAAGCCAGTTTTGCCGAGGTGGCAGCGGGCAAAGGGCGAAGGCGGTGAATCCGCACGGGGGCGTGTAGGCACGATTGAAGTCGATCACAACTCGCCCGTCGATCTCGGGACGGGTGACGTAGAGAAAGCGTCCCGCACCATACGTTGCCTTGCCGGTTGTCCGATCCCGAAAAAGCACGAAGTAGTCAGGAGTGTCCGCTTCTTCAACCACGTCCAAACGGTATTCCGCGCCGCCCCACAAGAACATCAGCTGACCGGGGCTGGTGAACTCCTGACTACTTCCGGTCACGTCGGGGACACGCAGCGTCCGTGGCATGGTGAAGGGCAGAAATCGACCTTCCACCTTCCAGTGTGGATCGTAGGGAAACCAACGAAGTCCCTTGAAAGCGCGTCGGGTCGCCGCCTCGGAGTCGCGGACACGCAAGCCGAGACGATCTCCCCGTTCAATGACGATGATAGAGAGAGTCCCCAGGTTAAGTCGGGTCGGTTTTCCATGGGCATCCGAGACCAGATCTAGCCTCGTCACCCTACGCCCATCCACTTCAACAACGGCCCCTGCACTCGCAGTGAAGGAGACAAGTAGATCCTTTCGCGTGAATACCCCGACAGAAGCCGGAATGCTCGGGGAGGAGATCACCAGATCATTGGTCGAAGCACTTCCGACCGTCTGCGCGCCCTCGGGCAGCCAGTGGAGGCCTACCAGTGTTGCCCAGCCATTCGTGCCTCCTATAGAATCCGCTCGCTTGACCTGCCATGCCTTCCAGTCGGACGGACCCGCCTGCCGGGAGGCGCAGCCGATCAGCCAGACTGTCAGAATGCAGGGAAGGAGCCCCCGGATGACTGCCGCGCTGAGAACGAGAGAGGCAACCGAACCACCTGGCCCTGAAAGTGAGACGCCCGGGGCACGTTGAGCCACCGCGAAAACGTACCCAAGCCCCGCGCCGAAACCGAGACCGTAGAACAAACCCCAGGAAAGTTTTGCCAGGGTGACCAGTGTGGGCGCGTCGAGGAACGGGGTAGGCTTCTGCCGCGCGGCATCGATCAGAAACGCCATGCTCTGGCCGCCAGCGTAATACCCTGCGCTGTGCAGTGCGAAGAAGACGAGCGTGGCGAGAGCGAAACCCTTCCATTGACGGAAGAATCCTGCCGTGATGGCCACAAATGCCAGACTCCCCAAAGACGCACCGAGCCACTCGCCCCATCCCTCCTTGAGCCAGAACCAAAAGCCGGACCAGATCACAGCATACGCCAGAAAAGCCGGAACAAAGCAGAAATAGAATCGCCGAAAGCGGCGCGTGCCCTGGACCAGAGAATGCAGTAGCACTCCGCTTAGGAGGACGAAAACAGCGGCGATGCAGGCATAGAGCGCTGGCTCGCCTCCGCGACCACGAAACCAGCTACCTCCAAAAGCCCAGACTCCAAAAGCCGCGACACTCACCACGGCGAATCCCAGAGCACCGCGCCCAGCAAAGGAAACGCTGCTAGGAGCGGCCGACGGTTGAAAAGGAACGGCGGTTGATCCGTGTGGGTCGACGGGCGTTGTCATTTAGGTTTAGTGGGCAATCAAGGGGCAATCCTTAGCGGAAACACCGAGAACCGAAAGCCCCAATTCAGCACAAGAAACCATCACCACAGCTCTTTAACGCGCAGGCTGCGATGCCGAACTGTTTTCTTGTCATCGTAGTTCTGCAACCCAATGAATCCCGACAGACTGCGCTGAGTCGTGTCTGTCCAGGTGTTCACCATCTCGCCGTTTATCCGCACCGAGTAGTCGTGTCCACGAGCAACGAGCTCATAGGTATTCCATTGGCCCGCTGGTTTGGTATTCGCTTTAACCGAAGCGTGAAAGGGATAAATCGAACCTGTCCTCCAGGTGGCGTTTTCAGGATGTGCATCGCCGATTTCCATCTCGTGCCCCTGACGCACTGCAGACCACGGGTCGTTTCCCGGATCTGGAAAGCGGATGAAAACCCCAGAGTCTGCGATCTCCTGCTCCTGCAGAAACTCACCACGGAGCACGAAGTTGGTGAAAGCCCGACCGGAGTACCACCAAAGTCCCATCCCCCCCTGCCCCTCGGCTACCCCATCGACATGGGAGAACTTTCCGGCTCCCGCCTGCTTCCAGTCCTTCAAAGCCTCCCCGGTTAATAGTGGAATAAATCCCTCCTCGGTCGCTACCGGAGAGAGAGCGTATCCGAGAAGTTCCAGGGGAAGCCCGTAAAGGGGGCGTGCTTCGACTTTGCGATAAAAGACCTCGGCGTCCTCGGACTGCAGCTGGATGCGCCCATGAGTCAAAGGATGCCATCGATCTCCCTTTTTATAGCGTGGGTTGACCGCTACCAGATTCACCTGCCCCTTGAGAATATGAATGCACTGTGCTCCCCAAAAAACCACCTCGACCGTATTCCAATTGCCAAACACTTCCTCCACGTCGAATGGCGGGGTAATCCCATTGCCACTCGTGGTGGTGATCCTCGGGCCGCCCCGCCTCCAGACGATGTTTCTTTCCCCCGCTCCTTCCTTCTTGTAGGGCACGTACAGTTCATTCTCCGCGGTAATCCATTCTCCCTCGGTGTCAATGATGGCACCGTTGACACTCCACCACTGTCCAACGCCCTTCTCCATAATATTGTTCTCGACCGAGAGCAGCCATCCGGTCCGGGGATTCGGCTTGCCTATTCCGTTGTAGAGGATCCCGGTATCGCGCCCGACGTGCTTGCGTCCTCCCCAACGATTGACTCCCCACTTGAACTGAAGCCGGATATGAACATTGGAAAACTCCTCCTGGGTGGTGATGGCACCGTAGCTCTCGCCGGATACATGAATCAGAGGTTCGCCGTCCACAGTTTTGACGGAAAAGACATTCCGTGGGTCGACGTTCGCCACCAGGGGTTCGTTGCCCTTGGGCGTCGCTAGAAACTTGTCCCAATTGGAGAGATCACGCCCGTTGAAAAGCGATTTCCACTCCGATGTGGGAACGACATACTTGGAATCGGCTGCCCCGATTGTCAGGCAAGGGAGTGCAGCGAGCAGTAAGCTGAAGAGGCCATTGATGGAGCGTTTCATAGTGGGGAATGGTTCACGAACGGAGTGATTGCTTGGGTCGGCGCTTGCTTTTCGACTGGGACATCTGCACGCAGGTCAGGAGGCGGTCCAGCACCGCTAGCTGGCAGATTCGCGGGGCGATGGCAAAGCTCCCTGCCGGACGCTCGACGGTCTGTGTCGGTATTACGACATCGACAGCACGGGCAAGCTCGCTTCCCGGCTCATTCGTGAGCCCAATAGATGGAACGCCCGCTCGCTTGGCTTCGATGACGGTCGCCAACGGAAACTGGGTTTCGCCTGAGTGCGAGATAGCGATCAGAAGCAGACCCGTGACCGGAGCTGTGAAGGCAAAACCGGCCATCTGCGGATCACGCAGCGGAAGCGCCTGCTTTCGCATCGTGAAAATAACATCCGTCAAAATGAGTGCGACCCCATAGGAGGCGCCCGCCCCCACCAGCGCGACCCGCGAGGCCTTTCGCAGGAGGTCAGCGGCCTCTTCCAAAGCGGCATCGGCAGCTGCGACGCTGGCGGCGATATCCTTGTCGTAGTGCCGCTCCACACTCGAAGCGGCACCGAGCCCATTCCCGCCGGTGAGCTCGCGAAGGACGTGATACTTCAAATCCTGAAATCCATCAAAGCCCGCCGCCCGGCAGGCCCGAACCACCGTGGCATCGCTCGTCTCACAGCTGGCCGCGATTTCCCGAAGACTCCGTTCCGCCACCATGCCGAGGTCTCGCAGAAGCCTCCGAACCACCTCCGCCTCGCTCGGACGCATGTCGGCGAGTCGGGATTGCAATGTGGATAGAACGGACATGCAACAAGGCTATACTATCATGTTGCAGGCACAACAGCAAACTGCTTGAGTCGCTATATCAACGCGATGTCCACGAGCAAACCTCTAGGTCTGGGAGTCATTGGCTGCGGCAATGTTCTCAGCGTCTATCGCCCCCTCATCGACCGCTTAAGGGCGCGCGACGAGGTTGAAGTCGTGATGGCCTGCGGACGGGAGAGTCAGCGTGAAACGGCCTTGGCCTCCCTGGGATCGGAACGGTTTACGACGGCCGATCAGGAGGTGATCGATTGCCCCGAGGTGGATGGGGTGCTCATTCTGACCTCCATGCCGGAACACGCCCGTCTCGCTCGTGCAGCGCTTGAGGCCGGCAAGCATGTGCTGCTGGAAAAGCCCCTGGCCATCACCCTCGACGATGGGCGCGGTCTGGTGGAACTGGCGAAACGCAGCCCCGGGCATCTCGTCTGTGCCCCTTCACCACCCTAAGCCCCACTTTCCAAACCCTGGCACGCCGGAGTCAGAGCGGCCCAATGAACCTACACATCCACCCCACAAACCAAGGCGCGAACGCTGCCGCGACCGAACTGCTGGCTCAGTGGCTGATGGCAGCGAACACACGCACGGTGATGGTCGCTGCAGGGAACTCGCCTTTGGAGCTGTATCGGCGTATCGCTGAGCGCCGCCTAAGCCTCTCGCACCTGAACGTCTTCGCCCTCGACGAATATGTCGGCGTGCCCCTAGGGGAACCGAGGAACTGCGCCAATTTAATGCTCCGAACCGTAGGGCAGGCCTGGGGGATCCCCTCAACGCAGTTCCATGTCGTAAGCTCACTCCAGAAAGACGCGCTGGCGAGCGTGCAGGCACATGAGCGTCGCATCCAAGACGCGGGCGGCCTCGACGTTTTGATTCTCGGGTTGGGGCAGAACGGTCACCTTGGATTCAATGAGCCCGGCAGCGTCGAGGACTCCGTCGGAAGACTCCTGGATCTGGAGCCTGTCTCAGTGGAGGCCAATCGCCTGTGGTTTGGGGGGGATTACGCACCAAACCAAGGGGTAACCGTGGGGTTGAAAACGATTCTCGCAGCCCGCCATATCCTGATCCTGGCCTTTGGGCCGCACAAGAAAGCCGCAGTAGTAGGGATGGCTGAGGGCCCACGCGGGCCCCACTCACCCGCCTCCTTTCTGCAGGGAAGGCCAACTGTCCACGCATTCCTTGATGAAGCGGCTGCCGCCGGGCTGAAAGCGCGCAAGTAGGCTGCCACGATTTCCCCATCGCGAGTCTCACATCAGTGTGAGACGCGGCGGCGGCGCGCTGCTGGCTGCTGCATTCGCGTTGAGCGTTCTGGACGATTCCGTGTATCGGTTTGAGTTCCACCACCTTTTACAGAAGATTCACCGCGACACCGGACCCTCTTCATCCCGCATGCTAGAAGACCAACGAAACGATTCACCTGAGGAGACACGCATGTGGGCAAAGACGCGGTCAGAATCCCTAAGGCCAGGTCTCACGTGGCCAAAGCTGTCGGAGAGGACTTCCTCACAAAACACACATCTACTGAGAGTGGCTCGTAACGCCGCCAGCTCGGTGCAGATCAAGCACTCTCCAGCGAGCTACGCCATACCGTCGGAAATCGCGGAGTTCAATGAGGTGGTTCACCTCGAACGAGGCACACCGATGCCAAACGGTGATATCTGTCGAATGCTGAACGTCGCTCCGGAACGATTCGCAGGCGCTGAAGGGCATCTCCGTGTGATTAGCCCCGGAACATGGGCCATGCACTTCCAGCGGCATCTGTGCAATGCCATTCAAACAAAACTCAGTTTCTACGCCCTATCGCTTGGGCTTCGGGACACGACGGAACTGGGGGAAGAGCTTTCCACCGCCTACGGCAGCCTCTGGCTTGCTCCCCTGATCAAGTTGTATGACGAACATCGACTCGAAACTCCGTTTCTCGGACGAAAGACGGAAGTACCGCTTCGCGATTTGATCCTTGATAGGCCATCGCTTATACCTTCTGCCTACTGGGCATCGCTCAAGACCAGTGACGCCCGAGGAAACAGCGTTCTGCAGGTGCGTCTCGAGTCCACTCTTGCGCGTTGGACCGAATTCTCCCCCCCGCCGGGCACCGCCTACAATTTGCTCGATGAACTCACGACTCTACCGAATCAGAGCAAGGAGCAAAGGCTAACCACCCTGAAAGAACTTGGTAGCATCGCTCCCTACTCCGAGTCCATCCGCATCGAACTCCTCCGAGCGACCTACTCCACAAACCGGTCTGTGGTAGAGTTCCTGGAAATTTGGGGCATCCTTACGAACTATAACCTCACGGCCATGAGCCAGGCGGCTTCCTGTCTTCGTGGGACGCCAGCCCTCTACGAGGCAAGACTGAATGAAATCGCGGCGATCGATCCCTGGGAGTATGTCACTCTCGGTGATTACGTAACGAGACACGGAGAGACAAACAGAGGAATGGAGCTGCTGCAGAAAGGGCTCTCGCTTTGCGAGGATCGCGTAGCCGCGTCCGGCAGAGCCCTCACCCTCGTCCGATATCACCAAAGAAACGGCCGCGATGCCGATGCCAAGAGGATCGCGGAGGAGGCAGCGAGCACCTATTCGGCCCGGGGTTTGGCTACCATGGAAGAGTATCACGAGTTCCGTGGCGAGCTTTCTGAGGCGATGACGTGGGCCAGGCGCAGCGACGAACGTTATCAGACATTATCGCTATTTCGGTTTTGCCTCCGCAACTACGAGAAGGAGAAGGACCCAGACCTAGCGAATTACATGCGAAAACAAATCATCCGGGAACGAGACAAAAGGGCGGTAGCGATCAGCCGCCTAGACCGATCCCACCCGCCGATCACAGGGGCGACAGTAATCACCACGAACGAGAACACTGCCCGTTACGGGATCGGGATCTCAAATGTTATTGTTGGCCTGGACGGCTTCCAGGTTCGGGGCGCAGAGTCCTATACGACGCTTCGAATCGCATCAGGCAAAACCAATCTAGCTCTGGTCTACTGGGATGGCTCTGACTACAAGGATACTGAGGTGAACCTGCCTGGCGGGAAGCTGGGAGTAGGCATTCGAGACCACGTCTACCAGCAGCCAAAGCGATAGCCGAGTTGGCCCCTCGTAACGTCGGGATGCCAGCGCGACTGTCATGCGCTGAGCGCTCTAAGCCTTAAATTGCGACCTCGGGTAGATCTCGGCCCCCTCTAGGCCGAAGGCACGACCGTGCTTGACCCTCCGCCAGCTGTCATTCCATTCCGCCAACAAGAGACTTCTTTAGCCTAGGCAGTAGATGCCGATCAGCACCTCGGGCAGGTCCGCACCCATCTGCCTGTCTTGTAATCTTGAAAAGCTTTCAAATTCTGGGTCTTCGTGTACTTGAGTGGGTGATTTTGGACGTTTTTAAGCATTCGATCGCCAGCTAAACGAGCAGGGGCGCGTGCTTTGAGCCACAGCTCGCGCGCCCCTGCGGTCGAACTACATGAGACATCCGTCGAACCTTCAGTGAGCG
>CAMAVD010000122.1 GCA_945861575.1 Akkermansia muciniphila
CTGCCTCCATCCCTCAGGCCATCAATCCGTCCTGGTGGCCGACCCAGACAAAAAACTCAAACCTGCCCTTCTGTTCACCAATCGCCAAAAATGAGACTGTCCTGCTTTGCTAACTACAAAAAAGTCCTGCTTTGAAAACTACGCGACACCCAGCAAACCAAGCATTGACTCTCAGGTTTGCTTTGTTAGGTTCGCGCCTCGTTTTTTCAGCGGGAATCTCCGTCAGGACCCAGTTGTAAACCGACCCATTTAATCGAATCTATGGCCAAAGCAAAAAAAGCGACCAAATCCACCAAATACGTCTACACCTTCGGCAATAAGAAGGCGGACGGGGACGGCTCCATGAAACCGCTCCTGGGCGGCAAGGGAGCCAATCTCGCAGAGATGACCCGCATCGGTCTGCCCGTACCTCCGGGCTTCACGATCACCACCGAGGTCTGCACCTATTTCTACGACCACAAGCGCACCTATCCCACCGAGTTGCAGGCGCAGATGGAAGCGGGCGTGGCGAACATGGAAAAGATCATGGGCTGCAAGTTCGGCAACGCCAAGGGAATGCCCCTGCTGGTGGCTGTCCGCTCTGGCGCGCGTGACTCCATGCCGGGGATGATGGACACGATCCTGAATCTGGGCTTGAACGATGAGACGGTTCTCTCGCTCGCCGCCGCGACACGCAATGAGCGCTTCGCCTGGGATTGCTATCGCCGCTTCGTCCAAATGTATGGCGACGTCGTGCTCGGATTACAGAAGCGCGAAGGGGAGGATCATGAGCCGTTCGAAACGGCGATCCACGAGTACAAACATGAGATCTATCACCGCGACCTCATCGACAGCGAACTGACGGCCGCCGACCAACAGGAGTTGGTCAAACGCTTCAAAGCCCTGGTCAAGGAACGCACCGGTAAGACTTTCCCCAGCAATCCCTGGGACCAGCTCCGCGGCGCGGCAGGTGCCGTGTTCGGCTCCTGGATGAACGACCGCGCGATTGTCTATCGCCGCAAGTACAACATCCCCTCGGAGTGGGGAACTGCGGTGAATGTGCAGGCCATGGTCTATGGCAACACGGGCGAGACCTCCGGATCCGGCGTGGCCTTCACCCGGAATCCCGCGAACGGCACGAACGAGTTCTACGGCGAGTTCCTCATCAACGCCCAGGGCGAAGACGTCGTGGCGGGCGTTCGCACTCCCGAGCCGGTCTCCAAGCTGAAGGCTGTGATGCCCAAGTCCTACGCGGAGCTCATGAGCGTCCGCAAGATCCTTGAGAAGCATTTCAAGGACGTCCAGGACATCGAGTTTACCGTCCAGGAAGGCAAGCTGTTCATGCTCCAAACCCGGAACGGCAAGCGCACCGCGGCAGCGGCGCTCAAGTTCGCGATGGACATGTACAAGGAGAAGCTCATCGACGCTGAGACCGCTGTAATGCGGAATCCGGCCGACCAGCTCGACCAGCTCCTGGCTCCGATCTTCGACGTGGCCGAGGTGAAGAAGGCCAAGGTGATCGCCACCGGTCTCCCCGCCGGCCCCGGCGCGGCGTCGGGCCGCATCTACCTGAACGCTGACCGCGCCGTCCAAGCCGCCGAGAAGGGCGAGCAGGTTCTGCTGGTCCGCGTTGAAACCTCTCCGGAAGACCTGCGCGGAATGATCGCGGCCGAGGGAATCCTCACCGCGCGTGGCGGGGTGAGCTCCCATGCAGCACTGGTCGCCCGCCAGATGGGCAAGGTCTGCATCTGCGGCGCTGCGGCGCTGGAGATCGACTACGACAAGAAAGCTGTGACGGTAGATGGTCACACCTACCACGAAGGGGATTTCCTCTCCATCGACGGCACGGCCGGCACGGTCTTCGCTGGCCAGATCAAGACGGCCCCCTCGGAAATCATTTCCGGCCTCATTGACGGCAACAAAACCGCACAAGCGACCGAGAAGTTCAAGAGCTTCAACCAACTCATGAAGTGGTGCTCCCAATTCACCCGGATGGAAGTGCGCACCAATGCCGACAACCCCGAGCAGACAGCGAACGCTGTTGCCTTCGGCGCCACCGGCATCGGACTCACCCGCACCGAGCACATGTTCTTCGAAGGCGACCGAATCGATGCCATGCGTGAGATGATTCTCGCTGGCAACGTTGAAGCCCGCGAAGCCGCATTGGCGAAGCTGCTACCTTATCAGCGCGAGGATTTCCACGGCATCTTCAAGGCGCTGAAGGGCTTCCCAGCCACCATTCGCTTCCTCGATCCGCCGCTGCATGAATTCCTGCCCCACTCGAAGGAGCAGCAGATGGATCTCGCTCGCAAGATGGGAATCCCCGTGGAGAAGATCATGAATCGCGTGCACGAACTGCACGAGTTCAACCCCATGCTCGGTTTCCGGGGCTGCCGCCTCGGCATCAAGTATCCCGAAATCACCCGGATGCAAGCGCGCGCAGTCTTCGAAGCCGCCGCCCTGTGCGTTAAGGGGAAGGTTAAGTGCAAGCCCGAGATCATGATCCCTCTCGTCGGCTTCAAACGGGAGCTCGATCTCCAGGTCGCCATTGTCCATGAGACCGCCAAGCAGGTGCAGGCTGAGCAGAAGGTCAAGCTGAGCTACAGCGTCGGCACGATGATCGAAGTGCCTCGCGGCGCTCTCACCGCGAATGAAATCGCCGAAACCGCTGAGTTCTTCAGCTTCGGAACCAACGACCTCACTCAGACTTGCCTGGGCATGAGCCGCGACGATTCCGGCAGCTTCCTGCCGCCCTATGCCGAAGCGGAGATCGTGAAGAAGAATCCGTTCGCGTCCATCGACCAAACCGGCGTCGGCCAATTGATGACCATCGCCATCGAGAAGGGCCGCAGTGTGCGTCCCGGCATCAAGCTCGGCATCTGCGGTGAGCATGGCGGCGACCCGGATTCCGTCAAGTTCTGCCACCGTATCGGCCTCACCTATGTGAGCTGCTCGCCCTTCCGCGTTCCTGTCGCTCGGCTCGCCGCCGCTCAGGCTGCGATCGAGGAGAAACGGGCCGCCAAGAAGAAGTAATCCTTCCTCAAAACGTCCTCGCGAACAGCCGCCCTTTAACCAGGGCGGCTGTTTTCTTTGTAGGCCGGCCCGCCTGGAAATGGGACACGCTTGCCGCGAGGATGGACATCTGGAAAGACCTGACGACGACACGTGCGACGCAATCTGCTTACAGGCAACAAACCAGACGATTGGCCCGCGTCCTGCCCTGCCCTGTCAGGCGCCAGTGCCGCGAGGTGGGAACCATCCGCTCCGCCAGGCCAAATTTGGTGCCCACGAAACCCTGGATTAAACGTCACCGCGAATGAAACCCTCCCATCTCGTTCTCTCACTCATCGCCGCCGCGAGCACAACCGCCCTGAACAGCCAGGGTGCCGCCCCAGCACGCGCTCCCCATGCCCACGGGCCCGCAGGAACCCAGGCACCAGGCGTCCACGCGCGCGAGCTGAATCAGTCCGGCCGCATCAACCAGGGAGTGCGCTCTGGCCAACTGACGCGCAGCGAGGCGGTGAAACTCCGGACCGACCAGAAAGCCATCCGGGAAGAGGCACAAGGATACCGAGCCGACGGTGTGGTCACCACGGAGGATCGAAAAGATCTGCAACAGGATCTCAGCCAGTCGAGCAAAGAAATTTATCAGCAAAAGCACGACAGCGAAAAACGATACCCAGTTCCTCCGCCGGTTCCCGTGCCCGAGAGTCTGGCGCAGCTAAAAGCCAGACGGGCACAAGCGCTGCAGAAGGCCAAGCCGGGTCAACTCACACAGACCGAAGCCCAGGGTCTACGGCAGGAAGGGAAGGAAGTGCGGGCTGAAATCAAGGACGCACGCTCCGACGGCCAAGTAACGCAGGATGAACGCCGCAAAATCCACGAGGACCTTCGCATCTTGCGCCAGCGCCGCTTTGCCGAAACTCACGACGACGAGGTTCGCAGCCAGCGCTGAAGCACGACGGCCCTAGCCCGCACGCTTCATAGCCCGCAACAAGATTGAGGTTCGTCCGCGCCATGCCTGGCAGCATTGGGAGAGAGGACGCGTGGATGCACCTCGTGGCGTGGGACTATAAAAAACCGGGCTAGGCCATCAGAAGAATCAGTCTCCCTCTCCACCACATCTTGGCGATCCTGAGTTCCGTCAAAATCCGGCAGCCGGATTTTGAATGCTAGCAGGCCGGCACCCAGAAATTCCAAGAAACGAAGTATAGCCCTGACGGGCACCCCGCGAAGCGATGTTCGCACTATGACGGCCTGCTAGGGGGCGTCGAATGCCGGCAAACCATCGATGCTCCTGCGGTTCTTGGTGGCTCGGTAGTCACAAAGCTTTTCCGCACCCTGCTTCTCCGCCCACCGGTCCAGGGCCTCACGCCTGGCTTGGAAAGCGAACAACGGCACGGAGTAGCCACAGGAATCTGCGACCCGGCTCACGCGGACAAGAACATATGAGCGCGTTCCTGGATTCTGAGGAAACATCCCAGCCAACTCGGCGAAATGGGGATGTCCCTGGGTGATCACCTCTCCCTTGCCGTGAAGTCTGACGATTTTTGGAGAGCCCTCGAAAGCGCAGAACATGATCAGGATTCTCCCATTCTCCCGAAGATGGGCAGCCGTCTCGGCCCCGCTGCCCGTGTAGTCCTGATAGACAACCTCCAGCGGACTCAGAACCCGAAAGCTGTCACCACCTTTGGGGGAGACATTGATATGTCCCGCCTCCGACAGCGGAGCAGTTCCCACAAAAAAGATCTGCTGCCGACGGATCCATTCGGCCATCTCTGGATCGATAGCCTCTCGCTTGTTGCTCATCGCGAAAGCATCTAAGCATCAAGCAAGGCCGGGGAAAAGTCCTGAAATCGGGGCCAAACAAACTCGATGGCAATTCGGACGCTCCTAGGCTAAGGTCCAGCCCATGAGCGATGAGTGGAAGACGGCCTTTCGAGCAATCTACGACCGAGGACTGCAAGCCTATCGAAGCGGCAGGACGAGCCCAAAAAACATGTTCAGCCCCGAGGACAAGGCCTCTCTCTCTTCTCTGGGATGCACTGCCCAAGAGCTCTTCGATTTTATCGACGACGGAGAGCGCTACGGCGAACCGGATTACCAGACCACGCTCGAGGTGACCGCCATCCGACGTGATTACTTCCTCAAAGAGATGAAGGGGCAATCCACGGGCAGGACGGCGTCCATGTCAGATCTTCCCCCGAAAGCAGCCTCCGTAGATGGTATCGCCTGGCTGCCCCGGTTGATCGTCAAAGCCCGAGTGAAGCTTCGGGGTGAGATGCCCGATGACCTGATGTACGGCTGCGGCGGGGATCGCCCCTTCCTTCGCGAGATGGGGATGACACTGCCCGGCTTTCTGGAGCTGGTAAGAGACTCGGGCACAGATGACCGTCGGATTATTGAAGCGGTCAAGAAATCGGCGAAGCGCTGACTTCCGAACACAATCGAAGAGACCAAGCCGTCCAACAACAACTGGCTCTCATGTCACAGCCCCCCACTCTGATGCGCTCTAGCGACGAGAAGCTTTGGATCATCCTGTGCCATCTCTCAGCGTTATCCCTTCATCCTGCGGCTGGTGTAGTATCCCGCCCGCAGGTAACTCAACACGCCCTCTATTCCTTCTGCGCGCTCTTGCGGGGCGCGAGAGATTGCAGTTGATCCAAGACGTCGCGCATTGGATAGCCCAGTTGAACTTCCACGGAACGGTCCTGCTTTGCCACTCGCATCCCCTTCATCATCGCCTGCAGAGACGCTTGCTGCGGCAGGACTAAACTCGCTAGCGCTGCAAAACCCTGAAGGGATTGTTGGATCTGGGAGGCCACCTCGACCGCCTTTGCCTTGAGGCTCAGCTTGGCGATCAACTCCTCTCCTACCGCGCTCAGATGCAGCTGCATGCCTTCTGTTTGGCTCAAGATCTCGGCCTGGGGAGGCAGCTTCATACCGCGGGTAAACCCCTCCGCCAATCCCAAAACCAGGAAGCCTTGATCCTTCTGGGTCAGGGACTTCACCAAAGCCGACGGCACCTTCTGCGCCTGCGAAGCACCCGTGGATGCCAGCGCTTCGTCGACGACCTGCTGGCTCGCCCCAATCACCAGACAGTTGCTGGAAGCGAAGCTCGCAAAGATCTCACGGTTCAACACGTAGGTAGCGCCCCCGCCCTGCCCCACTAGCTTTCTCAACTGCCCCGGTCCGGCCTTGTCGGCAGCTCCTTCCTTGACAGGATTCAGTGCCATGAATGCATCCATGGCAGCCTGCAAGGGCAGATCTGAGTGGATCAGGAGCGCTGCACCCTTCTCAGGGTTTTCCTGCAAGCGGGTCCCGAACAAAGTGATCCCGTGAAGCTTGCTGAAATCCAACTGCGCGACGAGCGGCGCGGGCATCTGGCCCGAAAAGCCTTCCACCATGGGAACCAGAAACTGACGAACAATGGCCGCACCCAAGGGGGTGCGTTGGAGCGCGTCGACATCCAGGTGCGCTGTCCAGGTCGCGGCCGGGCTGATGCGCGCCAAGGGAATAGGACCAGCGCTGGCCATCCAACCGGAGGAAACCAGCGCAAGGAGGATCAGGGAGTGTCTCATAACTGAATGAAGAAAACGTGATCGGTTGCTGAAGTTGCAGATTTCGGTGTCACTTGAGCTCAGGCGGCTTGTTTCCATAGGCCCATGGAGCCCGGAACGGCGGCGCGGATGGGGGCTGCGGAACCGGCCCCGGCCGCATCTGATTGGCCAACTCAATGCCCGCGTCCGCCATCCTCCGTCCTTCGCCTATCGCCAAATTGCTATAGGCGGTCAGACGCGTTTCATACCCTCCCCCATTCGGCCCCATGGCCTCCTCGGTGGGCACATAACCAACGATTCCATTCGCGAGCTCCACAGGGAAGGTAAAGGGAAAGGGACTGCCTTTCTTGATATCCAAACCATACTGGACGAAATATTCCGCCGGATTGGTGACCAACAGCACCGGACCGACTTGTATCGCCTGGACTTCCAACTCCACCTGAGGTCGTGCCCGGGCCATGGCGTCCAATAGCACGATCTCCTTAGCAAAAGTCCATTCGGTTTCTCCGACCTCTTTGGGATCCTTCTGCACCTGCTGAGCCGCCTGCTGAACTTTGGCCTCCGACGGCAGTCGCCTCTGCGCCATCCAAGTCTTCACCTTCACGTCCAGGGGCACATCCCTTCCCGCTCCGCGACGGATCGTGAGCAGCGTCTTGTAGGCCTCCGCCCCAATGCGGCCACCGACGATTCGCCACCAGTCCTCCGGGTCCGGGTTTTGAAAACGCGACAGATTGTTAACCTGGGTGATATCTCCGGATGCACCCTGCAAGAAAACCACCGGAAGCGCTCCATGGCCAGTGGCCGCACGAAGAGTCTGCTCCATCGAACCTACCCAACTGGCAGAGATGCCCCCGGGACTCGTGGTGGCATGGCAGGCAAAGTTCACCACCACACCCATCAGTGCTCCCTTGAGGTCCCAGACCCCAATCACACCCACCTGGGGATCAATCGGCCCAGCGTATCCCAGGACATCGGGATTGCCCGCGCCAGGATGTGAGAAGGTGAGTCCGCCTTTCATGCGAAGCCTTCGATTGAACGAAACCTGATCCTCATGGCCCCATCCGACGGCCAGCTTCGCCTCGATGCGCGACTCGTTGGCCGCAACCACCGATTCAACGATCTGTTGGATCAGTCGCTGGGTGTATCCAGGATTGGAGACAATCGATTTATGGGTGGCCAAGTCCTTGACCAAAGGCGAAGCCTGGTCGAAGTCGCCCGGCTCACTCATACCAATCGGCCCTGAAGAATGGGAATGGGAGGCACCCAGCAGAATCGCCTCCGGCGGAATTCCACAGCGCTTGACAATAGCTTGGCGCGCCTCGCGCGTGATGTGGCGGGTGATGAACAGAATATCGATGCCCACCAGAGCCACGCGGCGGGTCCCGTCATCAAACACCACCGCACGCACCTTGCAAGGGTCATGAAAACTCTGGTGATAGGCCTTCCCGTAATTACCCGGAGCCTCCATGCCCAAGTCGGGCGTGATGTCCCGCTCCGCGAACCCCGCCTTCAAAAGAGAAGCCGCTTGATGAGCGGACGCGGCCTGGGCCAGCAGCGAACACCCAGCCAAGAGATCCAGGGTCAGGCTGACGACGAGCACGCTGAGGAATCGGGGCAAGTTCATAAGTTCAAGTCGTGCGATAGCAGTGGACCCACAGTAAACCGCCTGAGCGTCAAGAGAAGGGCTAATTCTCTCTCTGCGGGTGGCATCCGACGTGAGTCGGATCTAACTCTTCCCACCCCCTGCGCGATCTCACGCCCTCTCGCGGTCGGGAAGACCATAAGTGATCAGGCTTACGCCAGATGCTACCCCTTCCGTATGGGTAGCATCCGACGTGAGTCGGATCTAACTCCTCCCACCCCCTGCGCGATCTCACGCTCTCTCTCGTTCGGAAAGACCACAAGTGATCAGGCTTACGCCAGATTCTACCCCTTCCGTACGGGTGGCATCCGACGTGAGTCGGATCTAACTCCTCCCACCCCTGCGCGATCTCACGCCCCCTCGCGGTCGGGAAGACCATAAGTGATCAGGCTTACGCCAGATGCTACCCCTTCCGTACGGGTGGCATCCGACGTGAGTCGGATCTAACTCTTCCCACCCCCTGCGCGATCTCACGCCCAGCCAGATACCAGTGAAGTAAAAACGGATGAAGTAAAACGGATTGCATCTGCTGAGTTCGGCTGCTACTTCAGACCTGCTAGCTCTCATGACTCTCTCGCGTGCAAGCGATGGGGACCATGCGACGCATAACAGCCAGAAGGGAGGGGTCACAAGGACATGGAATTTTCACAAACAAGTAAGCAGGTATCACACCTTAAGGGAGGGTATGGGATCCGCCGCGCGTTCTATCTGCCAAGACTACCGCGCGAGTTCTACCAAGGGGATGCAGTCGTACACTGGACACTCCCAATGGCTATGAGGGCTAGAGGTTGGCTCAACCCTATGTTCCACACCAGATTTCGAGAAATCTTGTTTCATACCGCGGCTAGGGAAGCTCTATTTTGTCCGGTATACTGCCTGATGCCGGACCATATCCACCTCATGTGGATGGGACTTCAGAAGCACAGCGATCAGCGCAAAGGCATGAAGTTTCTGCGTGAGTATGTAGGGCCCTTTCTCCGCCCCGCTCGTTTTCAACATTCGGCCTACGACCATGTGCTCAAGGAGCATGAACGCGAGCGCAACGCCTTTGCGGCCGTCTGCACTATATTCTAAGGAACCCCTTCCGCGCAGGTCTGGTCTCCGATGGAGGGATCTGGTCCTTCCAAGGAGCGATGCTCGCGGGTTATCCTTCGCTGCAGCCAAACGACGGGGACTACTGGCCAACCTTCTGGAATCTCTACACTAAAGGAAGAGCAGTGAACGCCGGTGACATTGGAAAACCCATTTTTCAGCATCCAGTGTGAGTGGTCTTATGAGTAACGCCTGCTCTGCTGGACAAAGCGTGCCGTTTCGGAGTGGTTATCAATACATGCCCCTTAGCCTATTCCTAATTCTGTCGGCACTCTGCCCGCGCCCAGTGGAAGCAAGCCCCCGCCAAAGAAGCACCCCGCCGCCCAAACCCGCCTCCGATGGTCTCACCCGAAATCCTCACGGGCGGGGGAGTCACCCGATAAGATCACACGGTCTCGGGCTGCGTAGGTCAGTCCCGATCTGTGGCTCACATGTCAGCGCTCCGACCGGAGCCTCAACGATTGTGAGGCGATGCGACTTCAACGAGCGGGGGTAGCCTTCTCCAGGACGCTCTTCAGCGTCACAGGGGCTCCGGCTTGACGCTTGCTCTCATCCGCTGCCTCCATGAAGGCAAACATCTCAAGCGTCTCGTCCATCGACACCGGCGCTTTGCCGGTTTGCAGGAATTTAACAATCTCCTGCACCAACGGCGCGTAGTCGCCGCTCCCTTTCTGCTCCGCCACCGCTTTGGATCCGAACAGGATCACCTTGTGAGGCGTCGCCCCGGTCCGCAGGCCCATCAAGGTGCCGGTGCGGCCTTCCTTCCACACACCCACCACCACATCGGTTGCATCGGTGGCGGTGCGGCTGACGGACTGACAACCCTGCCCCATCACGGTGAACAGAGCCTCCGTTGCATGAACGCCATACCAATACAGATCGGGATGATGGGGCTCCTTCTCCGCAGGTCCATAGGAGATCGCCGCCTGGAGCTTTCCGATCTCGATCGCCTTTAGATCCCGCATGCTCTCGTAAAACCGATAGGAGGAAGAGCTGAAACAGGGAACACCGCTTTCCTTCACCAAGCGATGGATCTCCACCGCATCCTTCAGCGAACCCGCGAGCGGCTTGTCGATGAAGACCGGCTTGCGAGCTTTGAGCACGGGACGAAGTTGCTCCAGATGGGGACGTCCATCGACACTCATTAGAAACACGGCGTCGACCTGACTGCACAGCGCGTCGATGCTCTCCACCATGCGAACCTGGAACCGGCTCTCAAGATCCTTGGTGTAGCCCTCCACCCGATTCCAGCTGCTGGGCAAGTCCGGGCTTCCTCCCTTGAAAGCGGCCACCACCCGCGCACCCTTCACATGCTTCGCGTGGGTGGAAGTGTTGAGAAGCTCCGTAAAAGCCACCACATGGGAGGTGTCGAGCCCGATTAAACCGACACGCAAATCGGCTCCAATAGCCGTGAAGCTGGCCAAGGTGAGCACCAGAAGAACGCGCGGGAAGTTCATGCCGGTAGCTTTCAACACGGGAAAGAAAATGAAAAGCACTTGTTGCGCCGTTCAAGTCGTCGGACTGCGACTGTCGCACTGCAAAGCGGCTCTTCCAGGAGATTCGATTGCATTTCGAGATTCCCATTTGGCCCGCAGGCAAGTATATCGCGTCGACGCTATGGACGACACACACACCGCAGCCAAAGCCGGTTCCGATCCAAACGCCCAACCTGCGCAGCCCAACCAAGTCCCCCTTTCCACGGCATCCCCGAACGTCATCCCCCGACGTTCAGTGATCGGCTGGATTCTTTATGACTTGGCGAACACCATCTTTTCCATGGGTGTGATCTCCCTCAGCTTTCCCTTCTGGGTGCGCGACCACGCAGGAGCGGAACGGGCCGATCAGCAATACAGCATCATAAACGGCATCTCGATGGGGATCGTCTTCCTGCTCTCGCCGCTACTGGGCGCCGTCACCGACCGAGCTCCCCGACGCCTCCCTTTCTTGATCATGAGCACACTGATCTGTGTGGCCCTGACCTGCACCTTCGACCGAGGGGGCTATCTTTGGACTGCGATCGCATTTATCCTCGCCAATATCGCCTATCAGGCGGGGACTCAATACTACGATTCCCTGCTCCCAGAGGTAAGCACCGAAGCGAATCGCGGCCGCATCGGCGGCATTGGGGTAGGGATCGGCTACGTGGGTTCGTTCATCGCCGTCGGACTCAGCTTGGCTCTCAGCGATCAGCCCAAGTCCCTACTCTTCACCCTCTACGCCATGGCCTTCCTCGCTTTTGCCCTTCCGTGCATGCTCTTCCTGAAGGAGAAGGGAAATCCGAATCCGCGCCCCTTCAACCTCAGGGCGGCGATCGACAGCGTCCGCCAGACGGTGCGGACGCTGCGTTCGAGTCAGGAGCATCCGGGTCTACTGCGATTCCTGATCGGGCGGATGTTCTACACCGACGCCATCAACACGGTGATCACGGTGATGAGCCTTTTCGTCCTGAACGTCGCAATGACCTCAGGTCTGGACCGCGCGGCCGGGCAGCGTCAGGCCAGTTTCATCATGCTCTTCGCCATCACCTTCGCCGTGGTCGGAGGCTTCGCGTGGGGCGGCCTCAACGACCGCATCGGTCCAAAGCGAACTCTGAATGCAGTGCTCTTCTCCTGGATGGGAATCTTTTTGCTGGCGGGCCTGATCGGAGTACTCGGTCTACCGCTCTGGGTCATGTACGTGATGGCGGCTGCAGCAGGGTTCTGCCTGGGCGGTGTTTGGGCGGCTGATCGTCCCTATATGTTGCGTCTCACTCCTCCGGACAGGATTGGAGAGTTCTACGGCCTCTATGGGATGGTGGGACGTTTCTCTGCCATCACCGGTCCCCTGCTCTGGGGGCTGAGCACAAGCTGGCTCATCAGCCTGCAGTCCCACGGACAAAAGGCCGCCAACGAGGTCCAAGCGGCGCACTGGGCACGCGTCGCACAGGGCGGTGCCGTGGTGGCCCTGCTCACCATGGTCGTCATTGGCTATTGGATCCTCAGACCGGTGAACGACGCCCCCCGCGCCCGCGACGTCTGAGTCATGGGAACTCCACAGACAGATCCTCTCGCCTGGATACAGCAGAGCCGCCCTGTCATCGCTTCAACCATCGCATACCTCTGCTCTGGCGCTTTCACTCGGTTCACCATTCGGACGCGGAAATGGACGCCAGTTCAGGCGTACGCTTTCATACCGTGGAAATGGTTTTCTCCTTTCTGGCACGACTTGCAGTGCTGCCACTCCTGGGGATCACCCTTCCGCAACTTCTCCTCTATGAGGCTCTTTCCTTGCCCGTGATCCTCTTCCATCACAGCAATCTGCGAATCTCAAATCGCGCCGATCGCTCTCTGCGATGGTTGATCGCCACGCCCTGGATGCATTACGTGCATCATTCTCGCTGGCAGCCGGAGACGGACTCCAACTACACGAGTTTTCTTTCCGTCTGGGACAGGCTCTTCGGCACCTTCAAGCTGCGGGCCAAGCTGGAGGAGATTTCGCTCGGACTGGACGACTATGCAGAACACGAATGGCGCCGGTTGCCAGGTCTACTCGTCGCGCCATTCAGAAAAACTCGAGCGGGACAGGACCACCACAGACAGGAACCAAGCCAGGACAAGATTCCCTGAGCCTCCGTGTCTTGTTCCTTAATCTGTGTAAATCTGCGAAATCTGCGGATGACACGTCTTCGTCCGGGAAGGGGAATCGTTATCCGCAGATGCGCTTCAGGATTTACACAGATAGGAACCAGACCGGAGCAGCCTGAACGATACAGCATCCCCGGGAGACAACTACTGCATCAGGGCTGCTTGCTGTTTCAATTCCGCGAGGCGCTTTTCGGTCGCCTCGATCTCGGCCACTAAGGCAGGGCTTGGACCTGCAGGCAACCGAGCTGCAAAGTAGGCGATGAGGTCGGTCACCCACTGCATTTGCGGCGGTGGGAGTTCGGTGACAGGGACGACGGTTCTTTTCCCTGCTCCGGTTACATCGACAAAGTACACAACGACATCGCCGGTTGGGATTCGAACACTGATGGCTTCCAGTTTCATAGATGCAGTTTGGATCGCGTATTGCTACGCAGCAGAATAGGCTTTTAGAGCCGCAATGACTAACAGGCTTGGGGCTGAGGGATACGAAGGCGATACGGCTGGGCTGTTGTTGAGAACCTTGTCGGCTGTGCATTCCCCGTAAAGGCTTACATTCGCAGGTGCGGCCGAGGAGATGCAATTGTTCGTAAGCCCCGAGATGAATCACCACATTGGATTGGGTCAGGGAGCTAAGGTTCATGATCGTGTCACATTGACTCACCAGGGAACGGTCCAATCCACCACGGTACGGATCTGAGGCCGTCCTTGAGCCTCGTTGCTTATCCGATCGATGGCGACCCACACATGGAACGGGGCGGGATCGAGTGGGAGAGCGTCAAGCAGCGACATACGGGCCTCCTTGGTTGGAACCAATCTCCATCCTCTCTCCACCTTGCTTTCGCTGTGTGTTTCCATATTGCAAATGCGCCTTTCTCCCGTTTCGAAATAACTCTGTCCGCCTTCTACTAGTGAGAACCGGAATCGCCCTGGCATCTTACGGACCAATCCTCCTTTTAAGTGTTTCTAAGTCGAGACCCTGCAGTTGACAGCTGAGTCTATAACGCCAAGAACCTAAAAAGGGGCGATAACCGATTTGCCCGCCCTGTCACGGTCATCCGGGTCTCGGCCCATGAGGCTTTCGCAAAGTACACCGGCCGGCAGGGGTCTTGTCGCTTTCGAGATCGCTGCTGCCTGCCGCACGCCCATCGGCGGTGTCGTTTAAGAGGCCAATTCCGTAGCGGAAACGGTGTAGGCTGTCATCGCTGTTTCCCCCGGGAGTCAAACGCAGCGGCGCCACGCATAACCTCACGCAAACGCTCAAGTGCCTTGTCGTCGAGCATTTTGAAACCGACCACTTCGCTCTCGAACTTGCTGAGGACGGCGGGATTGCGAATCTGGAGAAGGCTGTCGCGCAACTCTTGAAAGATCGCCTCATCCAGGCCCTTTCCAGCCACAAAGCATCGACCGAGGTTGGAGATATCCAATTCTTCAATTATCCTGAGGTCGGGGT
>CAMAVD010000123.1 GCA_945861575.1 Akkermansia muciniphila
AGGACGCGCCCGACGTTTCCACGCTAAGCTTCAGCATGCAGTCGCAGGGATTCGACCCGTACTGGATCCAGACCGAGTTCGAGGTGCTGAAGTCCAAAAGCATCCTCTTCCCTGTCATCACCAACCTGAACCTGGGCAAAGAGTTCGCACGCCGGAACAACGAGGAGCAGGAACTCCCCACCGACCTCAGCTATTTCCTACTGAAGCGCCAGGTCGATGTGGAGCAATACAGGAACACCAGCGTCATCGAAATACGGGTGGAAGATTCGGACCCCAAGCTCGCGATGACCATCGCCAATGAGATTGCGCGTGTCTACAAGGACAACCGGCTGCGCACGCTTACCGAGACCTATCGCCGTGGCATCGACAAGCTGGAGCAAGAACTCCACAAGGTCGAAGATGAGTCTCGCGAAAAGCAGATTCTCGTCGACAACATGAAGGTGGAGCTTCGCATCCCAGACTCGGACGACCGAGCCTACTATGCGAGCAATGTCCCTGAGCCAGAGATCCTGCGCCACCTTGAGAATCTGCGTATTGAATCGCAGGCCGAGTACGAGCATCACTACACACTCTATAGCAGTTTAACCAACCTCACGCGGGTGGAGTTCAAAACCGCAGTGTTGACCGCATCTCCTGACGCCCATCTGCAGAGCCTTTTGGAACGTCAGGCGGAGACAGAGCAACGTCTGGCCGACCTGATTGAGACTTACTCGGCCGAACACCCTGATGTGATCCGCATGAAAGGGGTTCTGGGTCGTATCAACGACCAGGTCAACGATCGTCTGGAAGGCATCATCGATGGTCTCCGGCTGAAGACCGCGGCGGCCAAAGCCAAGTACGACCGATATGTCATCGAAGTCGACCGGACCCGAAAGGCAGACATCGACACTGCCATCCGCCGTGCCCCTTATTTCAGTGCCAAGCGGGATTTGGACAAGCAGAAGGACTTTCGCGAGAAGCTGATGGCGAAGATCACCGGGGAAAAGGTGGATTCGAAGATCGAGCGGCCCGGCATCGTAGAGGTGATTGACCCCGCCCAATCCGCCCTGAGGGCCAGCCGTCCCAATAAGGTTCTCAACATCAGCCTGGGTGTGGTCTTTGGTATCATCCTGGGAATCGGACTCGCCTTCTTCATCGAGTATCTCGACACCAGCGTGAAGACGATCGACGATGTCGAAAGAGCCCTCCAAGCGCCCGTACTGGGGGTCATCCCTCAGAACGTCACCTCGCTCCTGGAGGAAGGGCTCGACAGCCCGCATGCTGAGGCCTATCGAGTGCTTCGAACGAACGTGCTCTTCTCAAGGAAAGATCCCACGCATAGCACGGTCACAGTGCTCAGCGGTGGTGCGGGCGAAGGCAAGTCAACCACGCTCTTCAACCTCGCGGTCATTTTTGCGCAGAATGGTTCTCGAGTGCTCGTGGTCGATTCTGACCTGAGACGCCCCAGTATCCACAAGATCCTGGGCAGTTCCAATTCGCTTGGGCTCACGAACTTCCTCCTAAAGCAAAATACGCTTGAGGAGGTCATCCAGACCACGCCGCTCAGCACCTTGGATTTTCTGCCCAGCGGCAAGCTCCCAAGCAGCTCGATCGGCATCCTCAACTCCATCCACATGAAAGGCCTCATTAAGGAGCTGAAGAGTCGCTACGACTTCGTCTTCTTCGATGCTCCCCCGATCATGGGCGTTAGCGATGCTTCCATCCTGGCGAGCGAGGTGGATATTTGCCTCCAGGTCATTCAATACCGCCGCTACCCGCAGCCGATGACGATTCGCGCCAAACAGCTGATCGAAAAAGTGGGTGGCAACCTGCTTGGCATCGTCCTCAACAACATCAACATGAGCCAGGACGAGAACTACTACTACTACAGCGGCTACTACTCCGACTACTATTCCAAGTCGGATGAGGCGACGCCCGAAGGACAGGCAGCCAAACCGACCGGAAAAGCCACTGGCGACAGCAAGCCCGACGATGCAGGCGGCTCGATCAAGCCTAAATACTGATAAAGGACTGATTACATGAAACATCTTCAACATTATGGTTGGGCGGTTTTCTGCGCCTTCGTTGCGATGGTCAGCGGTTGCGCCACCTCCTCCACATCAACGGACAAGGGGACAAGCCTGCAGCCGCCCCCTGCCAGCACGGCTGGCGTGACAGAGCTTGTGCGGGTGGGTGACTCACTCACGGTCACCTTCTCGGATATCCCGCCTCCAGGCTGGCAGGACTTCAAAGATCGTGTAAAAGAAGACGGCACACTGATATTGCCCCTCGGTGTTCGGGTGGATGCCGCTGGAAAAACCGCGGGACAGCTTCAACAAACCATTGAGGCCTCTTACGTCCCTAGGTATCTCAAACGTTTGACGGTCTCGATCAAGAACGAGGAACGTTTCTTCTTCGTTGGTGGAGAAGTCCGCCAACCCGGCCGCATCATCTATGCAAGCGGACTCACGCTGATCCAGGCCATCGATTCCGCCGGCGGGTTCACCGAGTTTGCGCGACGTAAGAAGGTCATTCTTAGGCGCATCAACGGTCAGCAGTATCGCATCGACTGCGAGAAGGCTCTGCAGGATCACACGCTCGACATGCCGGTCTATCCGGGCGATTCGATCAACGTGCCAAAACGCATGTGGTAACGGGCAACGCCCTGTGCTGACTCTCCGCATTCTCTCAGGCACGACGGCTGGCCGCGAAATAGCGGTCAGCCGTTTTCCTTTCTCCATCGGCCGCGAGCGCTCCGCGGACCTGAGTTCCCAAGAGCCAGGGGTTTGGGAACAGCATGCCCGTATCGAACTAGATCCGAAGGCCGGATTCAGGCTCGGCGGCATGACCTCCGCTCCCGTACTGATCGATGGCGAACCCTCCCAAGGATCGCCACTCCGAAACGGGGCGGTTCTAACTCTGGGCGGCTTGCGCATCGCCTGCTGGCTCAGTTCCGCTGAACACAAATCTCTCTTCGCAGGCGAGGCCCTCACCTGGCTCATGATCGCGGCCGTCTTCGTCGCCGAGCTTGTGCTCCTTCTCGGCTTGCTCGCCTCCCAGTAGGCCTCTATTTCTTCTTTGCTTATTCAACCGCAGTAGTGTCTAGTGATGGGATAATGCGAGACAGTGAAAATATCTACTGTCCCTTCTGCGGCCAAGAAAACGCCGTGGTCATTGACACTGCCCTACCCTCCCAACGTTTCACCACAGACTGCGAGGTTTGCTGCCGCCCGTTTGAGGTGGTGGTGGAGTGTGAGGATGGAGAACTCATCGATGCCTATGCCATGGCGGACTGAGACTCGAAGCCATTGCAGCCGTGCTTTCGCCTTCTTTGCATGAGCCTTCACTGGACCGAGTTTGCGACGGCCTTGGATCCGGCGGACAGCGTCGCTGTCCTCAAGCGTCCATTGACACCGGGCGACTCCCTGCTATTGCCCTCGGGGGAACGGCTGGAGGGGCGGTCTATCGGCGCGGGGCACAAGATGGCCCTCTGCTCTATCCACACCGGTAAGCCTGTTCTAAAGTACGGTCAGTACATCGGACGTGCTCTCCAAAACATCCTTCCTGGAGACCACGTCCACACCCACAATCTCGAGGCGGGTGATCTTCCCAATCTCCCCGGAGCCTCAGAGTCTTCGACGACTGACGAAATCGCTCCCCGATCCCCCTTGCCGATGGCGCTAGAACTCAGCTTTGACGGATTCCTCCGGGCAAGTGGGAAGGTGGGGACGCGCAACTTCTTGGCCGTGATCTCGAGTGTGAACTGTTCCGCCTCCGTATCCCGCTACGTCGCCGAGGCCTTCCGAAGCGATACGTTCCGACGCGATTTCCCCCATGTGGACGGGGTGATCGCTTTCACGCACAAAGGCGGATGTGCGATGGATCCCGGCGAACCTACCCTACTTCTGCAGCGCGTCCTCGCCGGCATTGCACGGCATCCCAACATCGGAGGCTATTTGCTCATCGGTCTCGGCTGCGAGGTCAACCAAGTCTCCTCGCTCATCGAAAACCAGAAACTCACGAACTCGGAGATGGGAGCACACAAGCCAAAGGTGCTCAACATCCAACAAGCAGGAGGCGTCCGCCGCACGGTAGATGCGGGCATCGCAGCCGTTCAGCAGCTGCTTCCCAGCGTAAACGCCCAGCACCGAACATCCCAGTCAGCAAGGCACCTGGTCCTTGCCTTGAATTGTGGTGGCTCAGACGGACATAGCGGCTGTACTGCCAACCCTGCGCTAGGCGTTGCCTCCGATCTCCTCGTCGCAGCAGGTGGTACCTCCGTCCTGGCGGAAACTCCCGAGATCTATGGAGCGGAACACCTGCTCGCCCGCAGGGCAGCCAATCCCGCCGTCCGCGACGCTCTGCTGGAAAGGGTGCACTGGTGGGAGCACCATGTGAGGCAGCACGGCACCACCATCGACAATAACCCGTCGTTCGGAAATCGGCAGGGCGGTCTCACAACAATCTATGAGAAAAGCTTAGGAGCCATCGCCAAAGGCGGCCGCTCCCCTCTAAACGCTGTTTACCGCTACGCAGACCCTGTCGCTTCAGGAGCGGGCTTCTGCTTCATGGACACGCCTGGGTATGATCCCGTGAGCATGACCGGCTTGGTAGCCGGAGGTTGTACGATCGCAGTCTTCACCACCGGCCGGGGTAGCGCCTACGGATGCAAACCAAGTCCCTGCATCAAGGTCGCCAGCAACTCCCTGCTTTTCGAACGTCAGAAAGACGACATGGACTTGAACGCAGGGACCATCCTGGAGGGCTTCCGAACGGTGCAGGAGGTCGGCCGAGAGATCTTTGAAGAGATCCTGGCCGTCGCTTCAGGAAAAGCGACCCGCAGCGAAGCCTGCGGGCTGGGCGACGAGGAATTCGCCCCTTGGATCCTCGGACCAACCCTCTAGCCCGGATTTTTCATAGTCCCATGCTACGAGGCGCATCCACGCGTCCTCTGTCCCAATGCTGCCAGGCATGACGAACCAAAATCCGGGCTAAAGAGCGCTGCGCGCGGGAACACAGAGTGTTGAGTTTCTCCCAACTCCGGTCTGCCTTTCCATGAAATTGGAGGACGGGGAGGTGAATTCATGGTATTAAGTTCATGGTCCGTGGGGAGGTCCAAACGGAACAGGAAACTCATTATGAAAATCGGCGTGCCTCTTTCTGGGAGTGGTTACCCTCTGATCCGTTCCGCTCCCGTGCGACCCCGCCAGGGTCGTGCTGTTGGCTGGGCGGCAACCCCGAGTGTCCTCCTTCGCATAAAGCTATGGAGGACAGGTCCCTTCGGTCAACCCGGGGCTACCAGCTTCGAACCCTCCGGGGTCGTGATGTTCGGTGACGGGCAACCCCGAGTGTCCTCCTTCGCATAAAGCTATGGAGGACAGGTCCCTTCGGTCGACCCGGGGCCACCCGCTTCGAACCCTCTGGGGTTCGCGGCCGAAGAAGCCGTTGCGGCTCAGAACTCCGCTCTCCGCTCCGGATCCCGAAGGGATCACAGCCCATAGCCGGTCGGTTGAGGACCTCCGGGACGACACCACCGGTTCTTCCCTGTTTTAGTGGAAGGATCCTGGAGGGATCCCAGGCCTCGGCAAGCGATGAGCCCTATGGGGGCCAGGAGTTCCCTGCCATGATGAGAACTGCTGCGCTGCCCGAAGCCCAACTTGACTCCACGCCTCAAGCCTCCTATCAAGAGGGTGGCCCTCACGGCCTGCCATGCAATTTGCGAAACCAAACTGGCTGTGGACTAGCCTGATGCTGCTGCCGATCCTAGGGCTATTCCTGCTCTGGGCCTGGACGGCGCGCAAACGCCTTGTCAGCCGCTTTGTCCCACCTCGCCTCCTCGCCCTGCTCACGGTCGGGGTCTCACCCCGTCGACAAAAGCTTCGGCTCTGGCTGATCTTCTTCGCCGTGGCCCTCATCGGACTGGCGCTGGCCCGCCCTCAGTGGGGTTTCGGTTATCAGGAGGTCAAACAGAAGGGGCTTGATCTCATTGTGGCGATCGACACGTCAAAGAGCATGCTGGCCGAGGACATCACCCCCAACCGCCTGGCAAAAGCCAAACTGGCTGTCCTGGACCTCCGCCGACTCGCCAAAGCCGATCGCATCGGCCTGATCGCCTTTGCCGGTGCCGCATTCCTCCAAATGCCCATGTCGACGGATGAGGATGTCCTGCGCCAGAATTTAAACGCCTTGGACACAGAACTACTTCCGCAGGGGGGCACAGCCCTCACGGAAGCCGTTGAAGCGGCTCGATCCGCCTTCAAGGAAAGCGCGCAGGAAAATCATCGAGCGCTGATCCTCTTCAGCGACGGGGAAGATCACGACGGGGCCGCCATCGAAGCCGCACGCAAAGCTGCCGGCGAAGGCACCGTGGTCTTCACGGTAGGGGTAGGGACCACGGCAGGAGAGCTGATCCCCATACGTGACGCCAAAGGCCGCACCAGCTACGTCAAGGACGCCTCGGGAAACACGGTTAAATCCAGGCTCAACGAAGCGTTGCTCCGCGAAATTGCTAAAGCAGGCAATGGATTCTACCTACAGCTAGCAGGAGCAGGAGTGATGGAAACCCTCTACGATCGAGGCCTAGCTCCCCTTCCGAAGCGGGACTTCGAAACGACTCTTTCGCGACAATTCTTTGAGCGGTTTCAGTGGTTTATAGGCTTGGCGATCGCCTGCCTGACGGCCGAGATGCTGGTGTCGGACCGAAAGCGTCGAGGCCTCCCTCTCACTCCAAAATCCGTGGCAGCCGCAACGGGCCTGCTGATGATCCTGGCATCATCGGGAGCCCAGGCCTCTCCTTCCGGAGCTCGCAAGAATTACGAGCAGGGCCAATTCAAAAACGCGCTGAACGAATACGAACGTCTGCTGGAGAGAAAGCCCGAGAACCCGCCCCTTCACTACAACGCAGGGAACGCCGCGTTTCAGGCGGGACGCTTCGACGCTGCTTCAGACCACTTCAGTGCCGCCTTGGCCACGCCAGACCTCAAGCTCCAGCAAAAAGGCTACTACAACCGGGGCAACAGCCAGTTCCGCCAAGGGGAGGAAGTCGAGGACGGAACCAAGAAGATGGAGCTCTGGAAGAAATCGCTGAACGACTTCGAAACAGCTTTAAAACTGGATCCGAATGACGCGGATGCCCGCCAGAACGCCGAAACCGTTGCCCGAAAAATCGAGGAGCTCAAACAGCAGCAGCAAAAACAGGACAAAGGCGACGACTCCGACAAGGACAAAGACAAGGAGCAGGACGACAAGAAGGATTCAGCCAAGGACAAGAAGGACTCCGATTCCAAGGACTCTTCCAAGCAGGACAAGGAATCCAAGGACAAGCAGGATCAGCAAAAAGACCAGGACGGCAAGGGGGACTCCTCAAAGGATCAGGACGGCAAGAGCGAGGACGAGTCGAAGCCGCAGGATCAGAAGGATCAGAAGGATCAGAAGCAGGACTCCAAACAACCCCAAAAAAAGGAAGGTGACGAGAACGACCCCAAAGAAGGGGCATCGAGCAAGCCATCCGAGCCCAAGGACGAGCGGGACAAGAAGGGGGCACAGGCAGGGCAACCCAAGGAGGGTTCAGAACCGGGGCAGGAGAATGCCGAGGAGCAGGAAGCGGCCCCTGGGAAGGTCATGCAAATGACGCGCAGAGAGGCACTTCAACTTCTCGAAGCCCTGCGGTCTGACGAACGTTTGCTCCGTCCAATGCCACCTCAGCTGCGAACCAATCGTAACCAGCGCACGTTCAAGGACTGGTAAGCCCCGGCTCGGCTCCTAGCTGGTTGGCAGGTTTTCGCCGGCGGTCTTGCTAAAAAATCGGATTCGGTGGGCCCGGCTGAAAGATCGGTCGAAACTCAGCGTAGTATTGGTGTAGGGATGCTTGAGGCTGGAACAGCGGTCGAACGACCCCGGCAGCCAAGCTCCCCAAACAACGAACTAATGCTGAACCATGAATGCTCGAACAGAATCCGAACCGACCTCTCCTTCCTTCCATAGCCGCCTCTACGCCCCCAACATCCAGGAGATGCTCCGTGCACCCCTGGCTGACCTGTTCTGGGGAACAATCGAAACCTCCGCCGTCGCCGATGCATTAGAACGCATGGAATCTTTCGTTCGCCATATTGAGATCCGCCAACAGGTGCTCATGAGGCGCGCGGAGTCCTTGATGATGGATGAAGCCAGAGAATCTCGAGCCGCGTGAATCGACACCGTTCCGTTCAGCAGCCCAGGAGCATTTTCTTAATTTCCTTGAGCCGAGCCTCAGCCGTCTTGCGGGTCAATCGGGGGAATAGCCCACCCAGGAGCACGTAATCCCCCCTCCGGCTAAGCATCAACTTTCCATTCCGGGTCTCCAACGCCTCAATCTTTTTCGAGGCCGCAAGAATTTTCAGTTCCTGGACCAGCAGGAGCAATCGCATGGAGTCAGGGAGCGGCCCGAAGCGATCACGCAGCTCCTGAGAGAGCTTGTCCAGATCGGAGGATTGAGTTGACTGCGCCAACCGACGGTAGATATCGATCCGCTGGCGGGAGTCCGACACATAGGCCATCGGCACATAAGCGGGAGTCCGGGTCTCAGGTGCCTTATCGCGATCCGCGTCCGGATCCGGAATCGTTTCCTCCTCCCAATAAACCCCCACCTCACGTGGGACGCTCACCGTCGGAAGCGGGTTCTTGCCGGAATACTTGCTCCGGCCTCTTTCTGGCTGGGCGCTCATCTCCTCCGCGGGATTCATCGCCAGGAAATCAAAACGAACCGGCACCTCGACGCGCAAGGTCAACGCCTCACCTTTTAACACGCTCACGCTCTGCTTGAGCAGCTGACAATAGAGCTCGAAACCGACCGCCGTGATATGCCCGCTCTGTTCAGGCCCCAGCAGATTGCCGGCTCCGCGAATCTCCAAATCCCGCATGGCGATCTTAAAACCGCTTCCAAGCGAGGAATACTGCTTGATCGCGCTGATACGCTTGCGCGCGTCGGTAAGAAGCCCCGCATGACGCGGAAGGAGCAGATACGCGTAGGCCTGATGCTTGTAGCGTCCCACACGGCCGCGAAGCTGATAGAGATCGCTCAGCCCGAACCGATCAGCCCGATCAATGATGATCGTGTTGGCATTGGGGATGTCGATGCCACTTTCAATGATCGTCGTCGAGAGAAGAACATCCGCCTCCCCGTTGATGAATTGCGTCATCACTCTTTCGAGATCGTCGGGGTCCATCTGGCCGTGACCGATCACCAAGCGCGCACTTGGCACGAGTGCCTTGAGCTTCATCGCCACCGCCTCAATGTCGATAACCCGATTGTGGAGATAGAAAACCTGCCCTTCACGATTCAACTCACGCTGGATCGCGTCTCGGATGACTCTCTCGTCAAATTGGCACACCACCGTCTCTACGGGCAGTCGATCCTGGGGTGGGGTCTCAATAGTGCTCATGTCTCGCGCACCTGTTAGCGCCAGATACAAAGTTCGAGGAATTGGCGTCGCGCTCAAGGTCAGCACATCGACAAGCTTTCTCAGCTGCTTGAAACGCTCCTTATGCATGACTCCAAAACGCTGTTCCTCGTCGATCACCACCAGCCCAAGGTCCTTGAAGACGATGTCCTTCTGCAGGAGTCGATGCGTTCCGATCACGATGTCAACCCCGCCCAGAGCGAGCTGCTCGATCACCCGGCGCACCTCCTTGGGCTTGCGGAAACGAGAAAGCAATTCCACCCGAACAGGAAAGTCGGCCATTCGGTCTCGGAAACCATTGTAGTGCTGCTGCGCGAGCACTGTGGTGGGGACAAGAATCGCCACCTGACGCCCACCCATGACCGCCTTGAAGGCCGCGCGGATCGCCACCTCGGTCTTCCCGTAACCCACGTCTCCACAGATCAGCCGATCCATCGGACGCGGTGACTCCATGTCGCGCTTGGTCTCCACGATGGCCTTAAGTTGATCGACGGTCTCCTCGTAGACAAAGGCGCCCTCAAATTCTCGCTGCCATGTATTGTCCGCCAAGAAGGCATGCCCCGGCTGCGTCTCGCGTGCGGCCTGCATCGAAAGCAACTGAGCGGCGAGATCTCGGACTGCCTCCTCAGCCTGGGCTTTTGTCTTGGCCCATCTGGCTCCACCCAGTGTATTCAGCACAGGCCGCGAGCGCCCCGTCCCCACATACTTGCTGACGAGGTGAGCCTCGCTCGCTGGAACATAAAGCCGGGGAGCAGACTGCTGATCGGACGATGGAGCATACTCAATCACCAAGCACTCCTCGCCCAGAAGGGTCGCTTCGTCCCCACCTCCCCTTCCCTTGCCCTTCGCAGGGACGGCGTCGAGCTGCTTAAGGCCCAGAAAGCGTCCGATTCCATGCTGCACATGGACCACATAATCCCCCTCCTGGAGATCGGTGAAGTCGATATCCAACGCAGAGCGGGTCGCGGAAGCGTGTGGCGACTTCAGTCGGCGTGGTCTTTGAACCTTGTAGCGGCCAAACACCTCGGCATCGGTCACCACCACCACCTTGGAGCTCTCGTCCAAAAAACCGCGTGCCAGCGCGCCGATCTCGAACGCAGGCGCTGCTTGGTCAAAACCAAAGTCTTTCCAAATCTCCTCAAAACGCTGCCGTTCACCCTCGGCATTGCAGAAAACATGCACGGCGTATCCCTGTCGTAACCATCGATGCAGCTGAGAGAAAAACTCGCGTCGCTGGGTCTCGGCCACCTGCGGCTCTGGAATGGCCTGCGCAATGGGACGGTAGGCATCGAGGCTCTGCAGACGCAGCTCACCTTTCTCATGGTCTGCTGCTCCTCCCTGTTCATTCAGGACGAAGGCCTCGGCCATCTCAGCGAGAGGTGGCAAGTTCAAAACCTGCAGTCCACGGGTCTCGATCTCCTGCCGGACGGAGCCCCATCCGCACAACAACGGGTCTCCCTGTGGCAAGGAATCCGCCGCGAGCAGGATATGATGGTCGATGGCCTCCGGATCACTGAGGAGCACCAGAGTGTCCTCCGGCAGATGGCTCAGGAAGCTGGCAGCCTCCTCTGGTCTGGATACCGGCGTCACAAGGCCCGCCCCGGCGTCGTGACGCTTCAGCAAGCCCAACTCGCCCGCGGGACCCAGGCTCAGACGCTCAAGCGTATCCCGGGACATCTGGGTGACCGGATCGAAGTAGCGCAGCGATTCCAGCTCATTCCCGAAGAATTCAAGCCGAACGGGCCAGGGGCTGGTGAGCGGATATAGATCCACAATACCGCCCCGCATCGATAGGTCCCCCTTCTGGTTCACTTGAGCCTCCGGCTCGTAGCCCTGCAATTCGAGCCACTCGATCAGATCGAGAGGATCGATCACTTGCCCGCGAACCAGCTCGCGACTGCGGGCACGGATCGCCTCAGCCGAGAAGGTGCGCTGCAAAAGCGCCGTCGCCTGGGTCACCAGGATCGGAGCCGCCAAGGGCGAGGGATTTCGACGCCGACCATCGAGGGCCAGAAGGGTCTCCAAGCGCTCGCTGATGACATCGGCGTGCGGGAGCTTCGATTCATGAGGCAGCACTTCCCAGGCAGGAAAAAAGTGAAGGGGACAAGCGACAGCCTTCAAGGAAGTCTTGGACGGATTCTCTTTGGAAGAGTCGGAGTCGTCCAAGCGCAGCCAGGTTTGGAGATCTTGAAAAAAGCTCTCCTGAGCTTTGAGGCCCGATGTGATGACCAGGATGGGGCGGCTGGGCAGGAGTTGGCGGAGAAGTGCTGCGATAAAGGGATGCGCGGAAACCGGCAGACCATCACAGGACAACGCGCCGCCATCGCCAAGGCGTTGGGACAACACCCTGGCGGGCAGGCCGCTCAAAACCCGATCAAAAAGGACGTGATTCGAGAGCCGTCTATCCGTTTCAGCCAAGCCCACCCACCCTCTCGATCTCGCAGCGGCCCGTCAAGCATCCGCCCGAGCCTCAGACATCCTGCACCGGCCCGCTCCCCAACGCCGAATAGCCTGGAGCTCCCGCCCTGTTCAGCTCAAGCTTTCAACCCATGAATCCCAGCGTCTCCATTCTTGCGCTTGCCGTCATTCTCGTGGCACCCGCGAAACTCTTCGCCGCTGCGCCTGCCAACAGTTCCGCGCTGCTTCAACCCTTTGTAGACCGGCATGAACTCGCGGGCGCCGTTACTGCCGTCGTGGACAAAGACAAGGTGCGCTCAGTCGAAACGGTAGGGTTTGCCGACATCGCTGGACGCAAAGCCATGAAAGCAGACGCGATCTTCTGGATCGCCTCCCAGACAAAACCCATGACCGCGACGGCGGTCATGATGCTGGTCGACGAAGGCAAGGTCGCACTCAACGACGCGCTGGAGAAGTATCTCCCGGAGTTTCGCGGTCAAATGGTGACGCTGGAGAAGGATGATGCCCATACTGTGCTGCGGAAGCCGGCACATCCCATCACCCTCCGGCAGGTGCTCAATCACACGAGCGGGATGCCGTTCCAGTCGACCCTGGAAACCCCCACTCATGACATAGTCCCACTGTCAGCTCTTGTACGCAGCTATGCGATCACGCCACTGGTGAGCGAGCCGGGCACCAGCTACCTCTACTCGAGCGCGGGGATCAACATCGCTGGGCGCATTATCGAAGTCGTTTCCGGGATGTCCTACGAGGACTTCATGGAGCAGCGGCTCTTCAAACCCCTGGGCATGCACGACACCACTTTCTGGCCGAATGAGAAGCAGTCGCGGCGAGTCGCCAAATCGTACCGCCCGGACGCCACCAAGACGAACCTCTCGGAATTCAAGATCGTTCAGCTAGCCTACCCACTCTCGGACCGCACACACCGCTTCCCCATTCCCGCTGGCGGTCTTTTCTCCACGGCGCACGATACGGCGCGATTTTGCCAGATGCTACTCAACCGAGGTGTATTGAACGGCCGACGTTATGTGAGCGAGTCCGCCTTTGTCGAACTGACGAAGCGCCAAACACCAGCAGCCATGAAGGAAAGCTATGGCCTCTGCTTCGCAGTGGGCCCTGACTGGTTCGGGCACGGCGGTGCGCAGGCCACCTCCATGGAAATCCGCCCGAACAACGGGATCGCGACGGTCTGGATGGTTCAGCACGCGGGTTTCCCCGGGGAGGGTGGAAAGGCTCAGGGAGTATTCAAGGCTTGGGCGCTGGAGCGGTTTGGAAACTAGACAGGTTGGGTGCGGCACGGGTTCCTGACCGTCGTTGAGTTGTTGGCCCTCCCTGAGGCGGCTTGCCGGAGGTAAAGAAGGAGGACGTGAGGAGGAACCGCTCGCTCGTCCTTCATCGCCGCATCAAGAACAACCTCCACCCAACCAAATCCATATGGCCACCAAACTCACAAAAGTTCAGAAACCCGCTCATAAACTCGGCGCGAACCGCAAGGAAGCAGCTCGCCCTAGGCCCCAGAAGGACGCCAACTTCTCTCAGTCTCGCGACATCCGCGATGACCGGGGAGAACGGAAAATGAAAACGGTGCAGGCACGGCAGACCTTGCCGCACCTAACCCGAGGGCGATGACCAAACTGGACAGACTCCGTGCCGAGCATCAACCCGACTGCGTGGCGCGGGTCATTCGTTAATGCCCCAGGGCGAGTAAGGCTGGATTCGGGCGAACTGTGTCAGGACCGCAATCATCGCGCCGCTGCACTGGCGCAGGTTGTTGGCGGCGGGAAGGACTTGCTCGACCGTCGCCAGGAGTGGTTGAAACTCAATGTCGTCGCCCAAGCCTTTGCCGACGGCAAGGTCGTCGTAGGCGATGACGACGCGGAGCGGTGGATTCCTGTCCGGCGACTCTGCGTTCCGGCCTGTTTCGTACTTGAATTGGGTGGATTGCATGGATACGAGAATGTCATGTGGAAGAAAAAGGGAAATTGGGATGCTGCGCCCTATTTCGCTAAAGATTCCCCCTACAACGCGTCTCGATAGGGGAGGTGGAACCCCGTGGGCGGCGTCCGGTCACGGCGTCGAGCAGGCGCTGCGGACATTTGCGGGCTGACGTAGGATTGCCCACTCAACACCAGGCGCCTGACCTCCAACACCCTCGCGAACCCTTCCGCCTCTTCTTCCCCGTCGCCACACTGGCCGGACTCATCGGCGTCGCGGATCTGCGGCGACTCTCTCCCCGGCATCCAGACGACTCACTATCTTTACGGCGCAGCTTGTTGGGTGGCCGGCGCAGTTGTATGGGCCGGGTGTGTCTTGCCGCATGTCTTGAAGCCGGACCCAGAGGCTTGAGTCGGCACCAGCGCCGTTCCGACTCCCCATTGAATCTTAGGTTGTGTTGCTTCTACGCGGCACACTGGCTTGCGCATCCCGTCACGCCTACAGGTCCGTTGGGATTGACTGGCCGTTTCCTGTCGGCCCGCAGCCGTTTTGCGGTGTTTAG
>CAMAVD010000124.1 GCA_945861575.1 Akkermansia muciniphila
GTCGGCCCGCTAATCTCCATCCCGCTTACCGGCAGCGGCTCCAACTGGATCGGCTCGTTCACGGCGCTTCCGTCGATGGGCTCCGGAAACGGTGCCTTCACCCTCAGCGCCCGTGACGCCCTCGACAACCTGGGTCAACTGATCACCTCCGGCCAGTCTCTTGAGCTCTACAACACCGCGCTGCCCAAGCCTCCCGGCCAGCCTGTCAACTTCACCGCCACCAGCCTGAGCGAGGGGAAGGTGCGGCTGTCCTGGAGCGTCGTCTCAAACGCCGAGATCTACCGCCTCTACTCGCAGCCAGGGACAAACGTCCTTCTCACCCCAACCAACCTGGTCGCAGATAACATCCTCGGCACCTCGTGGATTGATCTGCCTGCCGCCGACGGATACCAACTCTACGTAGCCTCCGCCGTCCGACGTGGCTCCGAAGGAACCAACTCCATCACCCGGGCCGTAATCTCGGACCGCACGCCTCCCCCTGCCCCGGTAGAAGTAGCCGTACAACTCCTGAGCAGCGGGGTTCAGGTCTCCTGGAAAGCCGGGCCTGGCGAGACTCCCTCCACCTTCAAGATCTACCGCAACGGGCAGGAGATCCGCACGGTGAACGGCTCCGCAGTCGGTGCCATCACGGACTCCCCCCCTCGTGGTGTGATGAGCTACAGCGTCGCCGCGATGGACAGCCTGGGCAATGAGGCTCTGAGCACTCCGGCCACCATCGAACTGCTGGTGGGGGCGGTCCAGGGATTCACCGTCCTCGTCCGATCAGGCGAGGCGCCTGAGCTGACGTGGACCTCCTCGGACAACACGGCCGTGGGCTACAATGTCTACCGCAACGGCATCAAGCAGAACGGCGCGCCCCTCGCCTCGCTCCAGTTCACCGATACCCTGGGCATCCCGTCGGGTAGCCGGATCCAATACACGGTTCGGTCGGTGAACTCCACCAACGCAGAAAGCGCCCCGCGAATGGTCGATGTTTATGATGTCGGGATGGACTTCTTCTCCAACCTCACGAGCGGTGAGGAGCAACCGCTGGTCACGGATTATTTCGACCGACTCCTTGTGGTGGTGTCCAATCGCACCACCTCCGCCGCCCTACCTCTCGGGGGGGTGCAGGTGCGCCGTTCCATCCTCGGAGCCTCGTCCCTGACCCGCAGCAATACAATCAACGCCCCGGTGCCGGCGAGCGGGGTATTGGAAAGCACGGTGATCGTGCCTGCCTCAAGCACTACAGAGCCCCAGAGCTTTCTCGTTCGCGCCCATCAGGATGCCGACGCCGGAGGCAGCCGCGCCATCTACGAGGCAACCTTCGCCGGCGGAATCGTTGTGCGTCCCTCCACACGCATCCACCTCAACGCGACCCAGCAACCGCTGGCCGGAGGACTGTCGACACTCACTCTCGTCGTGTTCAACCAGGGCTTTGCCGACATGGATCTGCTGCTGGCCCGAAACGACGGCGCAGATCCAGGCGATCTCACGGTGTCTGTCCGCAACTCTCTGGGTGCCGAGGTCGGCCGACTCGACTACGTCGGCGTCCCTCCGGGTGCGGCCTTCACCACGGACGGCCGTGCCTACCTGCGCATTCCCCCCTCGGGATCTCGCACCCTCAGCATCCCAGGCATTTTCGTCCCGGAGTCGTTGGGAACCAACAGCGCTACCTTTGTCGCCACCTTCGGCAATCTCTACTACCACCTGGGTCGACCCGACGAGGATGTGTCTGGCCCCATCTCTGGCTCGATGGTATCGGCGCTCGCCGTCACGCCCTACTACGGCCAGGCCACGACGGACAGAACTCTGTACGCGGACAATGACCCGATCCAGATCACCGGAAAGGCCATTGATCGCGCCACGGGCCTCCCCAAGCCGAATGCGCTGCTGAGAGTCGGCTTCTCCATCAGCGGGGCCAAGTTCTGGAATAATGTCACCAGCGACATCACCGGCGGGTTCACCTATTTCTACACCCCGCCACAGGGCATGAGCGGAACACTCAACATCTGGGCAGCTCACCCCGACGTGGTCGACACCCTCAACCAGGCGGAGGTGAAGCTCTACCGCTGCTACCTAAGCCCGGCGAATGTCGACATCCGCATGTCGAAGAATGGAACCCAGCGTTTCTACCTCACCCTGATCAACACGGGCGACGAGCTTCTGACCGGGTTCAAGATGACCAGCCAGGCCTACCAGTTCGTCGGTTCTGCCAAAGAGGTCACATCAAAAATCACAGCACGTTCGCTGATGGAAACCAATTTCGTCCTGCGGCCGCGTTCTACCGAAAAGCTTAGCTTCGAGCTGGAGGCTTCCCTCGACGCGCCGGACAATGCAGTGATTGAGTTCACTCTTCGTTCAAGCGAAGGGGCATCTGCCAAGTTCCACGCAAACCTGACGCTGCTGCAGGCCAATCCGCTCCTGGTGCTTGTCGATCCCGCCGTCGGCTATGTCGAGGCCAGCGTCAACCGAGGCGACATCCGGAGCAAGACTGTCACCCTGGTCAACCGCGGCCTCCGGCCCCTCCAGGGCGTGACAATGCAACTGCCCACGAACGTCACCTGGATCACTGTCAACCTCCCCGCCAGCCCCAGCGGGGTGGTGAATCTGCCCGATCTTCCCATCGGTTCCAGCAACAGCTTCACCGTCGTCTTCGCCCCTCCGGCGAGCACTGAGCTCGACTCCTTCGATGACAAGCTGGTCATCCGCGGCACCAATTCGCCCGCCGTATTCGAGACGAGCATCTTCGCACTGGTAACCTCCGAGGCCAAGGGCAGCGTGCGGTTCTACGTCGACAACATCCTGGTGGAGCCCGTCCCGAATGCCACCGTCCGAATCCGCAACACGCTCATTGGGCAGGACTTCACTGTGAAGACCGATGCGAACGGATACGTAACAGTCACCGGTCTGCAGGAAGGACCATGGGCCTGGCAGGTGACGGCCGCAGGCCACTCGGCCGAGGTCGGCGTCATCGAAGTGATCCCGGATCAGTTGGTACTCATCGAGCCCCGCCTCTCGCGCGCGCTGGTGACGGTGAACTTCACTGTCGTGCCAGTTCCCTTCACGGACCGCTACGAGATCGTCATCGAACAGACCTTCGAAACCCATGTGCCTGCCCCGGTCCTGGTCCTCACACCGCCGCACATGGACTTCAAAAACGTGGGCTATGGCTTCGAAGCCACCTATATCATGACGGCCAAGAACTACGGCCTGATCCAGATGACCGATGTGACGCTCCGAGGGATGAGCGACGGACGTGGTGGCGTGCTGTCGCCGCTCATCAGCTACCTGCCCGTCCTCCGGGCACAGGAGTCCGTGGAGATCCCCATGCGATTCACTTTTCAGGCTCCATCGCCCGAAGCGGCCCAGGCCTCCGGCAAGGTGGCCAGGACTTACAACGATCGCAGAAAGAGCCTGACTCGCGATATCGATGCCGACGGCAACATCACGGGCGGCGTGCAGTTCCCGCCATCCTTCGGCGACAACGCCACACCCTCGCAGGCCTTCGCCGACTGCGCCACAGGCGGGCTGGGTGGCCTGGCCGATTTCGCGGGCGGCCTGATGGCAATCGCGAATGCCTGCGCCACCTGCGCGGATCTCCGCACAGCCATGGCGATTGCCGCGAGCGCGGCCATCACCTACTCCGTGCTGTGCTCACCCAATTTCAGCCCAATCCCCGTATCGCCGATTCCTTGCCCGTCCGGCAACTGGGTGGTGTCCTTCTTTATTAACCTGGCGAGCTGTGTCTGCCAGGCGCTCGGTTGCTTTGGTGCGGGTGACGGCGGAAATAGCAGCGGGAATCCGGGCAGTGGCCTGGGCCGCGGCCCCCAGAGCTTCTCCCAATTCAGCCCCGGCGGCCCTGCCTGTTTCGCGAGTGGCACCTTGGTGCAACTGGAGAACGGCTCCTCCAAGCGGATCGAGACGGTGGTCCCAGGTGACCGCGTCAAGACCGGCATGGGAAGCAGCGACTACGCCGTGGTCCGCGAAACCCAAACGCGCCATGTCACGGATCTGCTGGGTCTGGACTGTGAGAGCAGAACGCTTGAGTCCACCCCCGATCACCTGCTCTGGGTGGACGGCAAGGGCTGGGTCGCCGCCCGTGATATACAACTGGGCGACTGGCTGTCGGATGCCAGCGGTGCCCGTGTCCGCGTCAATGCCGTCCGACGTCTGCAGGGTGACGCAACGGTCCATACCCTCATCAACTCAGGGGATCACGTCTTCTACGCCAATGGACTTCTCGTGCGTGATAGCTGCGGCGCTCCCACCGGGGCGGTTCCGGTCTCCGGCATCTTACTCCCGCCCCCCAGGCCGGAGGACGCGCGGGCGAAGGAGGTGGCTCGATGAACACCCCCCTGTCTCTTCAAGGAACTGAACCGGTCCTGATTATGTCATTGCTTCGCCTCCTGAAACATCTGGCGGGTCGCTCCCTCCTCGCGGCCGCCCTGCTCTTCGTGATCCCAGGCCTGCAGGCCCAGCAGCAGTTCCAGGGGGTCTGCTCCCGGGTTAAGATGGTGATCGAGCAGGAGCTGACCCTGGAGCGCATCGGATTCGAAGCCACTCTCGAGGTCACCGACAACGATGGGGCGGATCCGATCACCGATTTCTTTGCTGAGCTCACTTTCGAGAACCCAGTCGGGGGCACCAACGGCGTTCCCGTGGACGCGTCTTCGCTGTTCTTTGTCCGTGCCCCCACGTTTCAGAATATCAGCACCATCGATGGCACCGGCGTCATCGCACCGACTACCAAGGCGGTGATCCGCTGGTTCATCATCCCCAAGATCTCTGCGGGCGGAAAATCGCCTGGCGGGCAGCGCTACCGGGTAGGCTGCAAGCTGGCAGGCAAGATCCGCGGTGCCACCATCCCGGGCGATGTGCTGTTCGCGGTGCCGGACACCATCACCGTCCGCCCCGAGCCTCAGCTGGAGATCACCTACTTTCAACCGCGGGACGTCCAGGGCGATGACCCCTTCACACCCGAGGTCGAGAGCCCCATCCCTTTCACGCTCGGAGTGCTGGTGAAAAACACCGGCTACGGGCCTGCGCGGAAGCTGAAGATCGACTCGAAGCAGCCGCGCATTGTTGAGAATATCAACGGCCTCCTGCTCGTGGCCCAACTGCTGGGTGCCAGGGTGATGGATGCCCCTCAACGGACAGCCAGCCTGCTCGTGGATCTTGGCGACATCCAGCCCGGTGAGACGCACAAGGGTTCCTGGGACATGATCACATCGCTCTCCGGAGAGTTCGTGGACTTCCGAGCCAGCTATCGACACGCCACCGAACTCGGTGGCGAAGAGACCTCCGTGATCGTCGCCCTGAACGCTCACCTCATCGCCAAGGAAGTGCTCAACGACGAGCCTGGACGCGATGGTCTCAAAGACTTCCTGGCCGACGTGGACCGCGACGAGAACTTCTACCCGGACAGCCTCTTCGAGAGCCAAGGCGAGGTGCTTCCGGTAAACCATCTCTCGGACGCCACCGTGGTCGGCAGCGCCGGTGCCGGAGGGAGCTTCGACGTCGAGGTGAACGCCGACAAGGACGGCTGGGGCTATGTGCGGGTGGTGGATCCCGGCCAAGCCAAGCTCAAGATCGCCACCGTGGTGCGGTCGGATGGCAAAACGCTCAACACGAACAATGTCTGGACGAATATCCGCTACACCCGTTTGGGCAATGTTCGCCAGAACTGGCTGAACATTTTCGATCGGGTGGACTTGGCGTCCTACACCTATCGAATCACCTACGCCACCGGCGGGCCCGACACCGTCGCCCCGGTCACCACGCTGCACTTCGCAGGACCGGCCACGCAGTCCGGATCCACCACCTTCATCACCGCGTCCACTCAGATGTATTTCATCTCCGAGGACGAAAACCCGGTTAGCATTCTCTACAGCCTCACCAACTCGCCCTTCATCCCAGCGCTTCCGTTCACCCTGACCCAACCGGGCACCTACCCCTTGGTCTACTATGCAACGGACAACGCCGGGAACGCGGAGCTCACCAAGACCAACATCCTGGTGGTTTCCGGCGAGGCCTCGCTCGACTTTGCGAACGTGAGCACTCCGGCGGATGCGATTTTCCTACCCGGCGACGCGCTCTCAATTCGGCCGTCGGCGGCACCCATCCGCTTCCAGGTGCAGCCGAACCCTGCCGAGACACTTGCCCGACTGGACATCTTCCAGGGCGTGATCGGATGGGTGACCGTGTCGAACACGCCGAGCTCCCCGACGCGAAGCACCACGGCGTCCCTCGTTGTTGGGGGTGACAACGTTGACCACTACCGCTATCGCCGGGACGCGGGCGCCTGGAGTTCCGAGCAGGCGGTGGCCTCACCCATACTGCTCAACGGGCTCGCCACCGGCTCACACACCGTGTCTGTTTTGGGACGCTCACGCCAAGGCAACTATCTCGCCGAGAGCAATGCCGTGGTGGTCAAGTGGACCGTTGATGCCGCTGCGCCTCCGGTGCTGATCTCCGCCGTCCCGGCGACGCCCAGCCGGGTTCGGAATGCGACTCTGAAGATCGAAGGTGCCGGAGTCACACACTACCGGTGGACCTTGAACGGCTCTTTCTTTCGCGCCGAAACCCCGGCGGCCACGCCGCTGATCCTTCCCACCCTCGATCCCACCCAACAGGTGGCGTCCGTGGTTGGCAAGTCCGGCGGTGTCTTCCAGCTGATCAGCAACGCCACCACAGCAACATGGCTGACTGATCCGGCCTACGGCTCCGACCTCTCCACCCTACCGCAGGTATACAGCCAGACCTTCAGTAATGTCGCGACCAACACCATCGCATTCAACTGGGACGGCAAGGACCAGGCCCAGGCCATTCAACCTCCCGGTTACTACACGGTGCGGATCCGCCTGACCGATGCCCTGGGCCGAACAAACTTCACCACCCGTGTGGTTCAAATCGGCAATCTGACCGGCGATCCGCAGACTCTGGCCGACGTCATCCGAGGTCCCCGCAACCCCTACGCCCGAGGCCGCTGGGGCGTCTGGCAGGATCAGAGCGACGGCTACTACCAAATTTACGCCCAGAATCTTTCGGATGCCGTCGGCCAACCGCTCAAGCTGACTTCGGGCATCCTCAGCCAGGAGTCCCCGAAAACCGATGGTCGCCACGTGGTCTGGCAAGGACGACAGCCGAATGGGAATTGGGACATCTACCTCAAGGATCTTCAGAGCGGCGCACCGCCGCGCAAACTCTCCGACACGCTCACGCGCGACGAGATCAACCCCTGCATTGAGTGGCCGTGGATTGTTTATCAGAGCCGCGCCGCAGGCCGAACTAGCGCTCCCTGGCAGCTGCGCGCCTACAACGTGGTGTCGGACGAGACTCTGACTGTGTCGCCCTCGACCCAGGATCAGCTGGATCCCGACATCCAAGAAGCCCGCGTGGTCTGGCAGGACTTCCGCAATGTCGGGTTCGGCGAAATCTATTTCAAGAATCTCGAAACGGGGGAGGCCCGCAGGATCACAACCAACCCCTATGGCCAATACAGCCCAGTCATCTACGACCGCTGGATTGTCTGGGCAGACAACCGCAACGATCAGGTGGATCTTTATGGGTATGATCTGCTGCGAGACGTCGAAGTGCGCATCACGCAGACCCGAGAGGATGAGTTCCGGCCCTACATCGATGGGGCGTGGGTCGCCTGCCTGGAGGATTCCCTTGGCGTGACACAGCCCAATCTACGGCTCATCCACCTCCCCACCTTGCGCGCCGTGCCCATCACACGCACACGCACGCAGAAAGATCGCGTGGCGATCTCCGGTGGCAGGGCGGTCTGGCAGGAAGCGGTAACCAATCTAGCCCGGCTGCAAGTCGCCGAACTGCCCGCGCTCCAGGGCGTGTTCCAGAATGCCAATGCGGTCGCCATCACGCCGGCCATGGCGACATCGCAAAAGAAGGCCTATACCCTGCTCAACCTCTGGCATCAGCAGGCAGGCATCACCTCCATCAGCCGCTACACCTCCCTGGTTCCAAAGCCCGTGAAGGAGACGGTGACCTGGGCTGGGTCGGGTCCCTCCGGTCCCAATTTCGACCTGAACGCCGGAGGCTTTCTCTGGATTGAGTTCGATGGCGGGCAGGTGCTTGACCTCGGCGCGGCCGGTGCCAGCACCCTCAACCTGCTCTCCGGGGTGAACGCCTTCAGCTTCACCCGCTTCCCCAGCCAGTACAGCGCCTATCAGTTGCTGGGCCAGCTCGGCGTCTCGAATGCCCGAGGCGTCCGGATGCTCGACTCCGAATCCGGCCGCTGGCTTGTCGCCAGCTACGAGAACGGGAGGCTCACTGGCAATGACTTCCTCATACCGAAGGTCGCCGCCCTGCTGCTCGACATGGCGAACCCTGTCAATAACTTCAGACCCTGATCCGATCACATGTCCATGAAATCCAACCTCGCTCCCCTGTTGAGACGCTGCCTCGAGTTGCCCGCATGGGCCTTGCTGCTTGGGGCGCTGCAGACGTCAGCCGTGCAGCCCGCCGAGATCCAACGTCGACTCCAGGCAGGGGAGAAGCTCACGTTTATCGATGTGCGCAGCACCGATTTTTTTCAGAAGGGTCACATCCCCGGAGCACTCAATGTGCCCGCATCACTGATCGGCGACAAGCGGCTACCGAAGCTCGGAAAGGTCGTGCTGTATGACGAGGGTCTGGGCGGAAGCCAGGCGGAGAGCGTCCTGCCGCTGATCAATCAGAAGCCAGGGATCCAGGCGGAGGTCCTCGACGGCGGCTTGGCCGGTTGGACAGGAGCACAGGGGGCCACCACGACAGCCTTCGGAATCGCCAAGGAGGAGATCGCGATGATCACCTACCAGAAGCTGAAGGCAGCCTCGCCAGACGACCTCGTGCTGGTGGACCTGCGCACGGCTCCCACGGCCTCATCGCCCGGACGGAAATCCGGGGAACCCGCCGCTCCGCTGACCGATCTGCGCGCCGAGTTCCCCGGAGCGCCGGTCACCAAGTCCGCCTTCAGCGTGCCCTCCACCCGCAAGTCCGGAACGCCCGGAGCCGGGGGCACTCCGTTGCTCGTCCTGGTGGACAATGGCGATGGGACCGCCGAACAGACCGCGCGGGCCCTGAAGGCCAACGGGGTCACACGCTTTGTCATTCTCGCAGGAGGCGAGCAAACCCTCGCCCGCCAGGGGCAGCCCGGGCTGCAGCGGCTGGGGCAGACTGTGGAGGCGCCAGCCTCCGTGACGCTGCCCGCCAAACAAAACCCGTAAGTCGATTCGCTTGTATTTATGACGCTCATCGGGATTAGGATCTGGAATCAAACGTTCGCGTCTCCGCTTCTGCGCTCAGCCCTAGCACGCTGGACCGCAGTGGCCACGCTCCTTGGGCTGGTCCTCCCAGCCCTGGAGAGCGGTGCCCAGAATTCGCAGACCAATATCATCACGGCAAACGTGACGCCCAGCAGCTTCACTGTGATCTGGCGCGGGCTCGCCGGAGCGACGCCCGACATCCGGGTTTTTGCCGACGAAGCGGGCACGCAGAGTCTCGAGGGCCAGCTGGGAGTCGAGCCCTACCCCGTCCACACAGGATACGCGGGTGCCACCAACCGCTACGCGAAGCGCCTGAGCAAGACTTGGCTCAGGAGCAAGACCAGCGGCTATGGGCTTCAGTCGGTGCGCGTCAGCGGCTGCACCCCCTCCACACGCTATTACTTTCAGGTCGTGTCCTCGTCGGCCTCGGGCACCAACGTGAGCCCGCAGCCGCCGTCCCTGCCCTCAGTACGCACGGCTGACCACAACACGCTGGTGCCGGACTCGGTCCAGGTGCTCATGGACGTGCAGGGACTGGACGTGGCGGGCCGCATCATGACCCTCACCCATTCCAATGCCCTGTCCTCCATCTCTGCTGTGGTGGGTGACGGCGCTGAAACGAATCAGGTGTGGTTCAACCTCGCCGACCTGATCGACCTCGACGGCGGCGGGAACTTCACGCCGACCGGCAGCCTACGCTTCATCGCGCAAGTGCTCGGAACCGGCCCCGACGGCGGGCGCGCTCTGCCCGTTGTCGTTGAGTTCACCGACGCCTTCCGCGTCGCGCGCTCCGTCCTCTCCCAGGTGAGCAGCGACCTAGTGGCCGTATCGGTCGGCTCCGGCGTCCTGCAGGGAGGCCAGACCAGCAGCGTCCCGGTGACGGTGGATTCCACCGTCCCGCTGGGCAGCCTGAGCCTAACCTTCAGGATTCCCCCGAGCCACCTGACCAATCTGGTCCTGGAGGCGGGCGCGCCCGAGGTCGATCCCAACCAGCTCAGCCTGACCCAGGCACCCGGCGGCCTGTGGTCCGTCAAAATCCTGCCCAAGGTTGGCCAGTCGCTCCTGGCCTCCTCCGAAATCGTACGCCTGAAGTTTACGGGGCTCCGCGGAGTGCCTTCGGCCTTCGTGCCCCTCGAGCTTGCCGCCGCTGGCGCGATCAAGCCTGACAACACGGTTGCGAAAGTGGCGCTGATCCGTCCTGGAAGGGTTGTCGTCGTAGTCAATGAGCCGCTCCTCGAAGCACATGTCAGCTCGGGCCCGACCCGGAGTGTGACGCTCTACGGAAAGCCGTTCTTCGCCTATGGGATTGAGTCCTCCCCCGGGCACCAAGGACCCTGGACCGGAGTGACCACCGTCGCCATGACCAATCTTTCCCGCCTTCTGAGCCTGCCGACGAATTCGCAGCCGCTGACTCTGTATCGCGCCTTTGAAACGGGAGAGGGGGCCCTCGAGTTGCAGATCACCCGTCGCTCATCGAACCAGGTCGACGTGTTGGCGATTGGCACCGAGGGCAACACCTACACCCTCCAGTCCGCCGGTAACCTGTCAAAGCCCCTGCTATGGGAAAACGTGGTCACCTTCAAGCTCACCAACTCCTTCCGCAGCATCGGAGTATTTCCCGCCACCAATCCAAAAACCTTCTTCCGCTTGTCGGCACCCTGAGGCTTTCTTTCGCTAATCGGTTTCAACATAGCCACGGTTTCATCCTATCGTACGACCGGATCCGCCGTCGCTCGTGGAGCTATGGCGGACATGCTGGCAAATTCTGTCGACCCATGTGCTTGACGATTTGAAGCTTTCCTCCTGGCCTTCGAGCGCCATTGCGCCCTGTCCCGCGCCACCGTGGAAAATGCCTGGCCTTGGGCTTAGGGACGGCGCACCCGACCACGCCGCCTACCCCTTGCCAAGACCAACGAGTTTATCGCAAAGGCTTGCCACGTTTTACAGTGGCGCCCGCAGGAAGAATGGCGATCGGAACCCTAGTCGGTAGTTTCCCACTGCACGAGTGGTAGCCAAGCAGCTGACCTGTCCCCCTATAGCTCACCTCGATCCGAGGCCCCCAACAATTCCTGCAGCCCCTCTTTGCTCTCCTGCGTGACTGCCGTCACGTGCGGACTTGTCCAAAGATTTCCGACTCCCAATGGCTATCGATGGCCCTGACTCGCGTTCTCCACGAATGCAAAAGCGGCCTCCGCAAGTCCCGAGTCGGCCGTAGTGTCCGTAAGGGGCGTGCCCGGGAGATGTTGTTCTATTGGCGCTTTGGCTGCAGGCACCGTTTTGAGGTCCCCGCGAGGAGATGAAACGCAAAGCCGCGGGGCCTTGACGCAGAGACGCAAGCAAGACAGGGTCTTATCAGGGGGCTCCAGCAAGGGGCACCTGATGTTACACAAGGGAACGAAGGGGGAAGTGATGCAATTGGTGTCCAATTGCGACAACGTCTTCTGGATGCGCCCATCTCTTGATCTTTCGTGTCTTTTTAGTAATATGGAACCCAGGCATCTTGTTACGGTCCGGCCCTAATCCGTATGCAAATCTTTTTTCTTACGAGACCGGTCTCTGTCCTTGTTTTAGGCATTATCCTCGCACTGACTTGTCCCCACCGCTCCGAAACTTTTGCCAGCTCAGGACCATGCATTGCTGCGGGGAAAAGGAGATTCTTAGTCACTCGGGACGTCAACACGCCGACGGAGCGTTTTGAAGCACTCGATTTAACCGAAAACGAGGCCGAGAAAATTCGACGCGATCCAACCACCTTCATCGAGCCAGACACGCCAATCCATCTCGAACCTCTTCATCCGGATCCGCCACTCAAGGGCCTTGGTTTGCAGGCGACCTCAGACGAGGGCCAGAAATTGCCGCTCGGGGTGCAGAGGATGGGTATTTCATCCTTCCCGTTGGCGAGGATCAATGGAATCAACGAACCGCTGGACGTGCACGTGGCAGTGCTGGACTCGGGCATTGATGTCTCGCACCCGGATTTAGTAATTTTCAGGACGTTTTCTATCTATGGAGGAAATGGTTCCGATGCTGATCTTCCCCACGGAACCTCTGTAGCGGGCGTAATCGGAGCGAAGGATAACGGCATCGGAGTCGTTGGGGTCGCTCCAGGAGTAAAGATTTGGAATATCCAAGTTACTGGATTGTTCCCTAACAATTCGTGGACTCACGTCATTAGCGGATGCGGGGGTCACTGGGGTCAGATCTCTGCCTTCTTATAGTGATTGCCAATGGGCAGTGGAGATCTGTAGATTGAGAGTATGGCAAGGCCGTGAAGGATTGATTATGCCGGAGGGTGGTATCACCTGACAAGCCGGGGCAATGAGCGAAGACGAATCTATCGGAATGACGCGGATCGCGCTCACTTTTTGGAGTTGCTTGAGGAGTTGGTGCTCCGTTTCCGATGGAGGCTTCACGCCTATGTGCTGATGGAGAACCACTATCACTGGATGGGACCGATAACACTGTCCTCAGACATTGAATACCGATGCCGCATGAAAAAGCACGCCCGCACCTACTATCTCTTAGCAGCTTCCTTGGTCGCCATGAACGCAACGGGCCAATCTCTCTCAACAGAGCTGGACGTACCTGGAACCGCAAATCTTTGGTTGAGCGGTATGCGCTCCGGAGCCCAGGCCAGCGCTTGCCTGAACGGAGTCTGGGACAGTTCTCCGACGGAATCCCCATCGCAGATCCTTGGCATACAATTGAGGCCAGGGGCCAAACTGATCTTCACCGCTTCGGGTCAGGTAGCCAACGGCCCACTCGCAAATTCGGTTGCCCAACCTCCTGACGGCTTGGCGAGTTTCGTGATCAGCAACAGCGGAGGAGCGGAGCACGGGATCGCCAATCTAACAGCGCCTTTGGATTCACTCATAGGGGTATTCCTCGGTGCCGACGATCCTGAGGCAACACCACCTCCAGAGCCGCTCGACTTCAGCACACAACTATCCCGAGATTATCAGACACTCGCCCCTGCACCGAAGCAGCCATTCTTCATCGGCGATGGAACCGACTCCACAGGGGCCAGACAGTTCGTCCTGATTCCTAGGGGAGCCAAGCGACTGTATCTTGGGACAGCGGACGGCTGCGGCCACTACAACAACGAAGGCGCGTTCCACGTCAATGTAAGATTACACAACCCGCCCGGGCTGCAGATCGAGGTGTCCGAGGTGACCCTGAATTGGTTTGCAAAATCGAACGTCGTTTACCAACTACAATACCGGCAGGGCACGCAAGCAGAGACTTGGCGGCCACTTGGACCTCAGGTCCTGGGCGACGGGACCTTCCACTCGGTACAGGAACGCCTAGACGACACGGCACAGCGTTTGTTTAGGGTAGTCGAAGTCCCTTTAACTCAACCGGGCCCGGTCAGGCCCTAGAGCCGTCCGAACTGATCACGAGCTGGGTCGGCATTGGGACCGGCTGCCTTAGCTTCACCGAAGCCCACCGACAGCCCACTGACGCGATTTGAATGGTCAACGACAATTATTCTTCCTCACCGGTGACAATTAGAATTCCCCACTGGCGCAGGGACGGGAAGTTGGCCGGGATGGGGCAGCTCCGGGAGGGCGAAGCCCGAGCGGAGCTGCCCCATCCCGGCGGTGCCTGAATTTCCCCCATCTGGACTACCCTCGGCTCGTAAAAGTGACTCCTACCGGATCCTGGGCTCCGGCATTCCATTCTTTGAAGCCTATAGCCCTTCGTGACGACAATTAGCGTCAACTAGTCGGGCTGTGCGGTTGCCGCATTGGATTTGTTACCGAGGACGTGGGTCATTGCCTCATAGGAGTGTTACCCAACCGACGAGGCAACGGGCACTTTCGGCAATGACAATTAGAATTCCCCACCTCTGATGGCATGAAGACTGCCCCCACCGGCGTGGAGCCGGTGGGGGGTGGCTCCAGACTTATTTATCGCCTTTGCGCGGCTTGTTCTTGGCCTCGTCGGCGCGAACGCTTCCGTTGTCGAACTCG
>CAMAVD010000125.1 GCA_945861575.1 Akkermansia muciniphila
AGGGTCGCGCCCGGTATCGCTTCAGAGTCAAAAAGCCACTGATACGACAGAGGCGCTGATCCGGAAGCCGTGACACGGAACGTCACACTCCCCCCTACACGGGACACTTGGCTGGCAGGCGAGTTGCTGATAACGGGACGGAAGAAGACCAACAGATCCGAGTTGCTGCTGTTCGCTGGGCTGGCCCCACCTGCCAGATTCGTTACCGTCACAGAGTATTTGCCCGCCTGATTCGTTTGAACGATGGGCAGCGTGAACACGCAGGTGCCCGAAAGCAGGGTTATATTCGTGAGGGTTGCAGTGCCGCGCTTCCATCGGAAGGACATCGGCAAGGAACCGGTCGCCCTCACGGTGAAGGTCGCGCTATCTCCTACCGCTACCACCTGATTTGTCGGAGTCGGTTGAACGACGATCACTGGTCTAACCTTTACCGTCAGCCTGGCGGTCTGGCTCAAACTTTGCGCGAACGGATTGGAGACCCACACGCTATAGTCCCCCTCCTGCGGCAGCTGCACGGCGTTCAAAACCAACTGAGCCCCCGTCTCCCCTGGAATGTCACTCCCGTTGAACCGCCACTGATAGCGAATCGGAGGAAGGTCCGTCTCCGCCAGCACCCGAAATGTGACATTCGATCCGGGGTTGACCATGATACTTTGCGGCTGCTGCACAAAACTGGGTGGGTCGAAAACACTCAGTCTGGCGGTGGCACTTTGGTCGCTGCTCAAAGGGTTTCCGATCACGGCAAAGTAGTCTCCGGCATGATCAGCCTGAACGTCTCTGAGAATCAACGAGGCCCCCGTGGCTCCCGTGAGCGGCAGGCCACGGAACCACCACTGATAACGCAATGGTTCAGTACCAACCCCCGCCACGTTCAAAAACACCGTGCTGCCAGCCCCGGCCCACTGCGATATGGGGCTGAGGACCACCCGGGGTGACAGCAAGGTGCTACCGGATTGAGCAGGCAGACTGCCCTGCTGATATTCCTGCCACGTGGTGAACCCGTCTCCGTCCCCATCGTTTTCAGCATCAGCCGGGTTGGAAGGATTGAATCCGTTGGCCAGTTCCCAGCGGTCCGAAAGTCCGTCGTGATCCAAATCGATGAAATCAGAATCGACCCGATTCGCCCGACCAGGGGTGGGCAGCGCCGCGAACCAATTGAACGGCTCCTCACCAAAGCCCTCGGGCCGACGCCGTTGCAATGAGAGTCCGTTGAATACGTCCGGGGTTGGCCAGAGAATATCCGGGCGTCTTGAGATCTGGTCGACCTCCACATACACCGTTTGCCCTGCGTCGGGGCGGTTTGCGGGCTCCACGCCGACGGGCTTCTCAAGCTTGACCGACTCGCGACCCAACTCGAGCTGTCCATGCCAGGGCCCCAAAACTGGAACACTCGCCGGGAGTCCATAGAAGGAGCGGAACGCGGCGAGGGCCACCGGATCCGAAGCCGGGTCAAAACCCACGAGCAGCAGGAAAGCCCGAGGAAGCAGTTCCGTGGAAGGAGGAATCTGAAAATCCACTCCTCCTCGGACACGCCAGCCATGCTGAGGAACTTCAGGATCACGGAGGGCCACGGAGTTCGTGGACAGATTCAATAGTTCTAGGAAAGCAATCCCAGCATCGGACGCTTGGGTGGCTGCACGAACTTCATGAATCACGACCGGCCCGGAACGCGGCGCCGCATTAGGAGTGCCCGGAGTGGGAGCGATCAGCGGGACGAGCATGTCCCCGTAGCTCAACGCCTGACGTCCAAAGCTAACCCCAATCTCGGAAGCGCCAAAAGAGATCACGAGCCGATGGCCGGTCAGGTTGCCCTCACCGTCCGCCTCGGAGAGGTAAAGCTCATCTCCCAACGAAAACTCGTCGTTCGCGCTGGCGAGGTCATTAGCGGAGTCCAAGTGGAACGCACCTCCATACTCCAGCGCGCTGAGAGCCAACAGCCCGTTCCCCGGAACAACCCGTCCCGCAGGGATTCGATACCGACGCAGATCGTGAGCACGATCGCTCAGGAACCATCCCCCAATGGCGATGCCGTCCGCGCTCAGATTGGCCAACTCAACAAAGTCATCCTGAGGACCAACGGCCCGGCTGAGCACCTCGTTCACGACCAAGTGCGGGATGGGAAGCCAGTTGCTTTCTCCCGGGCTAGCGCTCTGGACGAAAGCGATCAACGCGTCTCCTCCGTCCGGAAATCTGCCCTGGGATACGCCTTCGGTCTGCGAGCCAAAACTCACCCCGTCCACGGGTTCCAGCGCCGAGGTGTACAATCGGATGACACCCCCATCTCCCTCCAAGCGGAAATTCAGATGCCCAGCCCCCTTGCTCGCTTGACCGTCCGCAGTCAGCTGCAGATAGCCCCCTGCCTCGATATAACTCAGCGAACCCCATTGGGTCTTTCGGATTCCCTGGAGGGAAGCATCATCCGTAATCCAGCAGCCCGTCAGCAATGCCGGCGCGTCGGCTCCATTGAAAATCTCCACCCAGTCGTATCCCGCATCCGGTCGCGCCATCCATTCGTTGATACGAATCGATCCAGGGCCCACGACCGGAAGGGCAGCACTGTTGACCGCGCCCGGAGTGGGCTTAGCGAGCAATGCCCAAGCATCGCCTGAAAGGCCGATCGACTTGTCAGGCAGTTGAGGACCGTATGAAACCAAAGAGACCACCCGCCCAAACGGATCCACCAGAGCCAAATCCCCTCCTGACCCTGAAATCGAGAATCCGGAATTCAAGGGCATCGCTGACGACACGGACGCAGGCCGACTGCCATCGCACCAAAGCACCAGATAGGCACCGGACGCCAAGCTGACACCACTTGGGAATGCGAACGACGACGCCCCTCCGTCGCGGCTCACGCGATAGCCGTCCAAAACAAGCGCAGACGCGTGGCCATTCCACAACTCAACCCAATCCGGATAGTTGCCGAAGGGGCCAGGCTGGGCCGCACGGTTCGCAGCCAGGATCTCGCTGATCACCGGACCTCCCCCTGCGATTTGATAATTCGACGCCCCCGGACTTGCGCTTCCAGGAAAGGCAACGAAGGGCGGCGCGGCACCGTCAGGGTAGCGTCCCGAGGAGACCCCCGAAAGTGCTGACTCGTAGACCACCGTGTCGAGGACGGTTCCTGAAGCATCGAACACCCGAATGGTCCCGCCGCTGGCGGGCAGTTTGAAGTCAAGATGCGAAGGACCCGACTGCTCGTCAGCCCACAGGCGAATGAACCCACCCGGCCCTACGAACGCTGGGTATCCCCATCGCAGAACCTGACTGCCTACCCCAAAATAAAGCCCATGGAGCCCCACGGGTTGATCGACGGATGTGTTAAAGAGCTCAATCCAGTCCTGCCCTCCCGGTGCCGCATTGGCAACCCACTCGTTCACCCTCAGACTCGCTGGAGCCGCCAACAGGGCCGGAGTGTTCGCCAATCCGGGCGTCGGAGAGGTCACAGTCCAACTCCACTCCACCCGTCCGAGCGTGTAGCCCGAGAGTTGCTGCCCAAACGTCACGGCATCCACGCGATTGGAAGTCGCATCGTGAAGAAAAAGCCGGTCGCCGTCCCGGTCCAAGCCAAAACCGCTATGAAGACCGGCTCCCTGATTCGTGTCACATAGAATCACCAGATAGCCGCCCGCAGCCAAGACCGCACCTGAGGGTAGGACATAGGTTCTACGGAGGCTCCCATCCGAAAAGCTCCAACCGGACAGGCTGATTTGCTGAGTGCCCGGGTTCCAAAGCTCCACAAAGTCAGGATGCGCGAGGTCATCAGCGGCCCGGATCTCATTGATCCAAACCTGAGGGGCAGGCTCGGCCACAGGGGGAAGTCCCGGCGAGCCATTCACCTCGGAGCTTGCGCGCCAGTTTGAAGGGTCGTCCGCATCTCCGTCGGTATCGATACGTTCCAAGGAGCGCCCTCCCCCGTCGGCCGATCTCGGCCAGCCGCCTCCATCTGAATAGTCGACGGATGTCAGAACATTGCCCGTTGCATCACGAAGGACCAGCCGCTCTCCGCCGTTCGATAGAGATCCGGGATAGGTACCTGCGAAAGGGATGCCCGGGTAACGCGCGCGCCATGCATTCGTGTTCACGCCCGAAGCAAGGACCAAGTGCGCCCCCGCTGGCAGCGAAATCCCCGGACCGAAGGCGAAGCCAATGCCTTCCACAGTCGCCAGGGATAAATCCGCATCCTGGGAGCCAGCGTTGCGAAGCTCAACAAACTCATAGGCATCACCCCCAGGAGGATTGTAGTGAATCTCCGTGAACCGCACCTTCGATCCCAACTCCGCAACAGTAAACGAGGCCTCGTTCAAGGCACTCCAGTTCGTGACATTCAACAAGGTGCGCGATTTGATAGTCAGCGTTGTAAAGATCTCCAAAGCTTGGCCGGGGATGGAAGCGATGGCGTGAGGCGAGACTGCGCCTGAGCCGTAGACGCGCGGATCGGTGCCATTGGTGGTGAAGTAGATCACTCCGCTTGGTGCGCTCATCGCCAGCGCGTATCCTTCGGGAACAAGCCCACCGTGCTGACTAAAAGAGGGAGCCTCCACCGTAGGATACAATTTCACAGCTCGGAAACTGGAGAGGACATTGCTGCTCCTCGTCGGAAAGTATCTCACCGTATTCCCGGGAGAGTTGGTGATGAACAGCAGAGACTGCAGCTCGCGCAACCATTCCACATCCCGAGTATAAGGTTGCCCAGGTCGGGCCACATCCCCCCAGCGAGCCGACTCTGCCACGATGGCAGGATCTATCTGCTGGATCACTTTCATGTAGGCCGCGGCGGGACGATTCCACTCTGGATGGCCGGGGTCATAGTTCCGACGCGTGCGGTCGACGTAGAAAATGCCTCCATTGAAGAAGTGCCGATGCACATGGTCGGCAAAGCGAAGCCTGAACTCCGGATTGCCTTTCAAAGCCTGAAACACTTCGCTGGGAGCATTCCCATTGCTCACGCCCAGGACATTTTCGCTGGCGTCCTTGAGAACATGCTCTGCATCCCAACTCACAAAGCGCCACCCGGCCGACCCCGGAACTCGCCGCCTCACCGCATACCAATTATGACTGTCCCAATCCGTGTTACCCCCATAGAAATTCACCATCATGTAGTCGATAAACCAGTCCAGATCCAGGTGTTGTTGCAGCGCTTCGTACGCGGTGTTCTTTGCCAACCCTGATCGAGCAACACTGAGCATCGCGTTGTAGGACGCCAAGGTACCGTCCTGAAGACCGGCGGCGGTTCCTTCGTGCTTGAGCACGTCGTATTCCGCCGGATCGCCGCCCATGTATTGAGCGGCCCAGGAAGCGTCCGCGCGCTCATGAAGATTCTTCATCCCCCAATACAGGCCGTTGAGATAGAGATGCACATAGCGCCCACGGGGAGCCAGAATCCCTGTCCCCTGCATCATGTCATTGATGAACTGCTCCCTCGCATACTGACCCCGATTCCGCTGATCGCCATCGGTCATATGGTTCCACACCATATTCAGCTCGGCATCTAAAACCAAGGTATCGAACTCCTTGACGGGTGAACCCTCGTAGACTGGATACAACAGCTTACCAGGGCCGAAGTCCCCGCGGAACAGCAGGCGCAGGGACAGGTTCTTACACTTCCAGTCCCCGCCCGAATCGGTGGTGCTGCTTCCCCCCTGAATCTCCAGACCGCAGTCCTGACGGAAGGCAACCTTCCCGTCGGGCAAAAGCATCTCCACGTGCACCGCCTGTTGATTGGTATCCTGCCGCCTGGAATACACGCCATTGTTTCCAAACAACAACGGGGTGGCGGTGACCACCGAGATTGTCGGCAGAGAGGCCAGACCTTGCAGGATCAGTTCCCGATTGTTCTTGTTGGTCACCACACGCGGATCCATTCCGTAGTCGGCGGTCGTGCTGGCGCTGGCCTCCTGATTGTTCAAGGTGACCCAAGTCGTCGGAAATCCCTCGGGAGTCGCCGGCTGTGTGAGCACGTGCTCGGGGTAAAGATAGCTGTGGGTGGTGAGGGTTGACGGGAGCAAACCGTCTCTCACCGCCACAGCGCGGAGGGTGACAACGGCTCGCTGCGGGGTTCCCCCAAGGGACAGGGGCTTGAGGTAGCGGGGGCTTTGATCGGTGGGCGGGCTCCCGTCGAGGGTGTAATAAATCCGTGAACCAAACGTCGCGCTGCTCAGATGCACGAGCAGTGGATCCCTGAAGAAACCGCTCTGAACCGAGGCAGTCGGTGCCGCTACAACCCCCTCGAATGTCCCGCCATCCCCATTAACGCCCCCTGGCGATGGCCTAGCAAAATAGCTGAACCCCGTAGCACTTCGGCCCCAGGAAATATCGGGCCTCTGCTCCGGGAATGAAAATCCATCCTTTTGTCTTCGAGGCGAGGAGGCGTCATAGAGTGCCAAAGTCTCACCGGCATTGCTCAGGCGAAAATTCGTATGCAGCTGTGCTCCGACGATAGAAGATCTCCGATCCTTGCCGGATGCGAACACAACCTGACTCCCACCGGGTTGCAAAACCAAATCCGGAAAAGTCCAGAGCGATGGATTCGAGGCATCATCTGACAGACTCCACCCAAGCAACCTAACCTCACTCGCACCCCGATTCCATAGCTCGATCCAGTCTTCATTGTTTCCGTTCTCGTCTCGTAGACCGTTGAGATTGTCGGCCAGGATCTCGCGAATCACGACGTCTGCCGAGGAGGCGTCAGAGAGTCTTAGATAGGTCCAATCGGAGCCGACGAAGTCATTGGGAACGGGGGCCATGTCCCGCATTCCATGGCCGGGCTTCCATCCCAGCGTAACCAGCCCTGTCGGAATCGACGCGAGCGTAAAGACGTATGGCCCCTGATCTCCCCCCTCCACCGCCAGCGCGGGTTGTCCATTGACGAGCAGGTCCCCGGCATCAAGGCCGAGCACGGGTTCTGAAAAAGTAACCGTCACGGTGTTCAAGTCGGACAGCATCGCACCCGGAGAGGGAGCCACGCTGGCGATCTTTGGAGGGACCGTATCAACGAGCGTGTAGGACCAGGACGAGGAGGCAGCCGCTGCATTAAGCCGATTCCCGGCGAGATCCGTCAGCGTATGATCCAAGGCAAACCGGAGGGACATCGCACCGGGAAATGGCTGTGAAAAGACAAACGTCCAGGCATTGCTGAGTCCCGAGACCGAGGCAGCCGGATTGCCATTGAGCAGCAAGGAGCCCCGCTCCACACCCGTGACCGCTTCATCAAAAGTAACCCGCACCTCCGACAGCACGGTGACAGAATCCCCCGGGACGGGTGCCACCCCTTGGACAGACGGTGCTTGCAGATCGGCCCCAGAAAGACTGAGCGGAGTGAGCAGGCTGAGCACCACCGAGCAGAGAGGCAGGGCAAGAGCGGAAAGGCGAGCTGCCATCCGCGTAAACACAGAGCTCAGCGGTAAAGAGGAGCACTTCATGATTTAGACGATCACTAGCAGATTTCAAAAGAGATTGAAACCCTTGTTTCAGAAGGATCGGCATTCACAGCCCTTCCTGGAGCAGCTGACAGCCCCTTGACGGGACGGGCCATTCGGTCCATCCCTTGGCGATGAGCGATCATAGTCCCAAACGGGTTCTGGTGCTGGGTGCTGGGTTTGGTGGTCTCACCTTCTGCCAGGAGCTCAGCGCCCCGAGCGCCGAGGTAACGGTGGTCGACCGACAGAATCACCACCTCTTTCAACCCCTGCTCTACCAGGTCGCCACCGCCGGCCTGTCCGCCCCTGAGATCGCCCAGCCGATCAGATCCATTCTGTCGGACCAAGAAAACACCCGCGTGATCCTGGACGAGGTGAAGGAAATCCGGCTGGCTGAGAAGTCGGTGGTCCTCCAGGGACAGACAGTCAGCTACGACTACTTGGTGATCGCACTGGGAGGGATCACCGCCTATTTCGGTCACCCCGAATGGGCGGAGCATGCTCCCGGTCTAAAAAGCCTGGAGGACGCCGTCCGCATCCGACGCCAGGTACTCCTCTGCTTCGAGCGTGCCGAGAGCGAGCTGGATCCCGCCGCACAGAAGCGTTTGATGACCCTGGTCGTGGTGGGCGGAGGTCCGACCGGCGTGGAGCTAGCGGGCGCGCTCGCCGAACTGACACGCTTCGTGCTCACGAAGGACTTTCGGCGGATCGACCCGGCGTTGGCACAGGTGATTCTCATCGAAGCCTCACCGGTAGTGCTTTCGAACTTTCCCCAGGAATTGGCGATCAACGCGACGGCAACCCTGCGCGCCATGGGTGTGGATGTCCGCACCGAGCGCAAAGTGCGCAGCATCACTCAGGGCGCGGTGGAACTGGACAACGGCGAAGTGCTGGAGGCGGAGACCATCCTTTGGGCAGCGGGGGTTGGGGCCAGTCCTCTGACACGGCAGCTGGGGGTGGAGCTTGATCGGGCCGGGCGTGTGAAGGTGAATCCGGACTGCAGCGTCCCCGGACATCCAGAGGTCTTCGCCATCGGAGACCTCGTCTCTCTCATGAACGAGGACGGAAAACCCATCCCAGGAGTCTCCCCAGCCGCCATGCAGATGGCCAAGCACGTGGCGGGCATCGTTTCACGGGAGCTGCAATCGCGCACGGTCGCGCCCGTGGAAAGCCGACCCCCTTTCCGCTATCGGGACAAGGGATCCATGGCCACCATCGGACGGTCGGCCGCGGTGGCCCACTTCAAAGAGTTTCAGCTCACGGGTTTTGCCGCCTGGCTGGCCTGGCTCCTGGTGCACGTCCTCTTCCTAATTGGCTTCCGCAACAAGCTGGCCGTGCTCATCCAATGGGCCTACTCATACCTGACCTACAAGCGAGGGTCGCGCATCATAACCAAAATCTGAGCAGTCTCAACGCGTGTTCGCGCAGGCTTGCAATGGCCTACACGCGTCTGTCCCTGAAGGGCCTGCCGTGGAACCACAATGGGGCTACATTATGAGCTCATTGTCGGGGTGTTAACGTATACGGACTCGCCACCGGCATGTAATCAGGCTGGGTTCCTTGAACAGGCATATAGTCTGTATTCCCTCCATTGGGAGCCAAGCCCTGGTAGTTTTCTGATGGTGAATGCTCATAGGTATTCAGCATCCCGCCCGGGAGCTGCTGATAAACATTCGCCACATTCCCGACTGCGGTCACGGCCTTCGGGTCGGGAAGGATTTCCTTCCCGTCCAGAACGCGTGACGCATACCAATCAAACAGTTTAGGAGTACTGCTGAACGCTGCTTTCTGCGAGCGAAGCCGCTCGGTGAAACGGACCAGGGAATCGGTCTTGGGTTGGTAGTGACCGCTGCCGTTGCTTAATCCAACGATGACCCCCTTCTCAACACTGAGCTCGCCTGCCATGGCCACTGGCTTGCCTTGTGTGAAGCTGCTGTGGTGGAATTTTCCAGGGTGTCCTTGGGCCACGTACATCTTGCCTTCCTCAGTTTGGACAAAGATGAAGGTATGCCCAAACGCAGCGCCACCGACCACCATGCTACCAACACTCGCTCCATCCCGCGAATCGATCAGGGCATTGTTATGCTTGTAGCGCAGCAGCCCCCCCTTCCCTACGATCACTTCCATCTTGGCTACCTGTTCCTCAGTGAACTTCACGACGCTATGCCCTCCCCCCTTCCATTTCCCTTCCGTGGTATAGGTCTCGTTATAGTGGCCCTTCATTCCAATCGTTGGAAGCGACTTGGGCGCCGGTTTACGAAACAGGCTGCCCAAAGGATTCTTGATAAGGCCCGAGGGATCGGAGAAGCGCGTCGGGCGGTTGCCCACGTAGGCGTAACCATTAAAGTCCTGTGGATCTGAAGCGTGGTCGACCGGATCCACCGAGGCAAAACGTCCCAAGTTCGCCACAAGATAGCGGGCATGGAAGTAGTGAAGCCCTCTTTCCGCATCGCGTTCCTTACCCCCGAATCCGTAGGGGACGGCTTCCTTTCCGACACGAAACGAATTTCGCAGCTGACCAAAAGGGAAGTAAGCGTTGTCCTCGATCAATGCACCCGACCCGTCCGTGACCAGGGCCTGTGACCCCACATGATCCGCGTGGTAATACAGAATGCGGCTCGCAGCGGGGACGGCAGCAATGGGATGTCCACTTCGAGGGGCTACGAACAGAACATCCCCGGGAGGAACCAACCCTGAAGATCCCACAGCCCCTTTCGGCACACCAAAGGTTTCCCATCGCGCTTTCGATCCGTCGAAGTGCCAGTAGGGTGTATCTTTGGGCAACTCTTGAGCTGGGTCAAAAGCGCGAGGTCCTGGCACGGGGAGGAATGCAGCCCCAGGCGTAATGCTCTGGGTGGAGATTCCAGGATCACTGCCCACCATGAAGACAGAAGCCGCAACGGCTGAACGAAGCCACAGAACCGCCCCACGCAGTGCCGTCGTTTCTGACGTGAGGGTATCCCAGGTCCCGGCGGCAGGATTCCAGATCAGAGCGGCATTCACCGGCTGGCCCGCGTGGGATTGAAGACTCTTGAGCGGAGAAACCATATCAAGAGTGACCGTCTTCAAATTCCAACCAGGATCCAGCGTCATCCGCTGAATACGATTGGTGGCATTGATCTTTCCCCAGATCTGCGCAATACGTTGGCCGCCGTCGAAAACAAATTTTACAACTTCATCATTTGGCCGGATCTCGAAGCTGGGAGTCACATAGACTGTGCTCACCCCACGTTGGTTGGGGTCCAAAGATGAGAAAGTGGTCTTGGAGACTCGACGCCCTTGGTAATCGTATTTGTAAATCGCGCGCCCGGATTCCCCGGTATAGCTCTTCAACCTGTTTAAGGAGTCCCACACGAGATTGGCCCCGGTCCCGATGCGCGTCAGATTCCCGTTAACATCGTACTCCAGCGCGCGCACCTTGCCGCCTCGCTCTGTCCGGGTCAGAGCATGCGGCCCTGGCTCCGAGATCGCGCGCCCTACCCTGCCCTGACTCCCCAGAGTGCCACCGTAGGAAAGCGCACCCAAATCGGTGACAGACCAACCGCCCTCCTCCTGCTGAAAGGTTGATTGTTGCTCCAACAGATTGCCGATCCTGTCGTAGCGTGAGCGAATCTCCCCATCGTTGCGGACGCGCGCGGACGAGGACGAATGCGACACCTGAAACCCGGTCAAGCGGTCGAGACTGTCGTATTGGAAACTCTGAGTATTTCGGCGCTTGTCTCCCTCTGGCACCATGGTTTCCGGACGTGCATCCAGGATCTGCCGGATGTTCGAGGCCTTATCGAAGGAGTAATCAAATGCCATGAGGCCGTCAGGACCTGTCTGAAGACTTCCAGCCGTGCTCCGGGTGATCCTGTAACGGGCATCGTATTCGCTCCGACAAATCACGCCGTTTCCATACGTGGTGGAGGCCACCTGCCCCGCTGGCGTGTAGGTGCGCCCGGAGACGATTGTCCCGTTCGGACCGCCTCGAATCACGACGGGAAGCATCCGCTGATTATATTCGAACGAGACGAAATCGTTGTCCGGGTAATACGCCTTCGACAAGCGGCCCATGGAGTCATACTCCTGTGCTGAACGATAGGACACCAACTCCCCGGTCCTTGGATCCGGCAAGCGCCGCACGCTCCAGCTTGTACGTGCCTTTTCATCGTAGGAAAAATACACCTCGCCCTGAGCGTCCCGCACCTGTACCAGACGCCCCAGACTGTTCGTGATCCTCGCGCTTCTGCCATCCCCAAGCGCAACCAACTCTGACAGTGAGTCGTAGCGATAAGCCACATCGGGCTTTCGCCCCTCATCCACCACCTCACCCGGAGTATCGAGATAGTACTCGGCGATCAGCCGATTGCCCCCATCGAAACGGTAAACCGCACGCTGCCCCTTGGGATCCTGTCTGAGTATCCGATTGGAAGCGTCGTCGTAGGCCAAGCGGATTGCGCCCTTGTCCCAGTCATTGACCTGCGTGACTCGCCGCATTCCATCATACTCGCTCAAACGGACGTTCCCTTGGGAATCCATAACAGAAAGCAAGGCACCATCTGCTCGATACGCATATCGACTCGTCCATGTCGCAAAGTTCCCAGCAGCCTTTCCGTCGTCCGTCAGACGGTTAACTTCGTCGAGCTCAACCGTCCTTCCCAAACCATCCTGACGAGCCACAGTATGCTTTCCAAAAAAGGGAGAATTGGTATCGCTGCCGTTCTCATCAAAGCGATAGATGGCAAGCGGTTCATACCGGTTGACCGCCACGGCGCCATCTGGATGTACGGTGGTTAGCAGTCTCCCCAGCGCATCATACCGATATTTCACACTCGGCGCTTTCGCCAGAGGCAAGCGCACATCACGAGCGTCCAGGCTGAATAGGCCGGTCCAGCCAGGGGATTCAATGTCCTCGAAGTCGAATGTGTCCGAGAAAAAGGCTGCGATATCCGAAGAAAGCCCTCCGCGGGCGTTCAGCAGCGTGGCTCCCGTGCAGGCGAATCGCTTGGCCCCAGTCACCGGATCCGGCTCCGCCTCCGCCTTGACCAGGCGCGAGCGCCCATAACCATCAATGTAAGTCCGGCCAATGTGGTAATAGTCGTCTCGCTTCGCGCCCGCCAAGGAACCAGGCGTTTGATCCAGAATCCGTGTTTCGGTATACCCCACACGCCTCCCATTGCCATCAATCACGACTCCCTGTGCATAAGCGTACTCACGGGTAGGAAACCCATCGACATCGCCGGGCTGCTTCTCCCAGAGCAACCGGGCAAAGCTGTCGTAACCGAAGTGAGAGACTCGTCTATTCTCATCCGTTTCCGAAAGAACCACTCCAAAACCAAAATCATAGTCTGCTTGGGACACCAGATCCGGATGCCCATTCCCGAGCACGCTGACAGAGCGGACTGCAAATTGATGAAAGCGGTCATCAAACTGCAGCGTTCGAAAGTGCCCCAGCTCCGGTTGCTCAGGATTGCTCAGGGGGTCGAACGAAGCGATCGGGTTCCCGTAAGCATCGTAGCGGATCCGGGTCGAACGTAGGTATCCGGCTGGCTTGGAGAGATCATGCCAGCTCAAAGTCATGGTTGCGTCCCCCACCGTCACAATTCCAGGATTGCTCCCAGAGAATCCAGGATCATCGTAATACGTCTCCGAACGATTGAGGACGGTACCCGACGCGTCGGAGAGTTCGCTCCGCATCGGAAAGCGGATCAACCAGGCATTGGTATTATACGCGTAGGACGTTGAAACGAAGGACTCATCGTTTCCGGCCAGTCGATCCTGCCCCTGCACCAACCCCCAATTGCGTGTCACCGTGGCATTGCCATACGCATCATATTCAAACTCGGACTCGATCGCTTTCGTGGACGCCACCCCGAGCTCCGAGACGCGCGTGATGGATCTCGTAAGCGCCGCCCATCGGGATACAGCACCATTCAGTCCCACTCCGAAATCTCTGACTTGCCAAAAGCTCTGAGCCTCCGAAAACACCTCTCCGTTGGCTGTTTGCAGGGAGACTTTTAGCGGCCTTCCCTTCAAAGCGAGATTGGTCGCCCCCGTGTCAAAGGCGTATTGAGTGATGAGGGTGGGACAATCCTCTGCGCCCAGCGTGATCGACTCTGACCGGCCGAAGCCCCGGAACTGCTTCTCGACCGGGTCATAGTACGGATCGTGATAGGCAAAGCGGGTCTCTTGAATGTTCCCCAGTCCATCGTCTTGCCATTGCCGCGATACGACATCCACAGCAAAGGGCATCGCGTGCGCGCCCCGGTAGCGATAATCGCCGGAGGCGTCGGTCCCGTCCTCAATCTGAAACGCCGTCGAGGAGCTGTACTCAAACCCGGCGACGCTCCCGAAACCATTCCGGATTTCTGTCAGAAGATTTGGGCGAGGAGCGTAGCCGAGAAGTTCACCGATATCGACGATCTGCAACCGGGGGATGGCTCCATCGTCAGCGACGACAAAGTCCGTGGTTCCGTTGCCGTTCATGTCAGCCCATCGTATGACATGGGTCCCGATGGCAGGGGGCAGCCCCGTGATCTCCCGTTTAGACTGGAGTGTGTAATTTCCTGGATTCACCCAGAACCAGAGGATGCCGGGCTCTGGCCTTTCCAACACCAAATCCGCCAAACCGTCTCCGTCGATGTCCGCAAGATGCGCCCGGGTCAACTGGACATCGGTAAGCGCTTCACCGTCTGGAAGAGCCACGAATTGCTCGTCAGCAAAACGGCCATACCCCAAGCCTGCTATCACCTGAATGCCGGATGGACGAATCCGAACGACGTCGGGTATGCGATCGC
>CAMAVD010000126.1 GCA_945861575.1 Akkermansia muciniphila
CTAGATCCTTCGTCCCAAGCCCGTTCAACAGCCCCGGGCTCGGTGTGAGAAAATAGCGCGACGAGGTCCCGATCCGCCCCAGAAGCACCGCCTCCAGTTCCACGCCCAAGAGGAAATCTGGGTTGGACGCGCGAAGATTGAGCCCGTGAAGGGCAAGCAGATTGGTGCCAGACTTCAGCACGCCACGAAGATCGGAAAGATTGAACTCCTGGGTTTCGATGGCCGCTCGATCAGGATTCTGGGCTGTGGCTCTCGAATCCCAGGCCAGGGGCGTCGGAGAATTCAGAGCGAGAGCCTCACGCCCATTGAGATAGACCACCACGCCATCATCGTACTTCAGCCTCAGGACGAGCCGATCGATCTCGTCTGGCTTCTCCACTGTGAAGGGAATCCGCAGGTAGACCGAGCTGCCCTGGTCGTGAAACACGTTCCCAATGTCCGTGCGAATCGTGTTGGTATAGAAGGTCGGTTTGCTTCGAGCGGTTAAATTAAGCTCAAGGATCTCGGATGCGTCCAGGTGTCGGTTCCAGAGCGCAAACTCATCGATCCGCCCTGCAAAGGGACGTTGAAGTGTCACGACGTCCCCACTGTGATTGGCACCGATCAGTAAATCATTGTCGATATCGAGTGACTGTTCATCGGGCGCGGAGAACGCTAACACACCATTGATATAGAGCTCCAGCTGGCCGGTGGAATCGCGTGTGACCACGCAATGGTGCCAGGCACCCGCCGTCAGGCTCGTGGCAGTTCCGATTAGCCCGTTGTGAAAGACACTGAGCGTTCCAGGGGAGGAGTTGGCGAGCTGAAGGCTGAAGTGCCCGCCTGTGCCACGATAGCTGAACAGGTCCGCGGGCGTGTCCACCGACGTGGGCAAAAACCAGAGCGCGACAGCAAAGGCGGCAGTGCCAAGGTTAAATTCTGGTCGATCCGGAATGCGCACTCGGGCCGTGCCACCAAATCGATAGGCGCGATTGTTGGTCTCAAATCCACCGAACAGCGCACCCTGCGGTCCGACCTGATTGATAGCAACCGCCCCGACACGCACAGCATTCGCTACCGCACCCAGGCTTCCCAGATTGGTTACACCCATCCCATTCGTTTCTCCAAAACGATAGTAGATCAGCGGCGAGCTAGAAAGCAGCAGCCCCGCGAAACTGTCCTCAGCCGGGTCAGAGCCCGTGTCGAACCCAAGAGGGGGCATTGCCGCCGTCCATGCGGTGTCGATAAAGTCCAGCCGGGGCCAGAAGAGATCGTCCACGGCTGAAAGAGGAACGCGAAATCGCGAAGGGGACCCATTCGAAACCAAAGCCACTGTGTTGATCTCCATACCCAACCCATACGCCACGTCTCGGAACTGAGTCGGAAAGCGCGGCGCAAACTCGGTAGCAATCGTGGTCCGATCCGGTTCGACGAGTGCAAGATACTCACCATTGTCGGACAACTTGAAATTGGTATGAAGGGGAGCTCCGGGCAGGCGACGATCCTTCTCCGAGGCGAAAACAATCAGCATGGCGCCCGCAGGAAGGTTAGTGCTTGGAAAGGACCACTTGTCCAGGCGACCGCGCGAGTCGGTCAGGGACCAGTTCAGGAGCGAGACAGCGTTTGTAGTGGGGTTGAAGACCTCAATCCAGTCCACCGGATCGCCGTCCTCATCCTTCAGGCCTCCTTCGTTGCTGGCCAGAAATTCGCTGAGGACGAGAGAACTGCCCTGGGTTGAGATCGGGGACAGCGTAGGCAGACACAAGGCCAGGAGGTACAAACAGCGCCACATAGGTTTGGTTGGGAACGATTGAGGTCAAAGCTACGCCACATGCAGTCCGTCCTCAACTGAAAAGCACCCAAAGTGGAAAACGCGAGTTGCTGAGCGCCTGCGACTTACGCTTGCCCCTAGCTATAAGCCGTCCTAGCGTCACTGGAAGATGAATCTGCTGGCATACTCGTCCCGCCCCTTACGCCTCGGATTCGCACGGCTCGCACTGACACTGGGCTCCGTTGCGGCGTTCATCCTCCCTGCCCTGGCGCAGACCAACCAGGCCTTGCCACTCCCAAGCCGATTGGTGATGTCCCAGGGAATTGTAGAGATCCGAAAGGTGGGCACCGATTTCTGGACGGCGGTCCGTCCGCGACAGATCTTTCAAGCAGGCGATCGCCTCCGAACCGGGGAGCGAAGCCGGGCGGAAGTGTATCTCAGCGGCGGCATGACGGTTCAGAAGGGCGAGTTCTCCGAGATGGAGATCCCTCCTGCGTCTGAGCCCACGTTCAAACGAGGTCTTTTCAAGATATTCAACCGCGAGCCGGCCAAAGGGTCGCAGTTCGGACTTCCCAACACCACCACGGCCGCCATCCGAGGGACCGACTTCATCGTCAAGGTCGACGCGAATGGCGACGCCGAGGTCATCGTCCTGGACGGCGAGGTGGTCCTGCGTAATTTGAAAGGTGAAGTCATTCTGAATCGAATGGAACGTGGGAAGGCGGAGCGAGACCGTGCTCCGGGTAAATCGGCCGTTCTCGAAGCGGCGAGCGATCTGATCCAGTGGAACCTGTACTATCCGGCCGTCCTGGATCCGGCCGAGCTGGGATGGACCGCGGCCGAAAAGGCAGCGCTTACTCTTTCGCTGGAAGCCTATTCCAGCGGTGATCTGGTCAGAGCTGTCGACCTTTATCCTTGGAAGCGAACCGACATCTCCCCAGCCGAATCGGCCTACCAGGCCGCGCTGCTGCTCAGCGTCGGACAGGTGGACAAGGCGCAGCTCCTTCTTCGCAAACTGGGCGGAGACGCCCCCCGCTCCCTGACGCGTTTGATCGCAGCCGTCAAATCGACGCTCCAGTCAGAATGGCCGGAACCGCGCAGTGCCTCAGACTGGCTGGCCGAGTCCTACTATCAGCAATCGCGCCACCAGCTTAAGTCAGCACGGGTCGCAGCAAGGGCAGCGGTAACCAATGCGCCCTCCTTTGGATTCGCCTGGGCGCGTCTGGCGGAGATGGAGTTCAGCTTTGGGCGAAGGGAAGAGACCGCGAAGGCGATTGCTCGTGCTTTGGTTCTATCCCCACGGAATGCCCAGGCGCTCGCTCTCCAAGGATTCATTCTCGCAGCCCAAGGGCAGACCCGAGCCGCGCTGTCCCAGTTCGATCGCGCCATCGAAGCGGACGCCGCGCTGGGCAACGCGTGGCTCGGCCGAGGGCTCTGCTCCTTCCGCGCTGGAAGAGCCGCAGAAGGGCTCCAGGACCTTCTGGTGGCCGCATCGCTCGAGCCCCAACGCGGACTCCTCCGCAGCTATCTTGCCAAGGCATTCGCCCAGACGGGAGACACAACTCATGCAGCCCAAGAGCTCCGCTTGGCGATCGAGCTGGATCCACAGGACCCGACTCCCTGGCTCTATTCCGCCCTGCTGCACCAAGAGCAGCACGAAATCAACCAAGCCATTCGGGAGCTGGAGCAATCACAGACCCTGAACGACAATCGGCAGATCTACCGATCCCGGCATTTGCTGGATCAAGACCGCGCGGTGCGCAGCGCGAATCTTGCCCATCTTTACAGTGACGTGGGAATGAGGGAGGTCAGCGTGCGCGAGGCGTCCCGGAGCGTCGCATTCGACCCCGCAAACTATTCGGCCCATCTGTTCCTGGCAGATAGCTATGAGGCGATGCGGGACCCCGCCCGCTTCAACCTCCGCTATGAAACCGTCTGGTTCAACGAACTGCTCCTCGCCAATCTCCTCAGCCCGGTGGGTGCGGGTCGACTCTCGCAGGGAGTTTCGGCACAGGAGTATTCTCGTCTCTTCCAGAGAGACGGGTTGGGGTTCTCCAGCTCCACCAGTGCGCGAAGCGACGGCATCTACCGAGAGCGTGCCTCCCAGTTTGGGAACCTGGGAAAAACATCCTACGCCCTGGATCTCGACTATCAGTATCACAGCGGCGTCCGGCCGAACAACCGCTTGGACAGCACGGAGTGGTATAGCAGCTTCAAGCAGCAGATTACTGAGCGCGACACCGCGTTGCTGCTGGTGAAGTATCAGGACTACAGCTCAGGGGACAACTTCCAATACTATGACCCGGCGCAGCTGCGGCCACATTTTAGATTTCAGGAAAAGCAGGATCCCATCCTCGCCGCCGCGTGGCATCACGAATGGGCGCCGGGCGTTCACACCCTCTTCCTGGGCAGCCGACTGATCAATGCGCAGCGGTTTACAGACCGAGCGGTGCCGCAGATCCTTCTCCAGGAGGACGCGGGAGGAACACTCGTCAGCCGTGACACCACCAACCTAGACGTCGATTACCGCAACAATCTCGCCATCTACTCAGCTGAGCTGAACCAGATCCTAGACTCCAAATGGTTGACCCTTTCTGCGGGCGGCCGGTATCAGACAGGCGATTTCGAAACCAGAAATCTGCTGAACAACCCTTCGAGCGTGCCGTTCCTGCTGGCCACGCCGGCGGCGGATGCAGCCTCGAAAGACGGTTTTGAGCGCTCCACCGGCTATGGCTATCTGACCTTGAAGCCGGTGGAGACCCTGCGGCTCATCGGGGGCCTGACCCTGGATCGAGAGACAGTCCCACGGAATTTTAGACACCCCCCTATCACGGGCGGGGAAGAAGATCATTCCCATGCCGGCCCGAAGGCGGGTTTCATTTGGAGTCCCATGGCAGGGGCCACTCTCCGAGGGGTCTACAGCCGATCCTTGGGTGGAGTGAGTCTGGACGAGAGCTATCGATTGGAGCCCACGCAGATTGCAGGCTTTCCGCAGGCCTTCCGCACACTGATTCCAGAATCCACAGCCGGTGTAGGATCCCTCTCGGCCCCGGAGTTCGAAACCGCCGGGCTGGCAGTCGATTTGAAACTGGGCTCCAAAACCTACGCCGGGCTTCAGGCGGAGCGTTTGACCTCAGATGTCAGCCGCCAGACAGGTGTGTTCACGGCCCAGAACGGCACGATACCGGCGACTCCAGATTCCATAACGGAGCAGCTCAATTTCGAAGAACACAGCCTGGCACTGCACCTAAGCCGCTTGCTCGGGGATGAATTTTTAGCGGGAGCGCGCTACAGACTGACGCGTTCCGACCTCAAGGACAACTACCCCGGTGTCCCAGGAGCGATCCTCACCACCGCCAATCCTTCGCAGCACGCGCTGCTACATCAGGTCTCCACTCATCTGCTCTTTCATCACCCCAGCGGATTTTTTTCGCAGATGGAAGCGCTCTGGTTTGCCCAGAACAATTCAGGCTACGCACCCTCCCAACCGGGCGATGATGTCTTCCAACAGAATGTCTATGTCGGCTACCGCTTCCGAAGAGGCCGGGGCGAGTTTCGGTTGGGGCTTCTGAATCTGAGCGGAGCCGATTTTCGGCTCAATCCTCTGACGCCGTATGAGGAACTGCCTAGGAAGCGGGTTCTGGAAGGACGGCTGAACCTCCTTTTCTAATGATCACTGTTCTTTCCTTTCCATAGGAACCATCGCGCAAAGCTTCGACGCCCTGCGCTCAACTCACATGTGTATGATGTACCTGCTTAGCACTCCAGCCTCTGCCCATCTGGCGATCTGTGGCAACCCGGGATCCTCTCGGCGCCCCGCGGTGATCCATCAGAGGGTTGAACGAGCCAAGACTTCCGCTTGCAAACGGCCGAACACGAACCACGGACGCAACCGAATCCCCATCGGCTGGGAGCTCATCACAGTCCTCTTCCTAAGCCTAGTGGTTGGGAATTCCTGGGGTCAGTCCGACGTCTCCTCGGCGTTTACCTTCTCAACGCTGGCAGGCTACACCCTATCGACCGACTCAGATGGTCCTGGACCGCAGGCTCGGTTCGGGCAACCGACCGGCATCGCCCGGGATGCCTCGGGTAATACTTACATCGTCGATCGGGAGAACTACACCATTCGCCAGATCAGTGCGGCAGGAATCGTAAGCACCATCGCCGGTCTGACCGGGGTGCGCGGAATGGACGACGGCCTCAATACGGTCGCGCGGTTCTACTCCCCAAGTGCTATCGCCGCCGATCCCAGCGGAAACGTCTACGTGGCCGACAATAACGTCGTAAGGCGTCTCACGCGCTCGGGGACCAACTGGGTCGTCAGCACGATCGCAGGCCAGATTAACACGCCTGGGCAGCGGGACACCAAGGACGGGGGGGGCGCGAGATTCAATGGCCCTGCGGGCATGGTCGCGGACGGTCAGAACACCATCTACGTCGCTGACAGCTCCGTACGCCAGATCCAAAGGATCAACAATCAATGGGAAGTCACCACCTTGGCCAATGCAACCGGCCAAAGAATCATTCTCTCCAACTCAGGTCCAAACATCGTGATCCCGATCGCAGTTTACCCGGGAACTGCGTCGGCTATCGCGCGCGATCATCTGGGCAATCTTTACGTCGCAGATACCTCAGGAGCCACAGTGTCCAAGCTCAGCCGCACGGCCACCGGTTGGACCAATACTCTGATTGCCGGGATTCAGGGGGCCTCAGGAACCATAGACGGCCTCGGCAACAACGCCCGTCTCAGTTCACCGACTGGAATCGCAGTGGACCGCTTGGGGACTGTGTACATTGCCGACGGCGGACAAGTGGTGCGGCGCATCCGTCCGGAAGGAAGCACGTGGAGGGTGAGCACCGTCGCCGGTTCTTTTACCGAGCGAGGCGATGTGGATGGGGTCGGAGAAGCCGCACGATTCGACGGGCTCCTGGGAATGGTCACGGACGATCTCGACAATCTCATCGTCACCGACGCTGCCAACACGGCGGTGCGGAAGGTCAGCTCCGAAGGTGTCGTGAAAACCCTCGCGGGTGCGAACAGGCAGATCAAGGGCCCTCCGTATAAGCAAGAATCGGCCGGCATGGTCGATGGCGTCGGTAGTTTAGCCCGGTTCGACTTCCCAGGGGCCATCGCGGTCGATGGCTCTGGGACGGTTTATGCCGCAGATACTGGAAACAATCTGATCCGGGTCATCACCCCGGCCGGAATTGTCACCTCCCTGGCTGGGAAGGCTGGGAGCCCAGGTCATGTGGATGGCGTGGGTGATCAGGCCCGCTTTGGTTCTCCCGAGGGTATCGCTGTGGACAGTCTCGGAAATGTCTTTGTGGCGGATGGCCATGCCATCCGGATGATCAGCCCGTCGGCTCGGGTACGCACCATCGCTGGCTCGATGGAGATTGAGGGAGATCTGGACGGCGATGGAACCAACGCCCGCTTTCGTCAGCCCTATGATGTAGCGGTGGACAGACTGAACAACCTTCTTGTCTCGGATGCAGGCAACAATAAGATCCGCAAGCTGACGCGCCAGGGAGATCGTTGGGTGGTAAGTTCGCTGGTTCGCCTGACAGAAAGACCCCAAGGACTAACGGTTGCCAGCGATGATCGTATTTTTACGCTGGTGCCCGGAGGGATCGTACAGCTGTCCAGAGTGGGAGTAGACTGGACTGCCCGGCAAATCGCCCCGCTCTGCTGCAGCAAGGAACATATCGCTATGGACTCGGCAGGCCGACTCTTCGTCCCTACGGTGGGAGAAAGGCAGGTCGTTCAGTTCTCCGAGGTCGGTCCAACCTGGCAGCGGACTGTCATCGGAGGAGGCCTCGGGTTCCTGTCGGAAGGGGGCAATAGCGATGGAGCCGGAGCCGAGGCCAAATTCAAAGTTCCTTTCGGTGTGGCGGTCGATTCCCAAGGCAATGTGTATATCTCTGACGTGGTGAACAACAACATCCGCAAGGGCTCTTTCACGCGCTACTCACCCTCGAGTGCCTTGCCGTATCTTCCCCCGCCCCTCAACGCCGCCTTGAACGTCACACTCAGTCCAGCGGCCGCAGGCGGTCAGTGGCGTTTTCCGTGGGAACAGACCTGGCGTGAGAGCGGCACGACACAGTCCCTCCTATCGGCGGGGGACTACACAATACTCCTCCGAGGGCGCGCGGGCTACCTCGCCGTCCCCCCCAGTGTGGTGGTCGCTGTCACCAATGGTGGAACGACATCCATCACCAGTCCATGTTACCCCACCTTGAGTGAAGGGGAGGCTGGCAACTCGGGATCACTGACCGTTCTGATCGGTCCGGGAGCGCCCGCGGGAGCAGGCTGGCGGTTTCTCGGTAACAGCACAGCATTCCTCCGGCCCGGGCTTACCACCAATCTCGTGCCCGAGGTCTATGCGATCGAATTCGCCGCCATTCCTGGCCGTCGCAAACCCGCCACGCAGTCCGTTCAAATCTCGCCCGGGGCCGCCACCGTACTGTCGGTTAATTATCTCATCGCCACCCCCCCGCCGCCCGGAGTTCTGCTCCCACAACTCGTGCCAACGGCTCAGATCTCCGACCTGGAGAATTTCCCTTTCGGCTACAACGGACAGCTCCAAACCGACACAGGTTTCGGGAGCGGAGTGGCGGTCGAGGCCAATGTGGTGCTGACCGCGGCCCATTTGGTCTTCAACGACCAGACGCTCTCCTTCGTGGGACAAACATTCTGGTATCCAAGGGGCCAGTCGGCCTCTGCCGATCCGAAGCCCCTGGAAGCGCGAGGCTATTATGTTTTGAGCGGATACGCTTCACAACGAACCAACGATATCCAAAGCGGCCTCTACGCACCGGAGCAGTCCACACCACAATCCCGAAATTTTGATGCGGCCGCTCTCTACTTTCTGGAGCCGGTCTCCGGAGGCGGACACGGCGGCTACCTGCCCTCCGATGCAACTCCAAGCCCTTGGTTAACGGGCCGTGCTATGAAAATGTTGGTGGGCTATCCGGTCGATGGATCTCAGTTTGGCGACGCGAGCCTGCTCCCGGGGCGGCTCTATCAGACCCTCCCGCAACCGCTTCCCCTCAGCCCTGCAGCCGACAGGTTGGAAAATCCCGTGGTCTATACCGCCCCATGGTTCCTCAGCTACCCGGGCAATAGCGGTGGCCCGGTCTACGCACGGTTCAATGACCAATTTCTTCCGGCGGGCATCTATCTGGGCACCCTCTACAGCGGCACCCAACCGTATGCCTCGGCGGTTCGAGCGATCGATGGCAATGTCACCAACCTCATCTCTCTGGCACGGCTCCAATCCGAGACCGGAACCAATCACACAGGCGGCGGAGTGGTCGCCATCCTCCCGAGTCAAAACATCGACGCTCAAAACAAAGGATACCTGCAGTTCCAGCTGGGTCCGCCCGCAGCCGTAAGCGCGGGAGCCGGGTGGAAGCTCCAAGGAGACACGGTCTATGGCAACTCCCCCAACTATATAAGGCAGATCACTTCTACCAATGTGACGACAGCAGAGTTCCGACCGGTGCCGGGATGGCTGTTGCCGACGAATCAGTCGATCACCGTCCTTCCGGGGGGAACCGGGGGCCAGATCTCCTCGAACTCCGCATTCTACACCGTCGTCAGCCCCGTCCTTCTCAGTGATCCCGTCCGAGGCTTAGGGATCGCGGGCACCACAGGAACAACCTATCGCCTGGAGTGGAGGAACACCCTGACGGGCGGGTCATGGACGGCCGTCAGCACGCATACCATTCTGTCCAATGGGTTCAACCCCCTGCTACTCCACCCCACCCTGCCACAAAACGCAGCCTTTTACCGAGTCGTTTGGCTGCCGTAACACGGCTGCCGACAAAGTCGGTGCCGTGGTGATTTCGTGGTGAGAGGCGCGATTGCCAGGGTAGCTGGGAGGGTGGAGTGCGTTGGGATTGCGCATGTTCTTGCGCTGCCAATCCGGCAGGGACTTCTTGGCCAAATAGGGCAGCTCGTAGCTCGAACGGTGTCCAAGAATTTCCTGAGAAACACGAGCTACAAGGCATCGTGCTGAGCGCTGTATGAGCGCAGCAAGGTCGACTATGCCAGGGTCGCTTGAGCTTTGTTTTTTCGTTTTAGCGCGCAGAAAGTGCGTTTTTGGTTCAGGAAAGGCTTAACTCGTTAGGGGGTGCCAAAAATTGCACTCAATGCAAACGTCTTCTTCCCTCACTGTTTCCCAACAATTCCTGCAGCCCATCTTTGAGCTCCTGCGTGACTGCCGTCACGTGCGGACTTGTCCAAAGATCTCCGACTCCCAATGGCTATCGATGGCCCTGACTCGCGTTCTCCACGAATGCAAAAGCGGTCGTGCCTTCCTCCAGGAGTTCGGCACTCGCCTTCCGATGACGTTGGAAGTCAGTTCGTATTTCGAGTCTCTCAAGAGCGCGCGCCGTTTGGCTCTATTACAGGAGCTCAACACCAGGCTTGTGATGACCCTCGAGGGCAAGCGCTCCCATGCACTTTCCACGGATAAAGCCCTCAAAGGTTTCGATGTCTACGCCGGCGATGGGCATTGGCATGGCGCTGCTGCTCACGACCCTGTCATCGACGACACGAAGCATGCCGTCGGGCATTTCTTCGGCTTAAACCTTCGCAGCTATGGTGTGGTCCACTTGACCAGCGCAGATCAGCAGGCCCGCAAACACGAGCACGACATGCGCGCGCTTAAGAGGCTGCCACTGGAAACCCTGCGCCAGAACGCGACCAAGGGCCGCAGAGTCATCTGGGTGTGGGACAAGGCGGGTATCAGTTTTCAGCAATGGCATAAGTGGAAGCATGCAGCCGGGGTCTATTTCATCAGTCGGGTCAAAGAAAACATGAGGCTGGAGGCGTGCTCAGGCTTCGCGTTCGACCGGAAGGACCCGGTCAATGTGGGAGTCATCGCGGACCAGTTGGTCGGCACTTCTCAAGGCGTGATGATGCGCCGTGTGCGCTACCAGGATCCCCTCACGAGGCAGTTGTTTGAGTTTGTGACCAGCGAGCATTCCCTGCAGCCCGGGTGGATTGCGCACCTCTATCGGTTGCGATGGAACATTGAAAAGGTCTTCGACGAATTCAAAAACAAACTTTCGGAGACGAAGTCGTGGGCCAGCCATGCGACCGCAAAGCAGGTTCAAGGACAGCTGGTGTGCTTGGTGCACAATCTGATGCAGCTTTTTGAGCAGCGGGTCTTGATTCCGGCTGGCGTTCTCAATCAGGTGGAGGATCGACGCAGAAATCAGAGGATCGCGTTGGCCAAGAAGGAAGTGGAGAAGAGAAAAGATGTCTGGCCAACCCTGATGAAAAGGCTTCTGCGCTGCACTCAGGTGAGCGTTAAGTTCATCCGATGGTTACGTGCCCACTTCTTCTCTCCGACTTCCTGTGACTCAGCCCTGGACTCCCTGCGCGTCTTATACGCTAAACTCTAAACCAAATTCTTGGACACCGTTCGCTTGCCAAGTCCGCGCCGCCTGTCGCTGCGCCAGGGCTGCGGTTTAGAAACTAATGACATCGGAAGCGAATCGTCTTAGGGTTGGGTCGTGCATGATTTGACGATCTTTCTGCAAGCTCTGGTTGCCGCCTCGATTTTCTTTGTCTGGGTGGTGCGTTACGACAACATCATCCAGGAGTTCAAACAGTATGGCCTGCCGGACTGGCTGCGCGATTTGGTGGGCATTCTAAAACTGACCTTTGCGCTGCTGTTGCTGTTGGCGACTCCACGCCCATCCCTGACCATGATCGGTAGCCTTGGTATCGCCGGATTGATAGGCTGCGCTTTTGCGATACATCTGCGGGTGAAGAATCCGGTCTTCAAGATGCTACCCTCGCTGATCATGTTGGTGCTCGCCCTGATCATAGCGGTCGTCAACTATCGACTCCTCAGCGCGTGATGACGAGCGCCACGGGGCAGAGGCGAGTCGCTTTCAGTCCCTGAAAAATGCTGCGAAGGCGAAGTGGCAGGCATTTAATTCTGACCGAACGAAGTATGCGCATTCGGATTCATGATCTATACTTGCTCTCTTGAACGTCGCTCTGATCCTTTGCTCCGCCATTTCCTTTCTTGGATACGGCGCGGCTTGCTTTCTCTCGGACTCCCTAAAACGGGAGTTCGACCGCTACCACTTTGGTTCGCAGCGCGCGCTGATTGGAGGATTGCAGTTGTGCGCAGCGCTGGGTTTGCTGGCTGGCCTGAGCCAACCGTGGATGGGGCGCGCGGCGGCGGCGGGCCTCGCCCTCATGATGCTGGTCGCGATCGGCGTCCGGATTAAAATTAAAGATACTTTCCTGCAAACGGCTCCGGCACTGTTCTATCTGGCGCTGAATACCTACCTCTGTTTCGCGGCATTCTGACCACCCGGTATGCCGTAGGCGCTCGATGAATGACACCCAGTGTGAGTGTGGGTGCCTGCCGACGTCACGCCGTCATCGCCCATTTGCGGGTGCGATGATGGCGGTATTTGAACAGCAAATTCAGATAGATCCTCACGCCGGTCTCGGAAACGAGTCTGCCCCACCAAGCACGGCCCCACTGATAGGTGACTGTGTCATGCATGATGCATTCGGCGGGCCCTCGTCTCTCGAAGCGGTGTTCGTGGATGAACAAGCTGAATGGACCTTCCACGATCTCATCCACCAGCAGACCGGGTGCTTGGACGGTCTTCCACCGGCAGGTCCAGTGCATCGGGATAATCCACCAATCGCGGCAATGCAGTTCGATCATGTGCCCCTCCTGGGCCGGCCCATCCGTTTTGAGGCTCACCAACTTCAACGTTGGGGGCATCACTTCGGGTAAATTGCGCGGATTGCTGTGGAATTCAAACATGGTCTCCACGCTGGCGCGGAGCGGGGTGCTGGCATGGAAGATCGATGGCACTGGGAGCTAGTTTAAGCCTGATAGAAGAAGTGCGGCAAGACACAGTCCACGAACGGTCCAGCCAACCGTCCGCCAGATATTGGCGCGCACAAGGCGTTGGACGGTCGGGGCATCATATCCATGGCTGAGTTTCCGATGCAGAGGTATGAGGCAAAGCCAGGTGGAACCCCAGATCAGAGCCAATACACCAAGACTGATCCCAAACAGCACCGAGCGTTGACCAAGATAGAGCAGTAAAGCCGCGCTGCTGACTTCCGCCATCATCAGCGGACCCACCACCCAGGCGATGAGCGCCATGTGGCGCTCATGGTAGGCGCTGAAGCCTTCATGTCCCACATCTTTGAGCAAGGGGTAATGCACTGCCTGGATCGTCCAGATCAACCCGACGAGCGCCCAGGTGACCGCAAAATGAATGACGAGCAGCGGCATCATGGAAGGTTAGCAAATTTTCCGCGGCGGCAGGCATCGCTGCAAGAGAGGACAATTTTCCAATCGCGCAGCCAGTTTTTAAGCCAGGCGAACAGTCGTTGGCACCGGAGGCAGATCTTTGAGAGCAGGTTTTGCCCCCTCCCCGCGCGCATAATCAAATAAGTTTCAGACACGCTGAAGAGTCCCCACATTTGCTTTTAGGCAGTAGGTTCATGAAGTGGATTTCAAAATAGCCTCCGCGGCCGCCCAACCCGACAGTGCCGCCCCCTCGACTCTTGGTCCGGCAAAGGCATCGCCGGCCAAGACCAGCGGCGGAAACTGGTTCAAAATCACGCAGGCTTGCGTCTCCACGCGCATCGGTTTGCTGTAACGCCAGCCATGGATTTGAAAAGTCTTGATTCCCGCACCCAGCCATTCCGCCGCGGCTTCGAGCAGCAGCCGACCGCTCGCCGGTCGGTCGCCATCCCAATGCTCCAGGCTGAAGGCGTGCGTGGCGTGGATCGTGACGGCAGGCTTGGCCGAAATACCCTTCATCTGATTGTCGGCTCGAAACCGCGACACCATTCCTCGACGACTCCAGTCTGTCGCCAATCCTCCAGGGCGGATACAAAACGCGGATCGCGGGTTGTGATGAATTGCGCCCCATGATCAAAGCTGGCCTCGCCAATGCGCCGGCTCGCCATCCGTCCGCCCACGCCGCGGCCTTTATCGAGCACGCGCACGCGGCGACCGGCGCGCTGCAAGTCCGCCGCCGCGGTCAACCCGGCCATTCCTGCGCCGATGATTAACACATCTGTATTCTGTTCCGATGACTCCATGCCCAGGACATGTTTGATGCAAATCGCGCGCGGTGCAACTCAAAGTCGGGATTTACCTGGTCATCTTGATCATTTGTTTTCGGCTGCCTTCTCAGCTAACGTCGCTTCAGTATGACATCCAGTGAGATCAACCCACGCGTTCCCGACATACCGCAGCGTCTGGCGGCGAGGGTGCGACCGATAGAGAGTCCCGTCATGTATCAGGCGTGGCGGGACTTGCTGTTCCTGCATTGGCAGTTTTCGGTCGCTGCAATTCAGGCGACGCTGCCGGAAGGATTGTTCGT
>CAMAVD010000127.1 GCA_945861575.1 Akkermansia muciniphila
CATACCAATCGCTTTCGGTGAGCTCGAGCAGTTTGCCATTGACCGGCCCGCCCGCCGAGTGAACCAGCACGTCGATTCGCCCCAGCCTGCGAGCAGCCTCTTGAACACAATGGGCATTCTCCGCTGGCTTCGCGCAATCCGCCTCGATGAATTCACATCGGCGGCCCAGCGCTTCAATCTGCCTCTGGGTATTCGCCGCGTCTTCATCCTGGTTGCGACCAACGATAGCAATGTCGGCTCCCGCCTTCGCCAGCTCGATGGCTGTTGCGGCGCCAATGCCCTTCGTTCCACCGGTGATCAGTGCGACTTTAGATGTCAGATCCATGAGCGGACTGTACCAAAACATCGCTACCTGGCCAGCCGCATATATACGCAGCGTCTCAAGTAATTACGCCTGTGTTCGACGACGCATGGAGAAAGGCGTCACTGGGGTTCTCCTCACGTCGTCTCCTACAGGGACTCGAGCCTCCGAATGTAGGGGACGACGTGAGGAGGCCTCGGGCGAGCGGGGTAGGTTCCAACGCGAATCGGGGAAAGCCTCCTCACGTCGTCGCCTACAGGGGACTCGAACCGCCCTACTCAGATGGAGCAGCAGCAGTTCTCGAACGATCTCGAGCACTGGAAGCCTGCACCCGCGTCCGTGGTCGAAGTGGATTCCGATGATCGTTTCGAGACCATAACCACGTGCTTTGCGTGAGACCCATTTCATAAAAAAGGGAGAATGGCCCGAGTCCTCATCAAGGGGAGCGGAGCCGGTAGAACCGGGTGGGGGAGTTGGTCCACTGGGGATCGCTGAAGTAGGAAAATCCGTTCTTTGGTCGGTTGGTTCCCACGGTTGACCAGTGAATGGCAGAAGCACACCTTCTGCTGTTTGACGGATTAACCGCTTACACTCTCTCACGAATCCTAGCTCAACGCAACCGGAGTCCCAACTACCGGAGTCCCCACTACGCGACGCCAAGCGGCGACGAACATTCCGTTGCCGCCAATATCCTGCGGCCAGATGCAGACCTGGGAAGCAGACGGATTCTCCAAATCAAGCTCCCCAGCCAAGGGCATCGGCTCGAAACCGGGCACCGATGCTTCAAACGCCATGCACACCTCACTGGTCTCCGCACGACTGAGCGTGCAGACGGAGTACACCAACTTCCCTCCAGGCTTCACCCCACGGCTGACATGCCGGAGCAGGCGCAGTTGCACTTCCGCCAACTCCTGCACATCGGTTTCGGTCGTGGTCCAGCGCGCGTGCGGATTGCGCTGCCAGGTACCGATGCCACTGCACGGGGCATCGACCAGCACGCCGTCAAAAAGGGTCTTGGTCGGTAATTTCTTTCCGCCATCCCACAGGGCGCTCCGATAGTTGAACGCCCCGGCACGGGCCGCGCGTCGCTTCAGCTTTTGCAGCCGCCACTCCGCACGATCCGACGCCCAAATGAGCCCCTTGTTCTGCATCAGGTCGGAGAGATGCAGCAGCTTGCCCCCCTCCCCAGCGCAGGCGTCCCACCAGGTCTCTCCAGGCTGCGGGGCACAAAGCGCGCCCACCGCCTGCGAGGCAATATCCTGCAACTCGAAGGCTCCCTCGTGGAAGAGCGCCGAGCGAAACAGATCTTCAGGCCCGGCGTACTCCAACGCTGTCGGACAGAGTGCTAGGCTTCCTGCATGGCAGTCAGGAAAAGTCGCTTTGACCAAGCCGATGGTGGACTCCTTGGTCCGCAGCCAAAGAGCGGGACGCCGCTGAAGGGTGCGCAGCCACTCGGGCTTGCACTCAAGATGACGTTGCGCCCATTCAGGAATCGCCTTCTCCAAAAGCTCCGCCACGGGCAGATCCTTCGCCTGGGAGACAAAGCGCCAGTCGCGCTCATCGGCCTGTTCCAGAACCTCCTCCATCGCGGCATGGGCGGGATACCAGTTTTTCCAGCGATAATAGGCGAAGACTTTCTCAGACACCCGCTGGGCCTCGTCGCGCCCCAAGCCGGTCTGCTGCCGGAGGATGTCGCGCAGCACCATATCGGCCGGGAACTCGGCAGAAGCCTTGCGGAGGACCTGCAACGCAAGGGAGCTGATCCTGGAAAAGCTGGACTGGGGAGGCGGGGCAGCCCTCTCATCGAGGGGCTCAAAGGGGTCTCGCTGCCCAGCAGGCTGGGACTGGGATCTGGTTCTCGGTGGTCTCATTGAAAATCGTATAGCCCAGGATCGTGGGAGAATTCCGCGGGCGAACCCTTCGCGTCACGCGAACCCATCAGCTGATCGAGCAGCGGCCCCATGTCTTCCTCGATCTTGTCCGGATCCTCACCCGCCTCGAGTCGGCGGATGGCACTCTCAAACTCCTTGGGCATCGTGTCGGTGGGAAGGATGCCTTTCATCTTCCGGAGGAGGTGAGCCATATGCTTTGGATTGCTCTCATCCAACTGCAAGGCGTCGCGCTCCAATTCGCCCATCGCGCGTGAAACCCTGGGATCGTCAAAGTCAGGCATCCCGCTCGCGTCACCTGCCCCTCCAGCTCCAGTCTCTTCCTCACCGCCAGCCTTGCCTAAGGCGAAGCGACTCATCTGCTTGGCCAGGCGGCGCCCCCCACATTTAGGGCATGCGGGCACAGCGGAAGGATTCAACTTCTTGGAAAGAAAGCTGAAAATCTTCCGGCAGCGTGGACAGGCGTACTCGTAGATGGGCATAGAAGGGCGGTCACGGCCAGCAGCCCCGCCCCATACTCCCCACTTCAGCCCCAGAATCAACCTGGAAACGACGTCTAACGGACGAGACATGAGCTCACGCACGGTGGTGCACTGCGAATGGGCGAGAGGCTTCAACAGAGCCTGCGCGCGCGATTGCCTTCTACCTGGGCGGATATCAAGGCATCGACAAGGCATTCATCGGACTGGTCCTAGGACGACACGGAAGCCGATATTGCTGACACGGATTCCACTTGCAAAGTAGAAGCGGGAGGCCGAGCGACACTCACTCCCAAGAGAATCCCACCCGCCCCCCCGATAAACACGTCCAACCCCAAAGGCAGGTCCCTGAGGGTCAACTACCGTATCCTGGGGGTAACTATCGTATTGATCAGAGCACCATTCGGAAACATTCCCGTGCATATCGTATAATCCGAAAGGATTTGACTCAAAACTCCCTACTTCGACCGGACGATTGATCAAGGTATTGCTGGATTTGACCTGAGTCCCCTCCAAGACGCTGTACTCGTATCGGCTTTGGAAGTTCGCCAAACCCTGGCGAATCCCCTTTCCGAAATGGAAGCTATCCTGGCTCCCAGCTCGACAGGCATATTCCCATTCAGCCTCGGTCGGCAACCGATAGGCGTAGCCAAGAGGTATGAGTCCGGAAGCTAGTTCCCGCCGGGTCAATAGCGCGCAATAGTTCGTAGCATCCGACCAACTCACCTGCTCCACGGGACTGTGGAGAGCATTGGAAACAGCACCACCCAGCCCTGGGCTCGGCGCTTTCACCCCATTCTTGAAAAAGCTGGGATTGCTCCCGACAACCGAGAGATAATCCGCTTGTGTCACCTCGTGAATTCCCATCCAAAGCCAGTGCGTGAGAGTCACCAAATATTGCTCCTCTATCGGGCTCCGTTCCAATTCGGAGAGAGGGCTTCCCATCTGAAAGGATCCAGCTGCAACGAGGGCAAGACCCGTCGGTTGGAATCGCTTGTAGAAACGAGTCCCAGGAGAATCCGTAGACAAGTTGATGACTGCCGTCCCTGTGTGATCGAGGGTCAGATTCGCCAACGTTTCCCATGCTGGCCCTTCGTCCAAGCTCGCGCGACTCACGAGTGTGTGATGGCTGCCAGGACTGCCATCAACGGTCAGCCGGAGAGAGCTGTCCACTGTCAAGGTTGGGAGCCTTTTAGCAAAACCTGATAGTGCAACTTCCAATAGACTTTCGTCAGCATCGTTGCTGAAAAGCTGGATCACCGCGGAGCGTGGACCGTGGGCGCTGGGGGAGAAAAAAACACTCAGAACTCTGCCGGAGTGCGGATTGAGTGTCGTCGAACCAGACAAGTTTATGGTAAAGTCATCAGGGTTTGCACCCCCCATAACGATTCTAGTCAAGTGAAGTGGCTGGTCACCGACATTCGTGATCGTGAGTTGCTTTTGCTGACTGACTTCACCCATATCAACTCGTCCGAAATCAAGGAGGTAACCGCCACCGACAGGACCTGCTCCATCAGGCGAATCCACACGGATTTCTGGGCCAACGGGTGAACGGCCAGTATACCCAGCCAGAATAGATCGGTCGGGCTCACTCTCCATCGCCCACCCATGCACCGTCATCACGTAGTTTGTATTGAGAAAATCCGTTAAACCAACAACCTCCATCCATCCGTAATGCGTATGCCCGTTCACCCGAAGCCGCAGCCCTAGGAATCCCCACTAATCCACGAAATTCCCCTCATGGGGCGGCCTGCGGTCGGCAGGACCAACGTTCGCCATCGTACCGCTCACGAACAGTAGATCACTTCCGATAACACTACCCGGTGCAAATCTCGTCACGTAGAAACTGTTAGGAACGGAAGCAACTCCGTGACCAGTTACGCTAGGAACGAGCTCTGAGTTGCAGCAGCCATTGAAGCCCCCCTCAGAAAACATGTAAAAGTCATCGATACCGTCCCTATTGACATCAAGCTCCACCGAGCGCCGCGCGATACCACTGATGACGATCTGAGTTGGCCCACTGTATTCGATGGCAGCAGGGGCAGCCGTGGGGTTCCCTAGTAGGAGCACCAGAAGGCAGCACAGCGCCCGCACCCACTCAGCGGAATTCAGAACGGCCGACCACCTCTGCGGACCTTCAGGGCGGCGTCTGGAAGAAAAGTGTTTCACAACGACGTTCATCTTGATTAAGAGCCGAGAGCTGGCGCACATCGTTACCCACAGTGGCAGCTTCAACTCTCATTCCACAAGTACTAACGGCGTGATCATCCTTGTGTGTCCAAGACTTTCAGAACACCCATTACCTTCAGGAATCAGGAACACCATTCGAGAGCCTTCGAGGCTCGTCCCAACGGTCGCCTTCATTTTCTATTTTCTCTGAGCTAAAGCTCCCTCAGTGTCTCCGTGTATGGCGTCGCTTTCCTCTTACGCGCGACAAGGTGGGATTCTTTCCTGCCTACTAGCCCTGTCTCAGAGTGCGCAGGCCGCGACCGCTCCTTCCTTCGAACTCCACCCTGGCTTGGAAATGCATCTCTATGCAGCCGAGCCAGACGTGGTGGATCCGGTCGCTCTCACCTTCGATGCCCAGGGCCGCTGCTTTGTGGTCGAGATGCGCGACTACCCGCTCGGCGTAGGCCCGGGTCGACGTCCCGGCGGGACCATTCGAATGCTGGTCGACACCAATCACGATGGCCGGGTAGACCAAAGCACGCTCTTCGCCGAAGGCCTCAGTTTCCCCACCTCCATCCTCGCCTGGAATGGTGGGGTGCTGGTAGCCGCTCCACCAGAGATCCTTTTCCTCAAGGACACGAATTCGGACGGGAAGGCCGATGTGAGGGAGGTCGTGGTTCAGGGATTCAAGCTCGGAGTGACGGATAGCAATCTGAGCGGATTTCGCTGGGGGCTCGACAACCGGATCCACGGAGTGAACGGCGGCAACGGCGGACGCCTAGCTAGCCCGAAAGCTCCCGAGCGAATCCTCGATCTCAAGGACAGCGACTTTAGCCTGGACCCTCTAGCCAGGGACCTCCAGCGCTCCTTCCCTACCAGCGGCGGCTTCGGTTTGGTATTCGATGACTGGGGCCATCGATTCGGCACCTACAACATCAACCATATCCAGCAGCAGGTCCTCGGCTCACACTACCTGGAGGACGCAACCCACCTCTTTCCGGTAGAAGGCACGGTCAGCATCTCCGATCACGGAGACATGGCCCGCATCTATCCCCTCTCGCAGGCGGAGACGCGGGTCAACCATCCAGAGCAAGCGGGCTATTTCTCGTCGGCCGGCGGCCTGGGCTTCATAGGAATGAGTTCCTATCCCGGAGATCTGCCGGGCAGCGTCACAGTCTGCGACGTGGTCGGCAATCTCATCCACCGGGATCTCCTGGTGGAGGACGGTCCGATCTACCGTGCTACTCGTTCAAAAGGCGAAATCGAGAGCGAGTTCTTCGCCAGCCGTGATTCGACCTGCCGCCCCGTCGGCCTCGAGGTGGGCCCCGATGGAGCCCTCTACCTGCTCGACATGCAGCGGGATGTCATCGAGCACCCGGACTATATACCGCGCAAAGTGAAAGCACGCCTGGATCTCAGAGCGGGCGAGGATCGGGGGCGAATCTACCGGATCACTCCCAAAGGAGGCCTGCCCCTTGCAGAGGTTCGCGCCGACCGACTCAGCTCCAAGGAACTCCTCCCCCAGCTGGGCGATGGCAACCCCTGGTGGCGCTTCACCGCCCAGCGCCTTCTCGTCGAGAGAGGCGATGGTCGAATCGAGTCAGCCTTACGGAACTATGCGCGCATCGCAGGAACACCCCAGGGTCGGCTCCATGCGTATTGGACACTGCAAGGCCTCAAGCGTCTTCGGGCAGAAGATTTGAACGCCCTACTGACAGAGACGCATCCCGGCTTGGTGGAAAACGCACTGCAGATCGCGGAACTCCACCCCGCTGACCTGGGACGTATCCGGGGACGCGTGCTGGCCGCCCTCGACCACGCCCACCCCAGGGTGCGCTTCCAGGCGGCGCTCACTGTAGGACGGCTACTACCCGAGGATAAGGTGGCCAACGTCGCCTTACGCCGCCTGTGGAAGCGCGATCTTGTCTGGCGCTGGTCCCGCGTTGCCGCACTGATTGGCCTCCGGCAGGGAGCGAGCGAACTCCTCAATGCGACCCTGATTGACCAGGACCTTTTGGCTCGCGAGCCAACCGTTCTCAAGGAGGGGCTGAAGGAGCTCGCTTATGTCGTGGGGCGTCAATGGACCTCAGAGAAAACCAAGTCAACCGAGGCGCTTCTTCGCGAGTTGAACCGTTCCTACCTCACGAACACCCTTCGAGCCGCCGTCCTGGAAGGCTTGGGAGCCGGTCTGCCCACCGACGCGAAGATAAAATCAGATACGGCCGGTTTGAATTCAGCGTTGGAGGCACTGCTCGACTCTGAAGATCCCGAGGTGATCGGCGCCGTGCTGGAGCTGACTCGCCGCTGGGGACTCTCAGCCGGCCCGCGTCAGCACCGTTTGATTGCGGACGCTCTGTCGGCCGCCACAAACCCTCAATCTCCCCCGACCCGACGCAGCGCGCAGATTCGTCTCCTGAGCATGGCCGATCCCCGGCAGGCCCAGCCGGTGCTCCTCAGCCTGCTGCGCCCCAGCGAACCCCCGGAGGTTCAGACGGCGGCCTGGGGCGTGCTCAAGCGAAGTCAGGCTCCCGACGTAGCCACCTCCCTGCTCAGCCAATGGCGCACGCTGTCCCCCCGCCTTCGACCTGAGATCGTGCAGGCTTTGAGCTACCGCAAAGCCTGGCATGATTCTCTCCTGAAAGCGTTGGAAACCTCGCAGATTCATCCGGGTGAGATCAGCCTGGATTTGGAGCAGCGACGGCAGCTGCTGCGGCACGCCTCCACCGAGAATCAGAAGCGCGCCGCCCGCTTCTTTAGCGACGAGGAATACAGCAATCGAAAGCAGCTGGTGGACGATTGGCTCGTCAAGCTGCCTCGCTCCGGGGATGCGACCCGAGGCCGTGAGGTGTTCGCCCGCCTCTGTGCCCTCTGCCATCAGGTGGGAAGTCTGGGGGCGGCCGTTGGACCCAATCTGACGGCTCAAGGACATCGGAGCGTTGAAGATCTGGTCTCCAACATCCTCGACCCCAACATGGCGCTGAACCCTAGCTTTGTGAGTGTTCAGTGCGAGACGCGTGATGGCGAAATGCACATCGGCCTTCTCGACTCGGAGAGCGCGAGCGCCGTGGTGCTGCGGCAGCCACAGGGAGCCCGCCTGACACTGGACCGCTCGCAGATATTAAAAATGGAATTCACCGGCAACTCCCTGATGCCCGAAGGCCTGGAAGCTTCGATGTCCCCGCAAGACCTTCGAGACGTCGTCGCTTTCCTTCAGGCTCCCGACCAAAAGCATTAACGCCAAGACTCAATGGCGCAATCTGGGAACGGATAGAGCGCGAGCTATGTAACAAACAGTGCGAATCGAACAGGCCCCCCTCCGGCCTTTTTTTCCTGGCGTCTTTGCGCCTTTGCGCCTTTGCGTTAAAGTCTGACCTCATCGTTTCGGCTAAGGCCGCTGGCCTGCTAGAGGTCGACATCGCCACCTGTTCGTGGCAGCGTCGCCGCAATCTATGAGCGTGGATCTGAATGTGATGGATGCGTCGACCCCAGACGTCTACCGGTTGCTCTCCAAAGCGCCCGGCCCCAAGGGAAGCCTGCCGCTAACACCGGAGTTCCTGCGAGATCGCCCCAGCGGCGATCTCTTCGGCCTCACCCAAAATGTCGGGATGGGCTGGGATCCCAGTGAAGTCGGCCGCAAACCTTTCCTGATTCTCAGCACCCTCGGCGGCCTGCGCGCGCCCGACGGGAAACCGATCGCCCTTGGATATCACACCGGACACTGGGAAATCGGACTTCTAGTCGAGGAGGCTGCCCGCGAGATCCGAAAACTGGGAGCCGTGCCATTCGCGGGCTTCTGCTCCGATCCCTGCGATGGCCGGACACAAGGAACGGAAGGCATGTTCGACAGCCTTCCCTATCGCAACGACGCCGCGATCGTCTTCCGCCGCCTCATCCGTTCCCTGCCAGTACGGGCGGGTGTTATTGGGATCGCCACCTGCGACAAGGGCCTTCCCGCCATGATGATGGCCCTCGCCGGTGCCCGCGACCTTCCCGGGATCATCGTGCCGGGCGGGGTCACACTTCCACCCGAAGACGGAGAAGATGCAGGCAAGGTGCAAACGCTTGGCGTGCGCTACACGCATGGACTGGTGACGCTGCAAGAGGCAGCCGATCTCGGATGTCGAGCGTGCGCCTCCCCAGGCGGTGGGTGTCAGTTCCTGGGCACCGCCGCCACCGCTCAAGTCGTCGCGGAAGCCCTGGGCATGGCCTTGACCCACTCCGCCCTGGCTCCGTCCGGACAGCCCGTCTGGACCGATCTCGCCACTCGCTCCGCCCGTGCCGTGCACCGCCTTCACACTGCGGGCCTAAAAATGCGAGACATCCTCAGTCCGGCTAGCATTCGAAACGCCATGGCGGTTCATGCAGCCTTCGGAGGATCGACCAATCTGCTCCTCCACATCCCTGCCATCGCTCACGCCGCCGGACTGCCCCGCCCCGGAGTCGAGGATTGGATCGAGATCAATCGGCGAGTCCCTCGCCTCGTCGATGTGCTTCCTAACGGCCCGACGCATCACCCTACCATCCGAGCCTTTCTTGCCGGAGGGGTACCCGAGGTGATGCTGTATTTGCGCGACCTTGGCCTGATCGACACCTCCGTGATGACCGTCACCGGCTCCACCCTCGCTGAGAATCTCGTGTGGTGGGAGAAATCGGAACGCCGACAACGTTTTCGAGAAATCCTCCAAGCGCAGGACGGAGTGTCGCCCAACGATGTCATCCTGGCCCCAGACCGTGCCCGAGAGCGCGGACTCACCAGCACCGTGACATTCCCACGTGGCAACCTCGCCCCGGATGGAGCCGTGATCAAGAGCACCGCCATCGACCCCTCCGTGGTGGATGCCGATGGGGTCTATCGCAAAGAAGGCCCGGCCCGGGTGTTTATGTCCGAGAAGGCCGCCATCGACGCCATTAAGAAAGGCGGCATTCAGGAAGGGGACATCCTGATCCTGGCTGGCTGCGGTCCGATTGGAACCGGAATGGAGGAGACCTATCAGCTCACCTCGGCCCTGAAGCATCTGCCCTTTGGCAAGCACGTTGCCTTGGTGACCGACGCACGGTTCTCGGGGGTGTCCACCGGGGCGTGTATCGGCCATGTGGGACCTGAGGCGCTCGCAGGAGGCCCCATCGGTCGACTGCGCGACGGAGATCGCATCCGGATCGTGATCGACCGCCATCGCCTGGAAGGCAGCTTGGACTTCGTCGGCGAAGCGAACGAACCGCTGACAGTGGAGCAAGGGGCCGCTCTGCTCCGCACCCGCGAACCACACCCCTCTCTCGCCGCGCACCCCCGACTTCCGGACGACACCCGCATTTGGGCAGCGCTTCAAGCCGTCAGCGGTGGCACCTGGGGAGGATGCGTCTACGACGCCGACTCAATCCTTGAGGCACTAAGACCTCGGTAAGGTGCAGCAGGATTTTGGGGATATTTCTTCGGAGTCTCGAGTCATTGCCGGACCGTTTCAGTCTCCAGGATATCCCTATTTCGGAGCAGTCAGCTGCGAGTCACCTGGAAACCGCCCTCAGACACTCGCAGATCAATGAATCGCGCCTTGGACGAGGGCGGTGTTCTGGCGAGGGTCTCCTTGACCCTGCGGGCAGCCTCAAGGTCTTTGGCCACCATCAGCATATAGCCTCCCCCGCCTGCTCCGAGCAGTTTCGCGCCTGCCAGATAGTCCTCCACGGAGTCGAAGATTGAGCGAATCGCAGGTGGATTGGTACCTTCATCCAGACGCTGATTGAGTTCCCAACTTTTCCGAAGCGCGTTTCCCACCGCGTCCCACTCGTTTTTCTGGAGGGCGTCGGCCGTCTGCCGCGCATGGGCTCCGATCTCGTTCAAGATCTCCAGCGTGTTGCGTTCGTTGAGGAACATTTTGCGGACGATCTGTCGTAAAATTCCGGCCGCAACGCGTGTCACCCCTGTGTAATAGAGGAGAACGTGCTGCCCCGCGAGAAGGGAGGCGGGCAGCCAGCGAATCGTGGGGATCTGCGAGAGTCCGGGCTCGGTCTCAATATACTTCAACCCATTCAGCACACCCCCGACCTGATCCTGCCAACCACCGCCCGTGGTCAGCAACTGCTCCAACGCGAGGGTTCTTCGGAAGAGATCCTGATGATTCCAATTCAGACCGCACAACTCGCTTAAGGTTCCTAAAACCGTCGCCGCGAGAATACTGCTGGTTCCCAGGCCCGACCCCTTCGGGACGGCGCTGAGCAGCGAGATTTCAATCCCACCGCCAAACTCGCGGAGCTGAGATTCCAACGTGCCCCCCCTATGGGCGCTGAAGCGAGGCAGAAATCCGGCCAGTGCAAACGCGGCCTTCGCGATGGTGAACCCGCTGCCAATCTGGGTGAAGGACATGAGCTCCTCGTGGGTTCGAATGCGCTCCTCCACTCCCATGTCGATGGATCGTATGACCAACTCGAGTCGATCGCTGAGTCTGGCGAAGACCTGGATGGGAGGTTGCCCATTCAAGTCCACCGCCACATTGACCACCTTGCCACCGAATTGAAGGCAGTAGGGAGGGGTGTCCGTCCATCCTCCCGCCAGATCCAGACGGAGCGGACTGCGTCCCCAGATAATCTGATCGTCCACAATGCGACACTCAGGACTGACGGGAGCCAACTCGGCCTCGCGCACAATGCCCTCTTGCAGCAGGGCAAAGGCCTGGGATTCCCAGGCATCTGCCTCCGGCTGGGACCGGTGACGCAAAACCGCGCCTCGAAACATGGCGTCCTGCACCCGTTTCATAGTTTCCACGGAGGGCTGACTTGGTAACTCTGGGGGGAGTTCGGAGTGGCTGTCGGCGTACAGGTGAGCGGTTGCTTCGAGATCCAATTTATAAAAAATGCTCTGCCGATAGTTGCGAGCCAGGGGCAGCAACGATTCCTTAAGGTTTCGGCTTCGCTGAAGAGCCAGTGTGTCAACATCAGCGCGATCCATCAGCGTCTCTGCCGAGAGCTTCTCCGCCTTGAGGTAATGATCCGCATACCGGGTGTCGGTTCCAGAAATCAGCCATTGAATCAACTCGGCATTCCAGTCGGCCAGTGGAAGAACGGGGAAAATCGGCGCTTTCTGTAGATCCCCAGATACCGGGTCCAGTCCACGGCGCACGAACCAATCGCGCGCTGACTGGCCCAACCATACGTCGCCCCGGAACGGATCATCGATCCCATAGAAGCGCAGGCACCAGCGCTCTCCACCCACGGGAACAAAGTCGAGGCAAACCCCGGGGGGCAGAGTTAAACTCCAGTTGTTGTCAGGCACGCCGGTAAGAACATGATCATGGGCGAGCGTCCAGGTGCTTGGAACGCTGGCATTTTCCACCCACAGGGTGGAGTGCGCAGGAGAACGCGGCGGTGCGAAGCGACAGTTCTGAAGATGGACGTCAGGATGCGTCGCTGCGGTTGCCTGCCCCCATTGCGTCTGATCCAGCACCACATTGTGGAGGGTGGCCACCGATTCGATCAGCGCTCGGCTGGTTCCAAAATGATAGAACTCGCCTGCGGGAAGCGGGACGACCGCCGAGGTGAGGGCATTGACATCCGGATCCTTCTGCACGGCATCCGTTCCAAGTCCCAATCCAAAGTCCGCATACAGCTCGTAACGCCGAATAGGATCACCGCACTTCTTCTCAAGCACCGCCAGGGCCCGCTCGCTCAGAATCCACACCCCCACATCCACCAGAAACAGATTATCAACGCTCAGCTCGCGGATCTGATCCACTGAGGGCTTTTGGAGAAAAAAAGTGAACTGCTGGGGATCGCGGCGGGGACAAAAGAAAACACCGTGATGCGACGCCTGCTCCGGTTTGACCCAAAGACCCAGAGCCAGAACGTCCACCTCAGGAAATTTAGGGAGTGTGGCACCGTAACGGAGAAGCACATCCCCGCTGGTAATCATGACGCGTCCACGGGCGGAGGACTGGACCAGAAGTCGTTCGTAGCAGGATTGCTGCAAATCCAAAAGCGTCTGGTCGAGTCGTTGACCATGGGACCATCGAACCACCGGAATGGGGATCAACGCCTTGCCGATCACAGCATACGCCGGAAGGCGTCGGCTCTCGCCGCCGGCATGAACAATCAACTTCTGGGACTGGCGAATCCATTCAGAGAAACTCAGTCCTGCCCCCGTCGCCTTCCAGGCCTGTCGAAGCAGATGCAGAGTGCCTCCGCCCGAGCCGAGATTGGCACCGACAGGATCCGAGCTCACAAACCATTGAGACGCACGCTGCGGCTCCAGGGATTTAAACTCGCGGGCAATTCGAGGCGGTAGTGAAAGCAAACGCTGCATATATAAGCGAGGGACCACGGTAAACCAAACGCACCACATCGCGTCCACTTAATTCACGCGTGCCGATGCCTGCGCAACTGCGAACGTCCCGGGCGCTTATGACCGTCTGAGGCAGAGTCAAATTCGAGCAAGTGCTTAAAAACCAATAAGCTCGCTTCTTTGGGTGGACCCCCAGCTTGGCCCAGGGACCTCAGGCACTTCGGGGCGTCGGAACCCCAATGGGAGCAGTTTTCTAAATCGAGGCGCGCTTTGCCGGGCTCTTTCGTGTGACCTACGCGGGAGCCGTCCGGCTGGAGATTCTTCAAGCCACCGGGCTCTCGCAGGTCTCGCCAGAACAGTTTCCTGCCAGCGACACCACAGCGGATTTGAAAATCACCCTGCGTATTACCACGCCAGAAACAGCCCCCATGTCTGCTCGCTTCGGGATGCTGGTCGGCACCTTCGCTACGCTCAGCGCACTGGCTTGGGGTGCCAAGGGCAAGAGGCCGTGAAAGGGTTAAGGAGCCAGGCGATCGAGTTTCCAGGTTGAGTCGGACCGGAGAGTGTAGAGGAACCGATCATGAAGTCGGCTTGGGCGTCCCTGCCAGAACTCGATGGTTTGTGGAGCGACCGTGAAGCCTCCCCAGTGAGGCGGCGGTGGAACCTCCAGCCCTGGGAACTGTTGTTCCACCTCCACAAGTCTGGCCTCCAGAGCCTCGCGATTGGGCAGAACCTGGCTCTGCCTTGAAACCCAAGCCCCCAGCTGGCTGCCGCGCGGACGCCCTTTGAAATAAGCCTCGGTATCGGCCCTCGTGAGCGGGTTCACCCGTCCTCGCACCCGCACCTGACGCTCCAACTCCACCCAGTGGA